>JANZZP010000038.1 GCA_026419335.1 Elusimicrobiales bacterium | reverse complement strand
CCAAAAGGTTATACAGATTTTGAAATAGTTAAAAAAATAAAGAAGATTACAGATAAAGATATTGATAATTATATAGAACAAATAAGACAATATAATTCATATTTACAACCTGTTGATGAACCAGTTTCTAATGATAAATATATCTTAGTTGATTATGAGATTTTTGAAAATGGTAAAAAAGTAGATGAGATAAAAAATGAAGTTATCGATATGTCTTCTCCCAGCGCAATAATAGGATTTGAAGATGCTGTTATTGGTTCGAAAAAAGGTGATGTTAAGGAATTTGAAACAGAATTTGAGGGGAAAAAACTTAAATTTGTAATTAATATTAAAGATGTTAAGAAAAAAATTATTCCAGAACTTGATGAAAATATGATAAAACAATTAGGTGCTTCTGATATAAATGATTTAAGGCAACAGATTAAAAATATTCTTGAGAAGGAGGAGAAAATAAAATCGGAAAAGAATTTAGTTGAACAAATAGAAAATAAATTGATAGAACAAAATTCTTTTCCTTTACCTCCAACACTTGTAAGACAAGAAATTGAAGACCTTTTTGAGATTGCTAAAAAAAGAGCAAATATACCAGATGAACAAAAACTTGATATTACCAAATATGAAGATAAATTAAAACCAATTGCTGAAAGAAATATTAAAATAGCATATATACTTCACGCTATTTCTAAAAAGGAAAATATACATGCAACTGAAGAAGATTATTTAAAGGAATTAGATAGAGTTATTAGTACCTTAAAAACTTCACAAGAAATAGAAAAAGCAAAAGAGCTCTTTAATAAAAGGAAAGGATATATAATGGCAACAATAACAGAAAACAAAACAATGGATTTTATAAAATCAAAAATTACAGTAAAAGAAGAAATTGAGTGATAAAATTTAATCGAAGGGAGGAAAAATGATAATACCTACAATTATAGAGACTTGGAAAGGTCAAGGAGCCATGGTTGGTTATGATATCTTTTCAAGATTGCTCAAAGATAGAATAATATTTGTCGGGGACCCTGAGGGAGCCATTTCTACTGCTTCTGCCAACAATATTATAGCTCAACTGCTTTATCTTGAAGCAGAAGACCCAGAAAAAGATATTAATTTGTATATTAACTCTCCTGGTGGAATGGTTACTGCAGGTCTTGCAGTATATGATACAATGCAATTTATAAAAGCACCAATAACTACTATATGTATGGGAATGGCTATGTCTTTTGGAGCTTTACTTCTTGCTGCAGGTACGAAAGGAAAAAGATTTGCTTTACCAAACGCGAGAATAATGATACATCAACCTTTAATTTGGGGGCATGGTATATCAGGGCAAGCAACAGATATTGATATTGAGAATAAAGAAATGCAAGAAACTAAAAATAGATTAATAAAAATTCTTGCTAAACATACTGGTCAAACTGAAGAAAAGATAAGACAAGATACAGAAAGAAACTTTTATATGTCTGCTGAAGAGGCTTTAAAATATGGAATCATCGATGGTATACTTGAATTTAAGAAGAAAATTTAATTATTAATAATACGGAGGATTATATATCTATGGGTAATGAAAAAAGATTATTACCGTTAATAGCAATTAGAGATATTGTGGTATTTCCAAATTTTCATTTTCCACTTGCTGTAAGCAGAGTTAAATCTGTAGTTGCAGTGGAAGAATCTATAGAGAAGCACTCTAAAAACATAATTGCTGTAACACAAAAAAAACCTTCAATAGATGAACCAACCGAAAATGATTTATTTAGAGTTGGGGTATTATGTGAGATAAATCAACATATTAAACTTCCAGATGGAACTATGAGAGTTATTCTTAATGGCCTTAAAAGGGTATCAATAAATGTTATAAGTAAACATGAGACCAAAGATTTTTTTGTTTGCGAGTTTGAAGAAATAAATGAAAATATAGAGGTAAATTCTGAAATAATAGCTTTGGCCAGACATTTAATAGGTGTTTTTGATGATTATCTTAAAATTACAGCAAAAATCAGTGTTAATACACAACTTATGATGGATGAAATATCAAATCCTTCTAAACTTTGCGATAACATAGCATCAAGTGTTGTAATAAGCATATCGGAGAAACAAGATATTTTGGAAACATTTAATGTTAAAGAGAGAACAGAAAAGTTAATAAAATATTTAAATAGAGAAATAGAGATAATAAATTTAGAACAAAAAATTCATAATAGGGTTAAATCTCAAATTGAAAAATCTCAAAAAGAATATTATTTAAATGAACAGATGAAGGCAATACAAAAAGAACTTCACCAAAAAGATGATTTTGCTAAAGAATTAGATGAGTGGAAGAAAAAGATTAAAGCAGCAAAAATGCCAAAAGAAGCAGAAGAGGTGTGCGAAAGGGAGTTATCAAGATTGTCTAAAATGATGCCTTTTTCTCCAGAAGCTACAGTATCTAGAACATATCTTGATTGGATGGTTTCGTTACCATGGTCTAAAGAGACAGATGATGTTATTGACCTTAAAAAAGCAAAGGAGATACTTGATAGAGATCATTTTGGACTTAACAAACCTAAAGAGAGAGTTTTAGAATTTTTAGCTGTAACAAAACTCACTAATACACTTAAAGGACCAATACTTTGTTTTGTTGGACCACCTGGGGTTGGTAAAACCTCTATAGCAAGATCTATTGCTTGCGCAATGGGCAGAAATTTTGTGAGGATGAGTTTAGGTGGAATTAGAGATGAAGCAGAGATAAGGGGTCACAGAAGAACATATATTGGTTCAATGCCTGGAAGAATTATTCAGAGTTTAAAAAAGGCTAAAAGTAAAAATCCAGTATTTTTGATGGATGAAATAGATAAAATGGGAATGGATTGGAGAGGAGATCCTGCTGCGGCATTACTTGAAGTTTTAGATCCTGAGCAAAATAAAGAATTTGTTGACCATTATATTGATATTCCTTTTGATATATCTAAAGTAATGTTTATAGCTACAGCGAATACATTAGATGGAATACCTATAAGCCTTAGGGATAGATTAGAAATAATTGAATTTTCAGGTTATACTCATAATGAAAAACTCAAGATTGCAAAAAATTATCTTATACCAAGGCAGTTTAAAGAACATGGGATTATAAATAAAGAAACAAATATAAAAATAACAGATGATACAATAATAAAAATAATTAATGAATATACTAAAGAAGCTGGAGTCCGTAATTTAGAAAGAGAAATAGCATCTTTAAGTCGAAAAATAGCAGTAAATATTGTAGAAGGGAAAAATAATATAATTATTAACGAAAAAAATCTTGTTGAATATTTAGATATACCTAAATATATAAATACAAAAATAGAGGAAAATTCTATAGGTGTTGCAACTGGACTTGCTTGGACAGAACATGGTGGAGAAGTATTGTATATAGAGGCAATTGCTGTGCCAGGAAAAGGGAATATATCTGTTACAGGAAGACTTGGAGATGTAATGAAAGAATCTGTTCAAATAGCATTTTCTTATGTTAAGTCAAAAATTAAAAATAATATTAAATATTTAAAATCTCATGACTTCCATGTTCATATTCCTGAAGGTGCTATTCCAAAGGATGGTCCATCTGCTGGAATAACAATAGCAACAGCATTGTATAGTCTTATATCTGGTAATCCTGTTAAGAAAGGGATATCTATGACTGGCGAGTTAACTTTAACTGGTAGGGTCCTTCCTATTGGAGGTTTGAAAGAAAAAATAATAGCATCATATCGTGAAGGAATTAAAAAAGTTATATTTCCCGCTGGAAACAAAAAAGATCTTACACATATTCCAAATGAGATAAAAAATAATACTGAATTAATTGAAGTTAATTATATGGATGAAGTATTGGATATGGTAATTTATAAAATTGATAATAAGAGAGGCAAGGAGAAAGCAAAAGTATGAAATTTTTTTTGGTTTTAATATTAAATATAAGTTTTTTTAGACTTTTTTGTTATGAAGATACTTTGACACTAGAAGCAACGAAAGGGAAACTCGAAGGAGCAAGACTTCAAGAGCTAATTGAAAAATATGCTGCTACAATTGTTATGTATGACCCTGAACGTGCAAGTTTGATTGGTATACATGAAAATGATCATATATTGACATCTCGTGATTATGCGAATTTTAATAAATATCTTGAAGCATTAAAGTTTATGATTAAAGATTTAGAGAGGATCGATTATGAATCATTAGATATAATGAAAAAATCAGAATATGAAACGCTTTATTCTATGATAGAAAAAGATATATATGAAATTGAAAATATAAATAAATTATCTTTATATCCACAATATTACTTAGAACCTTTTGATATAGTTTATTTTATGATGAATAAAGAATACATGCCTTATAATCTTAGAGCTAAATCAGCTTTGATGAGATTATCTAAAATTCCAACAATACTTTTTCAAGCTGAAAGAAATATTACAAGACCACCAAAACAATGGACACTTTATTCTGTAAAAAAAGCTTCTTCTGTACTTGAAAACATTGGTGATTATTATCCATTATTTAGAAATTATATAGGATTAGATCCTACACTTAAGGAAGAGTTTGAAAAAAATATATCTGCTTTAAAAATAGCTCTTGAAAGATATATATCATTTCTTCAAAGAGAAGTCTATCCAAAATCTGATGGAAAACCATATGTTGGACTTTATACTTATGGATTTTATCTTGAAAGATGGCATAATATAGATTATAATCCAAGGAAAGCATTGAGAATTGCTAAAAAAAATTTTGATAAAAACTATAAAAAACTTGTTCAAATCGCTACTAAAATAGCTCCAGATAAATATATAAAAGGTGGTATAGGAGAAGTATATACTTCTATAACTGGTGATTATCCAGAGTATGATTATATTATTAAACATATTTCAGATTTATTTGACAAAGCTAAAAATCACTTTGATGAGTATAGAGTGATACGATATCCAACTCAAAGATTGCTTATAAAGACACTGCCTGCTTTTTGGAAAGGATTTTATCCATCTGTTTTTTATTCTTATCCATATGCACTCGATAGAGAGAGAGTTGGAGAGTTATATATATATATGCCAGATGAAAAAAATAAAGAAATACAAAAACTAATACTTTTATCTCTTTACTCTCAACCAAAAATAGAACTTTTTATCTCAACATTGCTAATTCCAGGTTTACATGTAAGATATGATTATCTATCTGATGTTTCTAAAATAAGAAAGATAGCAAATCAACCAACCATGGATGGATGGATGGATTTTGCTGCTGATATGGCGTTGGAAATGGGATATTATTCAAGTGTATATGCGCCTTTTATGGTTCAATATTTTAAAACGTTAAGATCTATGAGAGCATATTTAGATGTAGCATTTCATATTGAGGAGTTACAGTGGGATGACTGTATATCAGAAATGAAAAAATATTTTCAATTTACTGATGAAATTGCACAATATGAAATACAAAGTATTTCTATGAATCCAACTTATTCATTTGCAAGCGTTTATGGATATAATGAAATAAGTAAACTTAGAGATAAATATGTTAGTACGGAAAATAGATTTTTTGATTTAAGAGAATTTAATTCGGATATATTATCCAGAGGAAATATTTCTTTTAAAAACATAAAAGCAGAGATAAAGCAAATTAGGAAAGAAAGACTTAAAGAAAAAATAATAAAAGAAGAAGATGATGAAGAGTGAAAAGGTGATTTTGGAAATAATTAATGTCTCTAAATCTTATTTAAATAAAGGGTTCTTTAAAAAATCAGTTAAAAATGTTTTAAATGGAGTTACTTTTAGTCTTTATGAAGGTGAAATAGTCGGTTTAGTAGGTGTAAATGGTGCAGGTAAAACTACAATTATAAAGATAATTTGTGGAATAACAACCCCAGATTCTGGTGAAATTAAATTTTTTTATAAAAATTTAAGCCCACATATAACTCAAAAATCATTTATTGGTTATATGAGTGAAATACCTTATTTCTGTCAAAAATTTACAGTTAAAGACACTATTAAATTTTTTTATCATATATCTAATCAAAACTACGATATTAATAACCTGTCTGATATATTAAAACTTACTTCTATTAATAATTTTTTAAATGAAAAAATACAAAATCTTTCCAAAGGAATGTTACAAAAGTTAGCAATAGCATGTGCTTTAGTAAATGATCCAAAACTTCTTATACTTGATGAACCTACAAGTGGACTCGATCCTTTGTATGTTAAGAATATGAGGGAAATTTTACTTGAACTTAATAAAAATGGAAAAACAATATTTTTTTCATCTCATACCATTTCTGAAATAGAGAAGATATGCAATAGGGTTATTTTTATCAATAAAGGAAAAATCATACGAATTTTATCAAAAGATGAATTTAAAGATAATTTAGAAAATATTTTTATTGAGAGTGTTGAAAATGATATTTAAAAAATATATTTATTTAATTTATTATTCTGTAAAAGAGTTTTTACTTTCAAAAATATTTTATATAGTATTTTTCTTCCTGATTTTTTCTTTTTTTATTTCAGCAATAGTAGGTATAATGGCAATAAGTGAGGAAAAAAAAGTTTTAAGTGATTTCTTTGCTGCAGCATGTGGAATGTCTATTTTAGTTTTTGCTATTATTTATCCTCCAATTTCTATGAATACTGATATCGAGAATAAAAGAATATATCTTATCATTTCAAAATCAGTTTCAAGGTTTGAATGGTTTATATCAAAATATATATCTTATATAATATCTTCTATTATAATTTGTTTTTTTGCAAGCTTTGTAATAATGATTTTTGTAAAAGTTATAAAAGGTTATTATTTAGATTTTTATTATTTTGAATACATACTTGTCACTTTACTAAAAATTTTGATTATTTTAGCAATTTCAACTTCTCTATCACTAATCACTACATCGCAATATTCAACTATATTAATAACAACAATGATATGGATAATTTCACATTTTGCATTTGAACTTAAGAATTCTTTGTTTCACATTAAATCTATAACACAATATTTTGTATATATTGTTTATTTACTTCCAGATTTTTCAAGCTTAAAGTTTGAATTTAATTACATAATTTATTGTATATTACATTCTTTAGCATGGATTTATCTAGGTGTTTATTTTTTAGATAAAAAAGAATTATGAAAAGATTTGGTTTGATTGCTTCCATTTTTTTGATGTTAATTTCAAATTTAATTCTTGAAAACTATAATCAACAATCATTTATTTATAATGGTAGATTTTTATCAAATATTATAGAAGCTCTTATTTTCAATTCATTTGGAATGAAAAAACATTATTCAGATATTCTTTATATAAGAATGCTTCAGTATTATGGCAAAAAAAATTTGAATATTGATGATTATTTAGCTGGTGATTATCCATTAATGTATTACAAAGTTAGAGATATTGCAATAACAAATCCTACTTATTTGAATTCAATAATTTTAGGAACAACAATAATTGCATTTGGATTATATAAGACTGTACATGCAAAGTCTATAATAAATATGGCATTATTGTCTGGTTTATTAGATGAACCAATAAAAATCAAGTATTTAATGCTTATTGCTGCTATAATAACTTATGAAAGTAATAAAAAAAACTTTATTGATGATAAAACAATCTCCCTGTTATACGAAACAGCTATAGAAATAGAACATTCTGATATGTTTAAAAATATAGTTGCATTTTTATGTCTTAAAAATAAGAGGAGAGATTTAGCTATATCTCTTTATTTTAATATATTAAAAACATCAAATGATGATTATTATAGAAATAAAGCATTAAATCAGTTGAAAATTTTAGGCGTTTTATGATGATTTTAAAATTTATAGCTAATCCTGGTAATAATATAGAATCATATAATGCTTTATATTCAGCTGTTTATCTTACAAAATATGAAAATACAGTTGTGATTTTGTCTAATAAAAATACCTATATAGAAGAGTTTTGTAAAAAAAATAAAATAAAACATCAGCCTGTTAATTTTTTATTGAAAGCCGGTTTAATGAGAATCCCTAACGCAGATATAATAGAAATATATGGATATTCTAAAGAAGATGAGGGATTCATTAGAAGGTTAATTTCTACTAGGAAACCTAAAATACTTAGAATTTTAAGTTTTCCTGATATAAATTTTATTGAATTTATAAAAGAATACTATAATGTTTTTTCAAAAATTATTGTAGCATCTCAATCAATTAAAGATGAACTTTTATTTAATCAGATAGATCTTTTTAAAATTTTAGTTCTTTCTCCTCTTTTAGCAATGCCAAGATGGGAAAGTGCAAAACAAATAAAACCTGTCACTTTTCTCCAGCGCCCATATAGAATTGCAACAGTTATAAGAGATTATAGTGAGGATGCCCTTAAACTTTTTTTAATGATAGCAAAAAATGTGCTTGATAAAAATGATAAGGTAAATTTTATGATTGTAGGGACCAAAGATGAAAAAATTCGTGAGTTTGCTAGAAATCTTGGAATTAGCCCAAAAATTGATATACTTGGTTGGCGCGATGATATGCCAGAAGTTATGGCAATGACACATATATATGTTTCAACTAAATCAACCCCATCAATTTCTCGTTCTTTAATTGAAGCTATGGCGTCAGCAGTAGTTTGTGTAGTAAGTGATATTAATGGTAATTCAGATTTTATTAATGAATATAATGGTATAATTGTTAAAAAAAGAAACATTGAGGAATATGTAAAGGTAATACATTCGTTATTATCAGAACCAGTTACAATGCAAAACATATCAGCAATGGCTTATGCATATGCGAAAGCAAACTTTTCTGCAGATATAGTCTCTAAAGTAGAAGAAATTTTATATGAAGAAGTTATTAATGAATGGGTTTCTAATTATATTTAAAAGTGTATAATGTAATTATGCTTTTTTTCCTTTGCTTTCTTTTAGAACTCAATTCTACAGATATATATACTGGTAAAATTTTAGATATATTTCCATCTCCTTATGCTTCATCATTGTCAAACACCTTTACCTCACAAGTAAATCCTGATTCTGTTTTATATAATCCAGCAGGAATAGGGCTTTTGACATATTCTTCCCTATCTATTGCGCATCATAATTATATTGAAGATATGAAACAACAGTATGTTAATGTGGTATTTAATAGTAAATATGGAAATATAGCTAGTTTCTATTCAGTTTTAAAAAGTGGTGATATAACTGCATATGATGAAAATGAAAACATTATTGGAGATATATCTACTTCTCATTCTGTATATGGTCTTACCTACTCAAAGGGTTTTCCATATTTTAATTATGCTAAGGGGAAAATAGATCCTATGCTTATTTCTCCTAGGTGGTCTAAAATAAAACCAGTAAAAGTTTATATACCTAAAGTATACAGATTTTCTTTTGGATTTACAATAAAGCGGCTTTCAGAAAAGTTAGCTTCATATAAAAGAGATATAGAACTAATGGATGTTGGACTATTATTAGTTTTACCTGGATATGTTCAAATTGGTACATCACTACAAAATATAGGCAAAAAATCTAAATTTTATTTACAAGATGAAAAAATACCTGTTCGGTTTAATTTTGGTTTATCGAAAAGTTTTTCTACAATAAAAGATATTATAAATTTCATCATAATGATTGATTATGTTTCTATTGAAAATAATGAAAAATACTTTAATTCTGCAATAGACATTGATATTTCAAAAACTTTCCAGATGAGATATGGCTATTCTACACAAAAAAATACTAGTTTTTCAAAATTTGTGTTTGGTGTTGGAATGACTTTTGATAAATTTTTAAGTAAAGAGAGTATTATTAAGGGTTTAGGAATGGACTATGCCTATTTGCATCATAAATTTTTAGGAAGTACTCATAAACTTGGTTTTCAAATGATTTGGTAATATTAAAAAAAGGAGGAAAGATGAATATCAGGATTATATTGTTTATATGTTTATCTTGGACAAGTAGTGTATATGCTAACGAACAACAAAAGGTTAATAAGGATATGCTTGAACAAAAAATAGAGTCAATGAATAAGGAAAAAGAAAAACTTAGAATCGAATACGAACTAGAAATTCAGAAACAAAAAAACATGTTACTTGAGATGGAGAAAAAATATAACGATTTATCTTTAAAAAATAAACTTTTTATGGAAAAAATTAATAATGAAATAGCAGAAATCAAAGCACAGATAGAACAATTATCTGCGTCAAATAAACTTGCAGAAGAAAAAAACAAACAGGAGTTATCTAAACTATCTTTTTACCTTAATAAATTAAAAATTGAAAATGATATTGAAGCAGAAAAAATTAAAGCAGAAAAAAGAAAAATAGAAGAAGAAAAAAACAAAATGGATTTTGAAAGAGATAAGATTAAACATGAGTTATTCCTTAAACAAAATGAAATTGATTTATTAAAAGCAGAATTAGATTTCATATCTAAAAAAGAGGAGTTGAAAAGAATTTCAAAAAAAGAACCAACTTACGATCAAAATATATTTAGAAATGGAAGTTTAATTATTTCAGATAGAAGAATTCCTCTAAATGGAGTTATAACCACTAAAACAGCAGATTATATTGTAGACAGAATAAATTATTATAATAACATTAGCACTGCTCCAATATTTATAGTAATTGATAGATCTCCTGGTGGTTCTGTTATGGCAGGATATAAAATACTTAAAGCAATTGAATCAAGTAAAGCTCCTGTTTATCTTGTTGTAAAATCATATGCTGCATCTATGGCTGCTGTTATAACTACACTTTCAAAACGTTCTTTTGTATATCCAAATGCAATAATTTTACATCATCAAATGTCCACCATGGCATGGGGTAACATTACACAAATTAAAGAAAGACTTGAGATGGCTCGAAAGTGGGAAAAAAGGCTTTTAGGTCCTGTTGCAAAAAAAATTGGTTTTGATATTGAAGAATTTAGGAAAAAAATGTATGAAAATAACTCTGATGGGGATTGGGAAGAGTTTGGGGATGAAGCAGTTAAACTTAAATGGGCAGATTCAGTTGTAGACAATATAGTTGAAGAAGGAATAGTTAAAGATCCAGATTATTATGAAGATAAAAAGTTTATAACATCATTAGAAGAAAAAATAGATGAAAAAGGAAAAAGATATGTAGATTTACCACGATTAGATCCTTTTGATTTTTATTTTTTGTATAATCCAGATAATTATTATAGATATAATTATTAATTTTTAGGAGGATAGATGAAAAATGGGAGGTGGCTTTGAACCAAGATATTCTTCAAAAGAGATTTTTGAAAAAGATTTCTCAAAAACTGAAATAATTCCTCAAACTGTTAGATGTCCTGGTTGTGGGGAAATAATAAATTTGAATAGAAAATCAAATTATGGTAAAAGTGCTGGCTGGTGTAAAAAATGTAGTAGAGCTGTAACTTTATGATAAGACTTAAGTCCTATTAAAATGTAGGACTATGGTAATACATCCTTTTAGGATTTTCATTATAAAAGTATAGAAAGGAGTCATTATGTTCATAAAAACAATATTTTTTATTATATTTTTAAATCCGATTATGATAAATGCGGAAACATTAGAAAGCGTTAAAGATATAAGTTTTGAGGGATTATTTAAAGAATTAACTAAAAGAATCTCTGAGTTAGATATTAAGCAACCAAACTATATAACTGAAAATTCAGAACTTATGAAAGATCCAAGATATTACGTTAAGGTTTATGCAAAAGATAAATATGAAAGAACCAAACTTTTAGAAGCAGGTGTTGATATATTTTCAATAAATGATTCGTATATAGAAGGTTTTATACATAAAGATTTTTTGAATATCCTTTCAGAAAAAGAGTTTAAAATTATAGATAAAAAGACTTTATCTGAATGGGTTGCATTAAATAAAGATTTTCCATCTCAAGATTCTGCATATCATAATTATAATGAAACATATGAAGTTTTTAAAACTCTTTCAGATAAGTATAAAACAATTGCTTCATTATTTTCTATTGGTAAAAGTTATGAAGGTAGAGATATATGGGCATTAAGGATAAATACAAGCCAAAAATACAAAGAAAAAAGTACAAAACCTGGAATATTATTTGTTGGCAATCACCATGCTAGAGAACATCTTTCAAATGAAATGGTTCTTCTATTGGCAGCGTATATTCTCGATAATTATCAAAACACTGATATTAAAAAATATATTCAAAATTTAGATATTTATTTTATACCAATGATTAATCCAGACGGGGTTGAATATGATATTGTGACTGGTAGTTATAAATGGTGGAGAAAAAACACAAATAAACTTGGTACAAATTCTGTTGTTGGGGTTGATTTAAATAGAAATTATGATTTTGAGTGGTGTAAAGCAGGAGCTTCAACGTATCAAAATTCAGATACATACTGTGGAAAATCTGCTTTTTCAGAGCCAGAAACTAAAGCGTTAAAAGTTTTTCTTTTAGAAAGAACTAATATAAAAATGTTATTATCATATCATTCCTATTCATCTTTAGTACTTTATCCATGGGGTGGAAAAGATGAACCGGTATCAGATGAAAAAGACAGGAATGCTTTTATAAAACATGCAAATCAAATGGCAAAATTGTTAAATTATAAAGCACAACAATCAAGTGATTTATATATTGCAAGTGGAGATATGGCAGATTGGGCATACGATAAATTCAAAATACTGGCTTTTACAATTGAATTAGAGGGGAATAGTTTTTATCCTGGTTCAAACATTATTAAAACTGCATTTGATAAAAATAAAAATGCTGCTTTATATTTGATGAGTGTTACTGAAAATCCATATCAATAGTTTTTATTTTAACTTCAACATATAGCTTTTAATTATTTTAATTGGATGGTATGATATCTTTGCTTTTCTTAAATTTTCTTTACCCAGATCTGACTCCTTATTAATATAAAGATATTTATTGATTAGAGATTTAGCAAATTCTCTATCAATAAACTGATACAATCCTTTTATTTCTTTATCAGCTTTTTCAAAATTAAGGACACAAGTTTTATCATTTAAATACGAACCTATAGCAAAAGCTTTTATTTTTCCATTTGTATATAGACATTTGCCAAACATTTCTATTTTATCAACATATTTTTTTATATTTTCTAATGCTCTTTTTTCACAATCTAAAATTTCAAGCGCAGTTTCCTCTGATATTTGACTTTTTGTTTTATACCATAGTGATATTATATCTGAAATTGATTCCATGGAAAAATCTTTCAATTCAAACAAACTATCATAATTTTTTTCAAATTGTTTTATCAAATTTCTTTTTGCAGAATATTTAGACCCTTTTAAGTATGCAAGTGATTCAACACTATAAAGATAATCATGTTGATTAGTTTGCTCATATATTTCAAAATATATTTCAATATCAGGGTTTGATTCAATATAATCATATGGTACATAATATATCATCTTATAAGAAACTATATTTAAAATTTCACAAAGCTCTTTTGGAGTTGGTAACTTATTTTTTCTTAAAGGAAAATAAATAGCTTTTTTTTCTAAATTTTGTAAAGAATTTTCTGCAATTATTATGTAGTTATTTATTTCACCAATCAGTATTTCAGAAAAACACATGTCCCAAAGGTAAATTGAAGCTAAGTTATACGAAGAAAATTCTGGTTGTATAGATTTGAAATAATCTTTTAAAAATACAATATCTGAATCATTTATTTTTCTTAGTTTCATATCTTAAAAATTTCATACCTTCTACATATTTAAAACCATTTTTAGTATAAAAATTTTCTGTACCTTTTTCACATATAAGTCCAATCCATTTTATACCTCTTTTAATTAATAATTCCACTATGAAGGATAGAAGTTTTGAACCAATATTTTTTCTCCTATATTTTGGAGCTACTGTAAA
>JANZZP010000014.1 GCA_026419335.1 Elusimicrobiales bacterium | reverse complement strand
CAAAAATGGTCCAAAGGGTATGGCAAATTTTGTGTCTTTATTTTTAAATAAAATCAAATATAGCCCGACAATCGTCCCCGTTAAGGAAGATATTAAAATTATAAAGGGAATAGATTTTAATCCCAAAAAGGCTCCGAACATGGCCATTAATTTTACATCTCCTCCTCCAAGACCTTCCCTTTTAGTAAATATCTCATAACCTTTGCCTACAATATAGAAAATACCACCACCTATAAAAATAGCAAGTAAAGGATTTATAAAACCTCTTTTAAATATAAATACCGAAACTAAATACCCTAAAACAATACCTGACAAACTGATGCGGTCCGGTATTATCTGAAAATCTATATCAATAAAGGTTATAACAATCAAGGCTGACATAAAAATAAAATAAATCAAATTTTCCGGGAAACCCCATTTAATAAAAGAAACAACCGAAAAAATACCTGTTATGAACTCTATTAGAGGGTATCTAATAGATATTTTGTCTTTACAGTAGACACACCTGCCACCTAATATAAGGTAGCCTAAAACAGGAATGTTATAGTAGGGGGGTATCTTTTTCTCACATTTGGGGCAAAAGGAAGATGGAAAAACTATAGAAATATTCCTTGGTATCCTGTATATACAAACATTTAAAAAACTTCCGACAACCGCACCGAATAAGAACAGGAAAACGTAAAATAACCAGCTCATAATTTATAAAGTTTATCAAAAAAACCTCTCCATTGCTATTATTCATTTAATATCTTTGTGATTTCACGGTGTCATTTTTTAATGTTTAAATTACATAAAAGCTGTATAATTGTTATAGACTTTATAATAAGGAGAGCTAAATGAAAAGATTTATAATGCTCACATTAATTATCTTTGGTTTTTTTCTTTCCTACCAAACATTAAGGATAATGAGCCAGCAAAAATACATAGCGGATGTAAATGTAAATCAGTTTAAAGGTAAAACGATAAATGTTATTTCACCTGATATATTCGCAGAGAAAAATATAATTGATACCTTTTCTAACAGATACAAAGGCACCGTTAAGTTTAATCTGGTAAAAAACGATAAAGATTTTATCTCAGCAAATTATAAGGATTCAGACATAATAATTTTCCCGTCCTATTTTTACGAAAATTTTATCAGCAACAAAATATTACTTAAAATTGATGTAAGCAAGGTCCCTAACCTTGATAAGTTAATGGATAACCACACAAATCTAATGAAAGAAAAATATACAGATAATGGTTCAATTTTAGCAATTCCTACAGCCTATATACCCTATGGAATATTTTTTGATCCTCAGAAGATTAAACCATCTACCTCTGCAAAAGATTATTTCATCCCAAACAGAAAGATTGCTATACCTGACAGCTACGAAAGTCTCATTGCTTTGTCAAGGTTTTTAAACCTTCCATTTAATAAAAACTTTGTAAAATCCTTGTCAGATAAAGTAAAAAAAGAAAATTTGATTATTTACAGCCTTGATGACCTGGAATCTTCCTTAAAACTTTTTCAGGAAAAAAGACCTGATTTAATAATCGCACCTGTCTATCTTAAAGGTTTTTTTGAGCGAAGAGGAGGAACAATAGAAATGATTTTACCTGATGAAGGGACCTATGCCACCTTTTATCTCACATCATTTATAAACGAAAGAGAACGGGAACTTTCTTTTGTCTTTTTAAATCATCTTTTGGATCCCTTGATTCATAAAAACTATACAAACTCCTTTTCTATTCCTATCACAAACAAGGTTTCACTAAACACCCTTCCTGCGCTTCTGTACAATAGTCTGAAGATGAATGACCCTACTTACTTTGAAAAAATTTATCTCCTGAAAAACGAAGAGGATTATAAAAAAGCCCTGGATATCTATAAAGATTTTAAGTCAATTTTATAATTATGAAATTTGATTTAAGTTGTATCTTTCCTTTATTATCCTCTGAAGCATCTTAACCGC
>JANZZP010000068.1 GCA_026419335.1 Elusimicrobiales bacterium | reverse complement strand
CTATTATTTTCAAATATAATGAAGAAAATTAGAAAGAAATTTATAGAGAATGAGTTGAATTTAGATGTTTTAAGTAGTTTTTCAATATATCTGTTTCTATCAGAACTTAATTTAATTAAAAATCCAAACAAAGGGAACCATGGAGGTGAAATTATGATGGATAAACTCGATGAGTTTTTAAAACAAAACAAAATTACAAACCCTGAGCATAAAGCAGTTTTCTCTTTAGGTATTTTATGTGAAAAGCTTTTAAATATTCAGTATTCAATTAGAGGCAGTAAGCCTTTTATTAAAAATCTAAAAGGTTTAAAAATGAAAGAACATGATTTTAAAGCTCTTTTTCCAAAAATCCAAAATAAGTTATATGAGTATAATGCAAATTATTTTAAAGAACTAGAAGAAACAATTTCTAATTATTTTATAGAAGCAGGTAGTAATTGGAAAACAAATTTTGAAGAACTGAATTTTTATTTTGTTCTTGGTATGAATTTAGCTAATAAAATCATGAAAGAAAACAAGGAGGAAAAATGATAATCAAAAATAGATCAGAAATACTCTTCTTATATGATGTTAAAGATGCAAATCCAAACGGTGATGCTGATGAAAACCGTCCAAGGATAGATGAAGAAGTTGGTGTTAACCTAGTTACAGATGTTAGACTGAAAAGAACAATTAGAGACTATTTGTATAATTACAAAAAAAATGAAATTTTTATAAGAGAAATAGAATATGAACCTGGGAAAATTCAAAATGCAACAATGCGAGCAGAGGATTTTCTTTATGATGAGGATAATAAAAAAATTGACAAAAGTAAATTTAAAGGAAAAATTGATAAAATGAAAGAAATAATTCAAAAAAACATTTTAAAAGACTGTATAGATGTAAGATTATTTGGGTGTACTATTCCTTTAGAGTTTAATGATAAAGATTCATCATCAATAACATTTACTGGTCCTGTACAGTTTTCAATTGGAAGATCTCTACATAAAGTAGATGAAGTGTATATAAAAGGAACAGGAGCTTTTGCTTCAGGAAAAGACAAAGAACAAAAAACATTCAGAGAAGAGTATCTTCTTTATTACTCTTTTATTTGTTTTTATGGTATTATAAATGAAAATGCTGCTCAACATACACAGTTAACTGAAAATGATGTTGAAAATTTAATTGAAGCTATTTGGAATGGAACAAAAAATCTCATCACTCGTTCTAAGATGAATCACAATCCTAGATTTTTACTTCAAATAATATATAAAGAGGATTGTTACCACATTGGAGATCTTAGAAGTAAAATAAAGCTTAATTCAAGTAAAATGGATGAAGAATTAAGAGATATTAAAGATTTTGTTGTTGATATCTCTGAACTTTTAAGGTCTATAGATGAAAACAGAAATAAAATTCTTAAAATAAGATATAAAAAAGATCCTGAGTTAAAACTTTCTTCTGAGCTTCCATCTAATATTTTTGAAGAAATAAAGAGTTTTTAATTATGAAATTTTTAGTATTTGAAGTGTGGGGAGATTATGCTCATTTTAAAAGGTTTTATACTACTTCATCCCCATTAACATTTTCAATCCCTCCTAGAACTGTAGTGATTGGACTTGTGAGTGCTATAGTTGGTATTGATAAAAATGAATATTTAAAGGTGATGACTACTGATAAAGCAAATATATCGTTGAAATTACTAAATCCTGTTAAGAAAATGATGCTCTCTACAAATTTAATAAATACCAAAGATAATTACTGGTCTCTTGTAAAGAGTAAAAATCATGAACCACACACACAGGTTAAAGTTGAGCTATTAAAAAATCCAAGGTATAAAATATACTTTTCACATGCTGATAATGAAATTTATTATAAATTTAAAAAGAGTTTAGAAGAACATAAATCGTTCTATACCCCATATTTAGGTATAAGTCAACTTATAGCTGATTTTAAATTTGTAGGTGAATATGAAGGTGAGGAAATGGCAATGAATAATTTAGAGGAGATTAGCAGTGTTATTGCATTAAGCAATTTAGAAAGTTTAGATTTATCTCAAAAGGATTCGGATATAAAGTATTTTAAAGAAAGGCTTCCAATAGAGATGATAGTAAAAGATGGATATCAAAGAGTGGTTACTAAATATGATGATGTGGTTTACGAGATAAATGGAAGTAATATAAAAGCAAAGCTTAAAAAAGCTATCCTTTTGAGTAATGGTGATATTATTTCGATTTTACGTTAATGTTTTCTCATTCAAATAACAGAAAGTTGGTTGACCATTTAAGAAATGTTGCTGAGTTAAGCAAAAATAAAGTTAAAAGCTTTTCGTTAAATCTTCCTTTTAAAAAAGAAATTTTAGAGGAAATTTCTTATTTAATAGGTTTCTATCATGATTTTGGTAAAGCAACGTCCTTTTTTCAAAAATATTTAAAAGAAGAACAAGAGGAGAAAAGAAATTTTCTTAAAAACCAACTAGAAACTAAGCATAGTTTTATCTCAGCCCTAGCTGCTTTTTTTGCCGTGAAAGAATATCTTAATAATACAGAATTATCTGAGAAATATAAAAATATTTTAAAAATACTATCCTTTGTTGTTGTTAAAAAACATCATTCTGATTTAGATAATTTAAGAGATGAAATATTAATTAATGATGGTATGTATGATGTTATAAAAAAACAGATAGAAAGTATAAATGAAAAAGAGCTTATTCAGTTACCTTATGTTAAAGAGGTAATTAGTAAGATTAAAAATTGTGAATTCATGAAAGAATTCAGGTTGAGTTTTTTAGATAAGACTCTAAGAGAATTTGGCGAATCAGATTTTGCTTTTCCATATTTATTGACAAACTTTGTTTATTCTGTTTTACTCGATTCTGATAAAAATGATGCAGTTATTGAGAGTCAAATAGAGAGAGTTTCAGTTAGTTTTGAAACTATAGAAAAATATAAAAAGATTAAATTTTCAAATCAACAAAATACTGAAATTAATAACATCAGAGAAGAGATATATAAAAAAGTAATTCAAGAAGTAAATAATTTGAATTTAGACAGAGATAAGCTCCTATCTTTTACAGCACCAACTGGTTGTGGTAAAACTGTAACATCATTCGCTTTTGCTTTGAAATTAAGAGAGAGAATAAAAAATGAAAAAAATTTTGAGCCTAGGATAATTTACTGTCTTCCTTTTCTCAGTATAATTGATCAAAATTCAGATATAATTAAGGAAATATTCAATAATGATAAATCACAAGATTTACCTTCAAATATAGTTTTAGTTCATCATCATTTATCAGATTACAACTATAAAACTTTAGATGAAGTGTTTGATATAGATAAAAGTAGGATTTTGATAGAGACTTGGAGTTCAGAGATAATAATTACAACTTTTGTTCAATTTTTCCATACTTTATTTTCGAATAAAAATTCTTCTCTTTGCAAATTTAATAAAATAGCAAATAGTATAGTAATCCTTGATGAAATACAAACTTTTCCACCTAAATTTTGGAAGTTACTTGAAACAATTGCAAAGGAACTATCTTTTTTCTTTAATACATATTTTATTCTTTCTACTGCTACACAACCTCTTATATTTGAAAATAGAAACATAAAAGAGCTTTTAAATGATTATAAAAATTACTTTAAAATTTTTGATAGAACGAAATTAAAGATAGAAATAAACAACAAAAGTGATTTATCAGTTGATGAACTGGCAGAGAAAATAAAGTATGATTATATTAAAGATAAAAATAGTTTATTAGTAGTACTAAACACAGTTAATTCCGCATCTTATTTATATAATCTCTTAAAGGATTTTTGTAAAAACAATAATATAAGTTTATACTTTCTATCTTCCCATATAACACCTTACGAAAGGAGAAAGAGGATATCAGATATAAAAAATAATAAATCTTGTAAAATACTTATTTCAACTCAGCTAATTGAAGCAGGGGTAGATATTGATTTTGATAAAGCTATAAGAGACATTGGTCCATTAGATTCAATAAATCAAGTAGCTGGAAGAGTTAATAGAAACAATGAAAAGTCTAAAGGAGAGGTTTGTATAGTAAGAATTAAAGATGTTAAAAATTCCAGAAGTCTATGGAGTTATATTTATGATTCTACTTTCATTAATAAAACAGAAATTATATTAAAAAATAAAAATGAAGTAGCTGAGTCTGAATTTATAAGTTTTATTGAAGAATATTACAAAAAACTAAGAGATAGTATTACTAACGATATATCTAATTCATACATAACTTCAATCAAAAAGTTGAATTATGGTGAGATTTCTGATTTTAGGTTAATAGATGAAGAAATTGAAAAAGTAGATATATTTATTGAACTAAACAAAGAAGCAGAAGAGATTTTTAAGAAATATCAAAGTATTTTTGAATCTAATCTCAATTTTTTTGAAATTAGAAATGAGTTTATAAAAATTAGGAATTTATTTTATCAATTTGTAATTTCTATTCATATAAAAAAAGCAAGTTTAAACTTACCACCTTTAGTTTCTAATATAAGATACGTTTCTAAAAATTCTCTGTCTAATTTTTACGATCTTGAAACTGGTTTTAAATTAAATGCTGATTTTTTGATTATGTAGATTTATGAAACCCATAGCTACATTAGTATGGTACTATTATATTTGTAAGAGAGAAGTATGGCTTATGAGTCGTAATCTTGAACCAGATCAATCTAATCCATTTATAGAAATTGGTAGAATTTTATCTGAAGATTCTTATAAATATGAAAAAAAGGAAATAAAGATTGATAATATGGTTTTAGATTT
>JANZZP010000025.1 GCA_026419335.1 Elusimicrobiales bacterium | reverse complement strand
CCTCTTGAGTGAGAACCATGAGAACCATGTGCTCCATGAGAACCATGAGAACCATGAGAACCATGTGAACCATGAGAACCATGAGAACCATGTGAACCATGTGAACCATGTGATGAATGAGAGCCATGAGAACCATGAGATGAATGAGAACCATGTGAGGCATGTGAAACATGAGATGTCCCTGTGAAATAATTTGTATGATAGCTTACAGCGGTTGCATCTACATTTTGAGGTATAGAGGAACCTATTATGCCAAGAGCAATAGCAGTTTTAATAATATCACTATCTAATATTTTTCCTTCTTCACTTGTAAGGTAGTTTTTCAGATGTTTTTTTAAATCGCTTTGCTCTTTGTTATTCTTCTTCATATTTCCTCCCTTTAAATTTTTTTGCTTCTTCTGCTGCTTGTTTTGCTTTTTTTATTACTTCACCTTCAAGCTTTTTTCTTTCTTCTTCCTCTTTTGCTTTTTTTAATTTTTCTTTTTCAGCTTGTATTTTCTCCTCTTCTTTCTTTTTCTTTTCTTCCATTTCTATCAATTTTTTCTTAATGTTTTCTTGATATGAGCAATATGTTAGTAATAGTTTTTGAAGTTTGTCGTTGCATCTATTATGACCTGCTCTTCTAATTTCACAAAGTTCTTTTTTATTTTCATCAAACATATCACAGTTCACTTCACCTGTTTTTTTCATTGTTTCATATGAAGCTATACAGCTATTTTTATCTCTCATAGGACATGTATCAAGAATGTTTTTTGGAAACACTTCGTAGCATTTTTCTCTATCAGAAGAATTTGAAAATAATCTGTCACATAATCCCCTTAAATCTTGCTTTATTTCATAACAGAGATTATCAGGTGTTATATTTAAGGAAGTGATCTTCATACCATCATTTTTAGGATTTTTCTTTAGCATTTCAACATATTTTTTACAATCCTGTTCATTTTTATTTGCTCCAACAAAAAATTCTGCAAATTGATATGTGTAATATGTATTTATACATGATTCCTGAGTTAATGCAAATAAATTACATTTCGAAAAGTCTTTATTAGCAATAGCACTACATGTAAGATAATCATTAATTAGAGAAATTATATTGTTGGTTTCTTCTGTTGAAAGTGATAATTTTTTTACTTGCATAGGACCCCATTCTTTACCATATTCTAGTATTATATCTTCAAAAGTTTTGGTACATCCTGTAATTTGAATATAAGAAGGGGAAACAGTTTGTTGCATATAAGCTGAAGGTGGTTGAGTTTCATTCTTTTGAATTTCTTTCCCTATTTTAATGTCAGAAGTTTGTTGAAATTGTGATGGAGTTTGATTTTGGATTTTAGCTTTTCTTGTTTGAAGTAAAATTGTTATAGTTGCCGCAATAAGAACAAAAATTATTATATATTTTTTCATTTATTTCCCCCTTTTATTTCCGATGGCAGATACAATAGCAAGTGTAGTAAGCATTTCTGCTACTTTAGCATTTCTTTTAATAGTATCTAACCTACATTGTTGTGAAAGAGATTCATTGATAAACTTATGGAACAATAAATTATCATCTTTTTCAATAATAATTTCTATTTTAGTTTTTCTTGGTTGTATGGTAATTATTTCATCTTTATCTACTATATTTTTTGCAACTTTTAAAGCTTCATATGAATATATTTCTTCATCTATTTCATATCTTAACATTTAATGAATCCTCCTTTTTTAGTATTAACTTTTTATCCAATCTATCAATATATTTTTATATTTTTTATTATAAAAAAACTCTATTATAGTTTCAAATATTCCCATCATAATTTCACATCTTTGAGATGTAAAATTGTCTCCCCAAAAACTTCCTTGAGCTTCATAGTTTACTACTGGACAAACACCACACCAAACTTTATGAGGGCACCTTGAACATCTTGGTTGGTTTTCAAGATTTGATGTATGTATACATATTCGTGATGCAGGGGATGTTATTAATTTGTTATAGTTATCAGTTATATTTCCTATTTTGAAAGAATTATCACCTTCCCATGCTACCATTCTTCCTTCATCGCATGTATATATATCTCCATTAAAATTATAAGCAATTTGTCCAACAGCAGCTCCGCATGGGCATCTTAGGTCGGTGAAACCACTATCTTTAGAATTTACCATCTTGTTTAATAACATCTGAGCTGTTTTTTCATATAGAATTTTACCTTTAATATTTTGTTCGAGGATATATTTTAATGATTTTTTATAAAAATCAATAAATTCAATGGCAGTATATCCTACTATGTTCCAATGTTTTTTAGCAAATCCTATTGGTGATAAAGGACGTATGAAAATAGTTTGTAAATTATTTTTTATGTATTCATCTATTATTTCTTTTGGATATTTGAGTGAGTCTTTTGATACTGTTAAAAGTGCAGATGGTTTGAATATTTTATATGGCAATCCGTATTGCTTTTCGTATTTATTATTAAAATATCTAATCCATTTTATGGTTATATCATAAGAACTTGCATTAGAATATATTCTATTTAAATTATGAAGTTTTTTTGGACCATCTAATGAGGTACATATTGAAACTTCATTTTTTAATAGAAAATCTGCTTTTTTTTCATCCATTAAAGAGAGATTTGTAACTATTGATATTGAAAGTTTTTTATCTGATTCTTCTTCTTTTTTTCTTGCATATTCGGTTGCTTTTTTTACTACTTCCCAATTACATAATGGTTCTCCTCCTTGAAATTCGATTATTAAATTTTTAGATGGTGAATTAAAAGCTATATCTATTGCTTTAATTGCAGTTTGAAACGACATATCTGTATTTTGTGAGTTCATGTTTACAGCTTGACTTTGACAATAAACGCATTTATGATTACATCTAAGTGTAGTTACAAGAATATGGAGGGCAGGACCGCTAAAAAGGTAAGAATTTGATGATTTCCACTTTCTAAATAAATTATCAAAATTTAAGAAAGTTTTAATAAATCCTTTTTCTTCAAATTCACGGTAGAGTTTGTGTTTTTTTGTTATTCTCCCATTAATGTAAAGATTAAACATTTTTTGAGATATTATCATACAATTTCCAAAATCATTAGTGATTAATATATTATTATTTTTAAGTTTTTTCCATCTAATTGGTACTACATTATCTTTTATTTTTTTTGCCGTATTTTTCTTCCCAGGTTTTGTGGATATCATTTTCTTTCTCCTTTTGTAGCTCTTTTTTAATTTCTTCTTCAGCTTCTTTTATTAGCTTTTCAAGTTCTTTTTGTTCTTCTGGGGTTAAAGCGTGTTCTTGAACATCATCAGAAGGTGGATTATGAATTATCGCTTTTTTTATTATATTTTCTCTGAATGCTTGATTTTCTTTCATCAAATTATATCTAAAAATTTCATTATCTATTTCTTCTTTTATTCTTTTTTCAAGTTTTTTTCTATCTATTTTGCTATTGTTTTTAGGAGTTAATACAACTTCAATATGTTTTTTTTCAATTTTTTTTATTAAAATCCAGTAATCAGATGTCAATGTGTAGAAAGTATATCTTAATATTTCTAAGGGATATTTTTCTAAACTATATTTGAATGTTATTTGAGTCATGTTATAACTCCTGGATTATTAAAAAAATGCCACTCTACAACATATATAATTACCTGCTGAAAAAGTTGAAAATACATATCTTGTAAAATCTAATGTCCCTGCTTGTGTAGCATAAAAATCATTAACTATAGAACCATTACTAGGCCAAAAACCAACTATTTGTGTGCCTGCAGGACATGAACCTCCTGGATATGGTACAGCCCTGCAAAAATTAATCATATTTCCATTGTCTATTCTTATATTTCCATTAACGTTAAGCCTTTCTATGGGTGCGGTCGTACCAATACCTACCATTCCATTTTGAAGCATTACAAATCCCCATCCAGACACACTAGTCCAAAATCCTATATCGTTATTACTACTTACGGTTCCTACAAATGATCTATTTCCAGTTTGAGTGCTCCACATCCATACTCCTGGCCAAGTTCCCTCAGATATTATTCTACCTAAAGGATATGTAGAATTGCCTCTTACATGGAGCATTTCACTAGGATTGTTGTTTGTCCCTATACTTACTCCGCCGGTTGTAGTAGCAAGCCAGCTATTTTGAGTCGTAAGTATACTCACATAAGCACCATATGGTGCAGGATAATATGTGGTTAGTTGTAATGTTTCACTTTCAATTATTTTTATAACTAGTATAAGGTAAAATCCAGCAACAAATATAACCTTTAAAACTTTTTTGACATAATTAGAAATTTTAGGGTACATAATTCCCCCTTTTCTTCATATTTATATTATATATCATACTTTTATATTTTTTCAAGGTAAACTCTTTGGATAAAGGAGTTGATACAACAATTGTTTGAAATGAATTTGTAAGTGGGGAATCAACTACAACCGTTTGAATCCTAGTTGTAATTTTTGATTTTCTTTTAAGGTTTTTTAAAACATTTGTTGTTAATTCTTTTAGCATCATATTTTTAGGTAATTTATCATCGATGCTTACTATAATAGCTCTCATTTTATATTTTTTCATTTCTTTTAATATTGTTTCTATTGTTGGATTTTTAATTAACTGGGATAGTGTTATAGTTTTTATTCCAATTTTTTGTAACTTAGTCTTCATAATTTCAAATTTTTCAACATCTTTATCAATTATTTCATTATCTGATATATAAAAATTTAGTTCTTTCCAATTACCTACATTTTGTTTTATTTTTAACATTATTTTTGTAAAAACACTACGTTTAACTTCTTTTATCTGTTTGAATAATTTTTCATCACGTATAACAATTAATGATATTCTCGGGTGAATCATACCTCTTATAAAATAAAATAAATCTGGGCAATTAAAAATCTTTCTATTTTTTTTACCTAGTG
>JANZZP010000086.1 GCA_026419335.1 Elusimicrobiales bacterium | reverse complement strand
TTTTTGAAAATATTTATCTATTAAGAAAAATATCAATAAACTTACAGTTAAAGAAAATATTTGAGCAATTAAAGAAAATTTATAGTGTAATTCTATTTTAATATTTTTTCTTATAAATCTTAAAAGTTGTTCCATATTTTTAAATTAATAAAAAAATCTCCGATGTCAGATAATTCATTTGGTTTATTTGTTGTGATTATAATGTATTTTTGTTCTTTTATGCTTTTAAGATAAGATTTGATTTTGTGTAAGGATTCAGAATCTATATATGTAAATGGTTCATCTAATACTATTACTTTAGAATCATTAATTAATATTTTCAACATCACACTTTTTAGTTGATTTCCTGTTGAAAGTTCACCGAACTTTCTGTTAAGAAGTTTTTCATCAAGATTAATTATATTTGATAATTCTTTTATTTTGTTCTTATCTTTTATATTATAAAACTCTAAATTTTCATAAACACTTAACTGCCAATAAAATGTTCTTTGAAAATTTAGAAGAGCAGAAAATTTGTCATATGGGAATTTTAGGTAATCTATTTTGTTTCCTTCAAAACTTACATGACCACTATCTGGAATTAGAAAACCTGAAACTATTTTTGCAAATGTGGTTTTTCCATATCCATTTGGAGCATATAATATGTATATTCTACCTTTATTAAAATTTATTGATAGATTTTTTATTATATTATTCTTTTCTTTAAATAAAAAATTTTTATATGAAAATGAGATACTATTGTATTCAAGCATTTGTATATAGATGAGTAATAAGAATTTTTAAACCTATTACTATTAAGATTAATCCTGCAATGATTTCCATTTTTCCTTCAAATAGTGTTTTTCCTTTATATCCTAAATTTATTCCTATAATGCTCATAATAAATGATGTAAATCCGATTATTAATATTGGTGTAAGCAGTGATATATTAAGTAATGGAAAGGTAAATCCAATTGCAAGAGCATCAATACTTGTTGCTATTGAAAGTATTAGAAGTGTTTGAATGTCAAAAGGACAAGCAGTATTTTTACTACAGTTTAAATTTTGAAGTTTTGTACTTTCGTATATCATTTTTATCCCAATAAAGCAAAGTAGAATAAATGCAATCCAATGATCTGTTTTTTTCAAAGTATTTAAAAATCCAATTCCAGCGAAATATCCTACAATCGGCATTAGGCTTTGAAAAAAACCAAATAAAAAAGACATCTTTATTAGATTTTTAAAATTAAAAAACCTCATTGTCCCACCACTTGATATACTTACTGCGAAGCAGTCAAGTGAAAGACTAAATGCTATTAAAATTATTTCAAGCATGCTCATATTAAGATTTTACCATTTCTTTTTGTATGTATTTATAAAAACGAAAAAAATTTAATACACTTTTATTTATGATAGTTGCAGCTCACCAGATACATTTTATGCCTGGACTTAGATATTTTTCTAAGATGAGTAATTGTGATATTTTTGTGTATCTTGATGATGTTCAGTTTGTAAAAAGAGAATTTCAAAACAGAAATAGGATAAGAACTGCATCTGGTTGGCAATATTTGACTGTTCCTGTTATTACCAAAAGTAGATATTATCAAACTATAAAAGATGTTGAAATAAACAATACTTTTAATTGGAGAATTGAACATTTGAAAGCAATAGAGACAAATTACAAAAAGGCTAAATTTTTTGATGTATATTTCCCAAAAATAAAAGAGATATATGATAAAGAATATAGATATTTGATTGATATATCTCTTAGCTTGATTAATTTTTTTAGAAAAGAGCTTTCATTAAATACAAAAACTATTTTTTCTTCTTCTTTGAATATAAATTCTAAATCTACTCAAAGACTTGTAGATATATGTTTAAAAATTGGTGGTAATGTTTATCTTTCGGGTGTAGGTGCTAAGGAATATTTAAATGTTAGGATGTTTGAATCTAAGAATATAAAAGTTATATGGCAAGATTTTAAAGTTAAAGAATATAAACAGGTTTTTGATGGTTTTATATCAGATATGAGTATTTTGGACCTTTTATTAAATTGTGGAATTGATTCTATAAAATATTTATGAAAAGATTTATTTTTTTCTTTTTAATTCTATCAATTTTTTATATATTGATTCATATATATATTGCAGATTTCTTATCAAAATCTGGTATTGATAGAAATAGAGTAAGGTTTGTTTTATTGTTATTTGCTCTATTTAGTATTTTATCTCTATTTTTAAGGCGTTTTTTTTATAACGATTTTATTTCATGGTTTTATTTTTTTGGTTTTTTATGGATTGGAATTGCTTTTTTAGCATTTTTCTTTTTCCTTACTTCTGATATT
>JANZZP010000042.1 GCA_026419335.1 Elusimicrobiales bacterium | reverse complement strand
CGTTGTAAGCAGATGCGTTAAAGTTGTCTTTTGTAAGTTCTTTAATTACAAAATCTATATCCGTTTCATCAAGAAGTAATATTATTGTATCATGCATATCAGGTTGATATAAATTTATCTTGATTTTGTTCAATGCTATGTTTTGTTGATTGTATTTTTCTATGGATTGTTTAACAGTTGGTATTCTATATGATGATATGATATCTTTATTAACTAATAATTCAGTACTTTGTTCAGATTTATAAATATAGATTCAATGTAATGCGATTATACAATCAAATAACATTTTCCTCCTTGTCATTAAAGATTTTGAAAAATACTTTTACTTTTTAGATCTTAAATATAAAGATTTTCTTTCTATATTTTATAAACTAAAACTCCTTTTTACCTACTAATTATTTTGATAAAATAATTCTTTGGGAGGTAAAGATGTTTATTCAGATATTTATATTTTTAGTTAAAATGACATTTGCTATGGATGAATCTGAATTAAATATAAACAAGACTACCAAACAAGATATACCAAAGCCGAACTCAGTAGTTGAAATGACAAGTTCTACAATTTCCTCTGAAATTAACTTTTATATTACAGATGAAACATTCTCTTTTGAGTCAGATGCTAAAAAAGCATGTGTTGAAAGAATGAATAATATAAAAAATTATGGTGTGTCAGTTATAGGTTGTAGGGTAATTGCAAAAGATAATGATTATTCTTTTATAATAGAATACATTCCTGAAATTAAAAATCCTCAGTTGATTAGTGCAGTAATCATAAGTGAATATTTATCATCAAAAAGTTATTGGAATGAAAGTGATGCAAAAAAAGAACTAGAAGCTACTTTTGTGAAGTTGAAAAATTCACCTCTAAAGCCAATTGATAAAATTGTAATTGAAAACAATGGAGAATATTTTTTTAAAATAACTTACATTGTTTCAAATATCATAAAAAAATCGCAGAGATATTATGTTAAATTTGAAAAAATTATTTTAGGCAACTATACTTTTGAATCAGAAGCAAAAAAAGCCATACCTCAAATTATAAATAATCTCAAACAAAATAATGTTGCAGCTTTGAAAGGAAAAGTTATTGAAAGAAATAATAATTATTCAGTTGAAATTGAATATTTAAATAAAATAAATAATATTAATATTTCTTACAATAATCCAGAGTATTCAATTGATAAATATGTTTCACAAGAAACTTTTATATTTGAAACTGAGGCTCTAAAAGAAGGAATCAAAAGAAATGATATGTTTTTAAAAGCTGGACTGAATGTAATTTTAAATTATGCAGTTCAAAACGATAATGATTGGAGTTTTGGGACTGATTATATTGTAAAAAATATATACAAAAATGGTATTTTTGTTGGTAAGGAGTATCTGATAAAAAGGTATGACAATATAGAAATTTTTGATTTCGAATCAGATGCAAAAAAAGAACTAGAAGAAAAAATTAAAAATTTTAAGGAAGCAGGATTGTATCCTATAAGTTACAAAGTCTTTGAGCTAAATTCAGGATATTCTTTTTTCATAGATTATATTCATAAGATAAATTAAAGAAATGATATATCAAATAAAAAATATAGAAAATATAGAGATAATTAGAGAAATTGGCTCTGGTGGGATGGGAGTTGTGTATGAGGGATATGATACAGTCCTTGATAGAAGAGTTGCTGTAAAAATGATGCTTCCTAATATGATAACTCCTCAAGGTAAGAAAAGATTTTTAAAAGAAGCTGCTATCATGGCTAAAATAAATCATCCAGGTGCTGTTAATGTATATTCGTTCGGTGAGTTCATTGTAGATGGTAGGAAAGTTCCTTATTTTGTTATGGAGTTTGTTGAAGGGAAATCTCTTGGTGATGTGATAACTCGTTTGAGAATTTTAAAAAATAGTAGACCAGAAGAACTTGAGGAATATGGGTATATAACTCATACAAAGAGTTCGTATGGGGGATATTATTTTTTAAGAGATTTTGTTAAAGTTCCTATTGAAGACAAAGAGTGGATTGAAAACTCATCTCTTCTTATATCCAATATAGCAGATGCACTTTATGAAATACATAAGGAAGGTGTTATACACCGTGATATCAAGCCTTCAAATATATTAATTTCTAAAAAAGGTCCAAAAATTGCTGATTTTGGATTAGTTAAAAATATATCATCGAATAGTATATCTACTCAGACAGATTTTGTAGGTACTATTAAATATTCTGCCCCTGAGATATTTTCAAAAGGAAAGCATTCAGTACAATCAGATATATATTCACTTGGAGTTGTTTTTTATGAACTTTTAACTTTAGTTCATCCTTTTGAGTTTTCACAAGAGGATTCTCCTGCTTATGTGATGAATAAAATAATTAAATCTGAAATAAAAGCACCTCATTTGTTAAACAAAACTATTCCGGAGCAATTATCAAAAGTCATATTGAAAATGTTAGCAGCTAATCCAAAAGACAGATTCAATTCAATGAAAGAAGTATCAGAGTCAATAATGCTTTCTAAACAATCACAGATAGAAAGAATTATAACTGACATTGCTTCAATATTTAAAAAAGAAGAATCAGAAATTTCTCAATCAGATAAAGAAATATCGAATGAAAAGCTAAAGTTGGCTTTAAGATGTTATACACTTTTGGATTTTTCTGAATCCTTATTTTTGATTAATGATTCTCTTTGTTTTAATCGTTTTAATATTGATGCTTATCTTTTAGCTATGCTTATCTCTTTACATGGTAGTGTGTTTCCTAAAAGCATTAGAGAAAAATTTGATGAGGTAAAAAGATACTTTAAAAATTTTGATTATGAGATAGCGGAAAAAGCAAAAATATTAGAGCTTTATTTATCGAAAGATAGAAGATGGATAGATTACGCTATAAGCTTTGCTAAAAGTAATAGTAATTTTATGTTATACCATATAATTGCAAGGGAAAGAAAGGATTTAGCTGAGTTTTTTTTAAAGAAAGCTCAAAGTGAATTTCCTGAATTTGCTGATTTTTCTAAACTTCTTTTAGATATATACTCAAACAAAGGGAATATCGATATTAAAAGTATTGAAAAGCTAAAAGATAAACCAAATATAGATCTTTTGGTTAGGGTAATAATAATAGAAAGTTATTTATGGGAATTGTATGATATAGAAAAAGCTGAAAGAGAGATAATAGAAGTTGAAAAAAAATATCCATATAATTCTTCAATACTAACATATAGGTTATATGTTGATATAATCAAAGGTGATGATGAAAGATTATTAATAGATATAAATAAAATTATAAGTGTTATACCTGATGATATGAAATTTGGATTATATCTATTACTTTATTACTTCTATTTTAGAAAAAAAGAGTTTGATAAAGCTGAAAGATATTACAGAATTGCAAAAAACCTTGGAGTAAAAGACATTAAAACACTCGAAGATATACAAACTGAAACAAAAAACCCAGATTATTCTGTTTTTGAAAACTCAGACAAAAAAGTTATTGAGTTTTCTTATTCATTGTTTTTAAATGATTTTATAAATCATTTTCTTGAATCTGAACTTATGTGGTTTTTTAAGGTAAATACTAAAATTGTTTTATTAAACGAAACTAATGATGTGCATTTTTATTATATATCATCTAAACCATCTGGAAGGATTGATTTTATACCACTTGGAAATTTTTATGATTTAAAAGGAAATATTTTAAAAGCTAAATATAGACAGATATCGCAGAATTCATATTTTGTAGAGGTTGAAGAAGGAGAAGAG
>JANZZP010000033.1 GCA_026419335.1 Elusimicrobiales bacterium | reverse complement strand
GTGCTTGAGTATTTAGATGAGGAAAAGGTAAAAAGGGTGGGGTTTTTGAATGTGGATGAGGTTAAGAGGCTTAAAAACAGTTGGTTGAAAAATACCAATGCAGGGGTAAACAAAATATGGTTAATGCTTGTGCTAATGATGTGGTGGGAGAGGTGGGGAGAGTGATTGAAGATAAAACAGTTTGTATTATCTTACCATCCTTGTATGGTGGAGGTGCTGAAAAAGTTGGGGTAAATATAGCAAATGAGTTAGTGAAAAAAGGATGGAATGTTGTATTACTTGTGGTAGGAAAAGGTAGGGATTATATAGAATTAGTAGATTACAATGTTAAATTGATTTTGTTAAATTCAAAGATCATATTATCTTTTATAAAGATTTATAAAGTCCTTAAAAATCTCAAAATAAAAAAAATTTTGTGTTTTTCAATAGAGATCGCTGCTTTTATTTATATTTATAAATCTATTTTCGGATTTAAGGCAACTTTGATTGGCAGAAGTATGAATATACTATCTGAATATTCCAAAGATTTAAAATTATATTGGCGTATTTTAAATAAGTCAATGCTAATCAAGTTATTTATTAAAGCAGATAAAATTATTGCTCAGTCAGTAGCAATGAAGGATGATATGGTCAAAAACTTCAAAGTAAAATCCGAAAAAATTGTTATTATCAATAATCCATCTGTATTATCTCAAACAAGAGTCTCAAAGCAGCACTATTTAGAAGATGAAGATTTTATTTTGTTTGTAGGCCGTTTCACTAAACAAAAAAATCTTCCTTTTTTAATACAAGGCTATGCTGAGTTAGTGAAGGAAAGACAAATTACTCAAAAACTTTATTTAATTGGGAAAGGAAACCTTTTAAAGGAAATAAGCCAACTTATAAGATATTATAAATTAGAAGAAATGGTTAAAATAGTTCCTTTTACAACAGATATTTATAATTTTTACAAGTCAGCAAAAGTGACAGTATTAACCTCATTTTATGAAGGTTTTTCAAATGTACTTTTAGAGTCTATTAGCATGGGCACACCAATTATTGCCTTTGATAAACTTGGAGGGGTGGAAGAGTTAATTATTGAAGGAATTAATGGCTTTAAGGTTAATTATTTAGACAAGAAAGATTTAAAAATCAAGTTATTATTGGCATTGACTTATAAATGGGATAAGCAAAGTATCATTAAAACAGCTGAGAAGTTTAATATCGATAAGATAGTTAATAAATATGAAGAGGTTTTGGTAAGTTGTTAGTATTATATTATACAGCAATATTAATTGCTATTCTGGTTATTATAGATTTCTTCATTAACGATAAAAATATAAAATTTATTCTTGTATTTATAGTATCAATTATACTTATTTGTATTTCTGGATTCAAAAGAATTGGTGTAGGATTCGATGATTTTGGATATATAGATATTTTTTACAATGTTCAATCGATTTTGAAAGAAACAATACTTCCAATGGAGCGAGGCTATATTTTACAAAATCTAATTGTTAGCTATATTTCACATAATAGCCAAGTGTTACTAATATCTAATGCATTAGTTTCAATATCAATATTATCATATGTATGTTATAAAGTTTCACCGTATCCTGTAATGTCCTTATATCTTTATTTTGTTCATTTTTTTTTATATAAAGATTTGACGCAATTCAGAAATGCAATATCAAGTTCAATTCTTATGTTGATGGTATATTTTTTTTCAAATAGGAGATATTTTTTTTGCATACTATCATATTTCTCAAGTACTTTATATCACATAGTTTCATCAATAAGTATATTCCCGATATTATCTCTAAGTGTTTTTAAAAAAAATGTTAAAACCCTATCTCTTGCTTTATTTATAAGTGGCATTATTGTTTACTTAGCATCAAAAAAACTGCCAATTATTGATTTGCTTTCAATAGGATATTTCCCGTATATACAGCAAAAATATTTTGATTATATAGTTTCTCAATATGTTACTCAGATACATTTACTTGATCTAAACAACATAAGGCTTTTCGTTATTTGGGTGATCGGTTTGTTCTTTTTTAACAGACTTTCTTTTAAGAGTAAATATTTTATCCCTATTTTTATTTTTTTTTCTTTTGGGATATTTTTAAGATATGCTTTGTTAGATTACGGAATTTTTTCAGCTAGAACAGCTTCTTTTTTTACACAATTTGATATATTGCTTTTAGGTATTTATACAAAGCTTGTGAAAAATTATCTTTTTAAAATTTTAGTTGCTACTTTAATACTCATATATGGATTCATAATAATGTATTATAATCTTAATTTTTTAGAAATAATAAATGACTATGAAAATATTTTATTTTAATAACTAATCATAATGAAAGCAATTTATATAATACCTTCTTTTAGAAATTTTAGTCCAGTAAATGGTAATATAAATATCGTTTCAGGTATTAATGATTTATTGGATATTGAGATGTTAGCTTTGGATTCAGATTTTGATGATACAATTATAGAAAAGTTAGAGCAAAAAAGGATTAAGTTTCGGATTCTTAATTGTGATGGTTTTTTAAATATTTTCAGATCATATAAAAAAATAGAACAAATAGTATATAAAAATAATATAAAAGTTATTTTCTCTTCCTTATTAAGACCTGATTTAATTAGTTATTTATTAAGTAGAAAAAAACTATGTAGAATTTCCATAGCCAGGGATTTTGTTGATCTCCAGTATTTTAATAATTATAATTATATAACTGCAAAAGTTTTTGGATACTTACATTTTAAAATATTAAAGTCAATGGATTATATAATTGTAATATCAGAAGAGATGAAAAATCACTTTCTTAATCATGGCATAGATGAAGACAAGATTTTAGTGACTAATAATTTTTTAGATGAAGATATGTTGAAGAAGATGGCTTATGATTCAAACACTAATGGATATGTCATTCCTAACATTAATTATAATAAGATAATATTTATTACTTCATCTATACTAATTAAAAGGAAAAATATTCATTCAGTTTTAAAAATTATGAAAGAGCTGAGTGATGAAGGATTTTCATTTCAGTATATTATTTTAGGTGATGGCGAAGAGAAAGAAAATCTTATGAGTTTTTGTAAAAATGCTAAAATTGATGATAAAGTGTTTTTTTTAGGGTTTCAAGAGAATCCGTGGATTTATTTAAATAATGCAGATGTATATATTTCTGCAAGTTTATCAGAAGG
>JANZZP010000009.1 GCA_026419335.1 Elusimicrobiales bacterium | reverse complement strand
ATATTTTGGTAAAAGTCCTATTTCTTTGAAGAATAAATTATGTTTTTCAAGATCAAGTATAAACTTTGCGCCATATTGAGTAATAGTAGTAAAATAAATCTCAAAACCTTCAAGATTTTCTGTTTTATTCCAAATCCACATTTTCCACCCATCATATTTTTCATCATCCCTTGAATAATATATCTCAAGGACGTTTGATGGATAGATGTTCATATTTATACTCCATAATGATGATATTAAAAAATATATTAACTTTTTCATAACTATAATTATACCAATTTAAAAATGCTAAAATATTTTTATGATAAAAATACTTTTAACATTTATTGTTTTTTTTACTTTAATATCCGATTTGATTTCAAACAACTTAAACGTAGAAATTTCCTCATCTGATTTAATTTTGATAAAAGAAAATATTAAGCAGCAACCTGTCATAAGAGGTATTCATTTAACAAGTTGGGTGGCAGGAAGTGATAAAAAAAGAAGAGACGTAATAAATAAAATAAAAAACTCAGTTATAAATACTGTTGTTGTTGCAATAAGAGAAAAAAATGGAGAGATTTATATACCAGGTGTAGAAAATGCTATTAAGTATAAAACATATGTAGCTGCTATACCAAAACCAAAAGAAGTAGTTAAAGAATTTAAAGATATAGGTCTCTACACTATTGCGCGTGTTGTATGTTTTCATGATGATATTTTGCCTAAAAAAAATCCTGATTGGGCTGTAAAAGATGTAAATGGTGGAGTATGGAAAACTAAAAATGGTAATACATGGTTAGATCCTTACAACAACGAGGTTTGGAATTATATTTTGGAAGTAGCTATAAAAGCAGCAGAGTATGGTTTTGATGAAATACAATTCGATTATATAAGGTATCCTACTGAAGGAAATACTAAAAACTGTAGATTTTCTAAAATACACAATAAAGAAAATGCAACTCAAAATATTGTTGAGTTCATTAAATATGCAAGGGAAAAATTATCTAGATATAATGTTAAAATTTCTGCAGATGTTTTTGGACTTACAACTAGATCTGAAATGGGAATTGGGCAAGATTTAGCTTCTATTTCCAAGGTGGTTGATAGAGTTTATCCTATGATGTATCCTTCTCATTATTATAAAGGAGAATATGGACTTTATGAACCAGAAAATGAACCTTATAAGGTTATTAATAGGGGATTAAAAGAAGCTTTAAAAATTACTGGTAAAAATTACTATAAGGTTATACCTTATTTACAAGATTTTTCATTAAAAATAAAATATACTCCATATCATGTAAGAGCTCAAATACTTGCTACAAAAAATAATTTGATTGATAGTTTTTTATTATGGAATCCTGCTTCAATATATTCATGGGAATTATTAAAACCGGAAGTTTTTTGCTCTCTTATAGAACCTGATAAATGTAATAAAAGATAGATTCTATAAGCTCTGCCTCTTTTTAATATGTTAAAATAATAATAAACAATATATTGGGCCATTAGCTCAATCGGTAGAGCAAGCGCCTCTTAAGCGCAAGGTTACAGGTTCGAGTCCTGTATGGCCCAGATATGTTTTATTTAGAATAAAGAATGTGTTTATTGGTGTTGAATAAGTAAAGATAATTTTTTAAGAATATTTATATTCCAATAGCCCTCGTGGCGGAACTGGTAGACGCGCATGGCTTAGGACCATGTCCTTTCAAAGGGGTGCAGGTTCGAGTCCTGCCGGGGGCAATTTATATTTGGGGATAATTAATCTTTTAAGAATATCTTTAAATTTGATAAAATTAAGATTGGCTATTTTAAGATATTTAGGAGGATTGATGAATTACAAAAAAGAAAAAAATGAAGGATGTATTCGGATTTATGATATTTCTTTTGATTTAAACGATTATGTAAAAATTGAAGATGATGCTTTGAAAGCTGTACAAAGTGTTGTAACATATCCAGGATTTAGAAAAGGCAAAGTTCCATTTGAAATAATAAAAGAACATTTTTTTCAAGCTTTAAGTGATGAGATTAGGGAGAGAGCTGTACATAAAAGTATCGATACTATTATGGAGAATGAAAAAATAATTCCAGTGGTTTCACCTTCGGTTTATGATATAAAACATGATTCAGAAAATAGGAAAATTTCATTTAAGCTTTATTTTGAAATTGCACCAGAATTTGAGCCAAAAGGTTATACAGATTTTGAAATAGTTAAAAAAATAAAGAAGATTACAGATAAAGATATTGATAATTATATAGAACAAATAAGACAATATAATTCATATTTACAACCTGTTGATGAACCAGTTTCTAATGATAAATAT
>JANZZP010000074.1 GCA_026419335.1 Elusimicrobiales bacterium | reverse complement strand
AATAAATGGTAATGCTTACTATAACTATAAATATTCCTTTCATTTTCTTAGTTTTTTTACCATTTTTTTAAATGTATCAAAATCTTGTTTATATTTTTCATAAAATTTTTCAGGTGTGGTTTTAATTCTATAATTCCAATTATGGTTACCAACAGTTCCAGGTGTGTTTATTCTATCATCTGATGAAATTATATCGGGAATAATAAATATAACTAATCTTGCAGGGGAAGAAAGCAGTTTTTCATTTACAATGTCTTTTATTTCTCTGTATTGGTTTGGAATTGTTTTTATGTCTCCAAGCATATAAATAAACTGTTTTTTTTCATTTTCACTAATTATATTCCACCAACTATTCATAGTTTCTGTGTCGTGGGTTGATGTAGTTGCTAAAGATACTGGTTCATAATTTATAGGATCTAAGTATTGTTGAAGCTTTTCATCTTTTTCCCATCTCATTATTTTGTATCCTGGAACTTCTAATTCTTTCATTACTTTTCTAACATAAGGGGGGATTACTCCTAAATCTTCTGCTACTGCAAGCATATTTGTAGAAGAAGTTATTGTTTTTAAAAAAATTCTACCTCGTTCTTCTTGTTTTTCTGGGTCAAGAATATCAAAATGTGGTTTGGACCCATCATGTGGTATTACCCAAGTTCTAAAAAAACCAACCATATGGTCAATTCTAAATATATCATATACTTGTGAAAATTTTTTTAGTTTTAATCTCCACCATTCAAAATTGTTCGAAATCTGCGCTTCCCAGTTTGGAGCAGGAATTCCCCATCTTTGTCCCTCTTTTGAAAAAGCATCAGGTGGAGCTCCACTTTCAAGATCTAATCTGAAATCATATTTTCTTGACCATATATCTGAACTTTCTTTATTAACCATAAAAGGAATGTCACCAAACAAATACATATTGCTTTTTGAAAGGATTCTTTTAATTTTAGCAAACTGCTTGTCTATTTCCCATTGAATATATTTAAAGAAGTTTATCTCAAATTCATTTTCTTTAAAAAATTTGTCTATTGAATTTTTTTCTTTATCTCTTAACTCTTTAGGCCAATCCTGCCAAGATGAAAAAGAAAAAATGTCTTTTAATCTTCTAAATATTGCATAATCATCAAGCCACCAAGAGTTTTCATAACAATATTTTTCAAAATCTTCTTTTATTTTTGGTTCAGATTTAGAAAGCTCTTTTGAGAAAAAATTATATTGTTCCCATAAGATTGAATATTTTATTTCTTTTATCTTATCGTAATTTATAAAGTTAGACTTTTTAATAGCTTTTATTTCATTTTTAAATTCTTTTGAATTTATTTTTCTTTTAATCTCGTTTGAGATATTGTCTAAATTTCTTATAGATAAATAAATTGGATCTATTGCAAATGCTGTAAGTGATGTGTAGGGACAATTTGTGTGTGGAGGTAATTCATTTATAGGAAGAATTTGTATTATGTCTATATTTAATTCTTTAAAAAAATCTAACCATCTTAATATAGAAAAAACGTCTCCGCATCCAAAATCATCTTCGCTATACATTGAAAAAAGTGGTAATAAAATGCCAGTTTTTTTGGTTTCAAGTATGCTATGCATATTAAATATTTTTTATGGCTATTGCTTCTATCTCTATTGATGCTCCTTTTGGTAATCCTTTAACTTCTACTGTTGAGCGTGCGGGTGGATTTGATGAAAAAAATTCAGAATATACTTCATTCATTTCTTGAAATTTAGTTAAATCAGTCATAAACACAGTAGTTTTTACAACATTTTTTAAATTTAGTTCTAAACCTTTAAGTATATTTTCTATATTTTTTATGCAGTTTATTGTTTGTTCTTTTATTGAGCTAGGAATATTTCCTGACAAATCAAGAGGTAGTTGACCAGATATAAATATCAAATTTTCTGTCTCAATTGCTTGTGAGTATGGTCCAATTGCTTTTGGAGCATTATCTACTGAAATACTTTTTTTCATTTCTTTCTCCTTTTTATGTCTGATATAAAATTTTCAAAGCTTCTGTCATAAGTTTTTTCTCCTTCAGCTGAAAAAAAACATCCAGGGATTTGCCCATAAGATTTATGATATTCTATACATTTGCAACATATTCCTTTTCTTGAACAAGGTTCATAAGTACAACTACATATTTTTTTATTATAAGCTACATTGCATTCCATGGGAATTCCTCCTTTAATAAAATTATATAAATTTTATTCACCCTGCCATATTTTACCATTTTCACAAAATCTTTTTTTATGGCTTGATGGTTTACCAAAAAAATTTGAAGCTGTGGTAGTTTTTGATAGTTGAGAATTCCCACTTCTATATGAAGTGATATATGAAGCAAGGCTCATTTGTGTAGTATTACACATTCCTTCTTTCATACATATGAAATATTTAAACCCATTGCCTGAATCTAATTTTTTAATATAACATGGAGAATCAAGTAAAGTTTCTTCAGGACAATTTGTGGCGCTTAAAAGCCAAAGATATTCTGTTTCACTTATCTCTTCATAACCAATTTTTTCAATTTCTTTTTTTTTCTTATTAAACTCTGCTTCTTTTTCTATATTCAAGTAAGATTCTTGAGGTTTTATTTGAGGTTTTTCATATGGAAAGTACCAATTTTTTTTATTTGTCTTCTGATAATCATAAAAACATTTAAGTCCTTCATATGTTAAGTTACCAGTTTTATCAAATATATCAAAACCATTTGAATCTTTTACTTTGAATATATCTCTTGGGTCTTGTGCTTCTTTTCCTATAATCTTGATAAATTTTTGTGATATGTTTTTTATATACAGATTATAACCTGATAATGTTATTTTTAGTTCTTCATCGTTAGTAGGGTTCTTCCATACAATATTAGCATAACCTGAATAAGTTTCTAGGAGATATTTAATTGCTCCATTTTTTTCAATAAGTTTTATACTTAAAAAAAGCTTTTTTTCAGGTGGTAATAATACAGTTTTTTCTTTTTCTACAAATCCTCTAATTTTTAAATCTTCTAATATTTCATTGTCACTCATTATTTCTATTTTCATTTCCTCTATTTTTTCTGATAGAATGGTTGATGGTTTAATAAGATTCATTTTTTTGTATATTTCTAGTGCCGTTATCTTGTCGCCAGTTTTTTCTAATGAATTAGCGTAGTTATTTAATAGATTGAAATCATAAGTTTCATCTGTAATTAATTTTTTGTAATATTTTACTGCTTCTATGTAGTTTCCATTTTTGTAGTAAGAATTTGCTAATATTTCTTCAAATTTTAATTTATTTGTTTTTGATAGTTCTTTTTCTAATTTTTTTGCTTTTATGATTTCTTCGAATTTTTCTGCCTGATATAATAAGGTAAGATAATCCATATAAACATGTTCACTATGTTTAGACTTCATTGCTAAACATTCTTCTATTATTTTTAAGGATTTATCAGTATTTTTTTCATTTTTATAATTAGATATACATTTCAGATATTTTTTTTCTTTTTCTTCAAGTGATTTTTTTTCAATTAAAGATTTTAAATTAGTTATTTTATTTTCAATATAGATTTTTTTACCAATTATGTATGGTTCATTAGATTTTTTAAGTATTTCTAATGATTTTAAATAATATTGTAGGGACTTATTTAAATTTTTTTGTTCGAGTAATTCAGCTGCCTTTAAATTTGCATGAAAGTTTTCAGAATCTATATTAATAGCAAATTCAATTTCCGTCAAAGCAACATCATTTTTATTCTTTGAGGTATATATTTCTGCAAATTCTATATGAGGATGTGGTGAAAATGGATTTTTAACTTTTGCTTTTGAACATGAAAGAATTGCAAGGTCTGTCTTTAAGTTTATTCTATTTACTCTACATAAACATAGATATCCTATAAATTTATCCTGTGATGCTAATTTGGAACATTCTGAAAT
>JANZZP010000073.1 GCA_026419335.1 Elusimicrobiales bacterium | reverse complement strand
ATCTAAATATCCCCATTGAACTATACAAAAAATTTCTTTAATAGCATCTGATATAGAACTACCTCTTAAAGCTATTGGCATATTATTAGAGAAAAAATGAAAACTCATAAATTTAATTCCATATACATCAACAGGAAGAATTCCTTTTTCTTCTAAAGGATACAATTCATTAATGCCAAGTATTTTATGACAAGAAGATGACGTTATATCAAGATCAAGCAGCCCAGTTCTCTTCATATCCTCTACCAAAGACAAAGCAACTCCACAAGACACTAAACTTTTTCCAATTCCACCTTTAAAACCACTTACAAGAATTATCTTCCCTATATTTTTAATTCTCTCATCTATAACAGAAACTCTCGGATCAATCTCCATAAAAACCTCTTTTACATCTATATATAAATTTTTTATTTGTTAGCAGAATTATCATATAACTCTGCTAAAGTTATTGACACACCTCTTCCCTTTACTATTTTAAAATCAACACTTTCACAATTAGGGCATTTTATAAAAACATTAACCATTTCTGGTATAAAATGAATATTTTCTCTCTCTTTTTCATTAATATTTTTCGCATTATTAAAACTGAAAACCTTTTCACAAGATATACATTTAAATTCCACGTTAATCCTTTCAACAATAAAATCAAATCTAAAATTCATTTGTCTCATAATCTCATTTAAAGCAAATATAAAAACTTCCTCATCTATATTCTGAAGTTCACCTAAAAGTATTTTGATTTTCTTTTCTCGTAAAATATCGTTATTTTGAACTGTTTTTACAACACTTTCTGCTACTGCCCACTCATGCATATTACCTCCTACTTAATAGTAACACTTAAAAACATAGGTTCTCCATTCCTAATCATATCAAACAAAACACCTTCTGATAGATTTATTGATGAAAATACTTCAATCATCTTTTTATAACTATCAAAACCTTTATTATTTATTTTTATTATTTCATCACCTTCTTTTAAATATCCTTTAAGTGGAGAATCTTTTTTTACCTTTTTAACAACACATGACTTTCCAAGATATTCAAAAATTATACCTTTAAATTCATATTCATCCAATGCTTTTTTTTGTGAAATTGAAGATTTTTCTATATTAGATAGTTCACTATCAGAAGGTCTTGCCCCTAAAACAGCAGTAGTAGCATATTCTTTTCCATCCCTTACATATTTAATTTCAACTTTATCTCCTGGATTTCTATAATAAATTCTAAGAACTAAATCTTCATCATCCTCCACCTCACCACCATCTATAGAAACAACTATATCACCCCTTTTTAATCCAGCTTTTTCAGCAGGAGAATCTTTATAAACCTTATTTATTATACCTCCCTTTGGAAGATAATATGAAAAATACTTGCTAGCAAGATAATCTGTAGGAACTAAAGATATACCCAACCATCCTCTTGATGTTTTTTTACCAAATATAACTTCATCAACAACTTGTCTTACCTTCCAAGAAGGAATTGCAAAACCAACTCCCGCAAATTCACCAGTTTTAGAATATATTGCTGAATTTATTCCAACTATCTTACCGTTTATATCAACTAAAGGACCACCAGAATTACCTTGATTTATCGCAGCATCTGTCTGTATAAGATTATCATAAACTCGACCTTCAATTTTTAAGCTTATATCCTTTGCAGAAACAATACCCATAGTATAGGTTTGCTTAAAACCAAAAGGATATCCTATGGCAAAAACCAAATCACCAACATTAGCAGATTTTGTAGAAAATTCGAGATAATTAAACTTTTTTCCAGAAGAATTTATCTTAAGTATAGCAATATCAAGTTTAGGTTGTCCACCAACATACTTTGCGCTATACAATACTTTCTTTCCATTTTCATTTGCTTCGATTTTTATCTCATCAGCTCCTCTTATAACGTGATCATTAGTTATAACATAACCATCTTCTGAAATTATTACCCCAGACCCTATACCAGAAAATTGGAACTTATATACTTTTTCTTCTGGAATTCCAAAGAAAAAAAATTCTGGCTCTATTACACTTATCTCTCCTTCCTTAACAACTCTTACACTTACAACTGCATTATTTGTCTTGTCTACTAAAGAATTTATATCAGATTGTAAATTAGATAAATTAGATATTCCATAAAATAAAGAAACAATAAAATTTAAAAATAAGAACATATATTCCTCCTCATAAAATATTATAGAAAACTTGACATAGTAATGAAAATTTTATATTATAAATTGTAAGGCTACCATGTAAGGCTTACAAGTTTTCGCGGTATCCCCAAAATCCCAAACTACCGCGAAAACGATGTCCGCTAAAAAAAACAAGCGGCGCGGCAGGTTCCTGCCCACCTTATATTAGGGAACCTGACACAAAGCCAAGTAGTAGGTAGCGGGTTAAAAAACATAAAAAAAAGGAGAAAAAATATGAAAAAATTAATTATAGTCATAGTATCATCGGTGGGAATGATACTAAATGCGGAAAATTATTATAATTTTTCATATGATATAAATATAAAAAAATTAGAAGTAGATGTTAAGATTCCTTCTTTTAAAATAGATAGCAACACTATTAAAAATTCATCTGAGATTCATGAGCCTTATCTATATTTACCAATATTTAAAAAACTCAGATATGAATACTCTTATGAATCTACAAACTTTGTAGGAAAGAAAAAAATTGTTGTGGAATTTACAGGATACTCTGAAAAAGATTCTCTTGCCACTGCAAAAATTGTATATTATAACAAAAAAGATACAAAGGCAATTGAGTTTTCACTTAAAATAACTGAAAAAGGAATTCTTGCAACAGACAGTATTTTGGGTGGAGAAAGAATTGAAATACCAATACCACTATTTAAAGACAAAAGATGGACAGAAAATGATAAGGAAAATAGAGTTATAGGATTTTCTTCGAAAGCAGAAACACCTTATGGAAATTTCACTAACTGTCTAAAAATATTAACAAATATAAAGGGAAACGAGATTGGAAAGAGAGAGAGATACTATGCACCAAATATTGGACTTGTTAAAGAAATAATTAAATTTGAAGAGAAAACAGATATTATAGAGCTTGAAAAATTTGAAGAAATAAAATAATAAAGGAGTAAACATGTTTGACAAATTAAAAGAACTCTGGGAAATGAAATCAAAAGCAGAAGAATTAAAAAGGCAACTCGAGTCTTTAAAATTTAGTACTGAAGATGAATATTCAATTATAACAGTAAAAGGAACAATGGAGGTTGAATCTATAACAATAAAATGTGACGTTAACAGTTCAAATAAAAATAAAGTTGAAAAATCAATTACAGAAAATATAAATAAAGCTATAAGAAACGCACAGATGGAAAGTGCAAAAAGAATGTTGTCAAACTCTTAATTTCACAAAATTAATCAGAATATATTAATTCCTTTCTATGACAGACATCAGTTTCAAATTGAAAAGTAGTATGTGAAATTTTATATTTGTTTTTAAGAATTCCTTCTAATTGTTTAGATATTAAACACGATTGAGAAACCATACAATCATCTTTAACCTCAATGTGTGCTTCAAAAAATATTTCATCATCATTATTCATCCAACAATGTATGTGATGAATATTCCTAACTCCTTCAATTTTTTCTATATCGTCCTTAATAGCTTCATAATCTATATCAGGAGACGCTTGCATTAATATATTGAAAGATTTCTTAAAAATCCCTATACCTTGATACATCATAATTATTCCTATTATAACTGATAATAAAGAATCTATCCAAAAAGCTTCAAGTTCTTTTATAGCTATTGAACCCAAAACAACAGACAAGGAAAACAACGCATCACCAATCATATGAAGATAGGCAGATTTCCAGTTTAAATTTTTATAAGCTTCTTTTTTTATAATTAATGCAGAAAAAATATTTACTAAGAAAGCAGAAAAAGAAACTATTATCATAATATGAGTGTTTATTTGAGGAGTGAAAAAATATCTTTTTATGCCCTCTATAGATATAAATAAAGATATAACAATTAAAAATATAGAATTTACAAATGCAGCAATAACTTCTGCACGTTTATAACCATAGGTATTAGAAATAGTAGGTTTTTTAAAAGAATAAATCCAAGCAATATAACTTATAATTAAAGAGATAGTATCTTCTAGATTATGAAAAGCATCCGATATTAAAGCAAGGCTACGACTTATTATTCCAAAAATTAACTCTAAACATCCAATTGAAAGATTCAATATTATTACAAATAAAAATCTTTTTTTTGATATTATGATACTAAAATAACGATGAGAATTATGCATCTTTTAAACAATCCCTAATTTATTATTCACTAAATTATAAAGAGTTCAACAAATCAACCAAAAAATCTCCAGCTTCTTTCACTTCTTTTTTAATATTTTCTCCAAATGATGTATCTAATACCTGTATACCAAATATAATTACATTTATATCTGGTAATTCATTTTTTATAATCTCAATTAAAAAATTAATAGGAATAGAATGAGTTGATACCATCTTAACAGAAGAGATATCCTCAATATTAAGTAAAGCTATCTCCCCAACTTTCTGACCAAAAAAAGCAGCATCTATTATAATTAAATCAGATGGCTCATATTTAAATATTTCATAAATATGATTTTCAAAACTCTGTCCTGCGTTAATTACAATAAATTTATCATTCTTTATTTTTCTTGCTATATATGGTCCTATTCCATCATCACTTCTCAAATCATTACCTAAACATACAACTACAATTTTTTCACCCTTCAAAAGGCTTGTAACAAAATCAGAAAAATTAGTTAAACTATCTTTGCAAACTCTTTGCATATATCTTCAACAAGTCTATCAATTTTCCTAAAATCTTCTTCACGAGGAAGTCCTTTAATTAAAACTGGTTCTATCAAGCTTGCTTTTAAATTATAAGTAGAATTCTTGATTACTTCAAGCATTTTTCCACCCCAACCATAAGAGCCAATAACTGAAATATATCTAACTTTAGGTCTAAGAAGATTTGCAAGATAAATAGCATACAAAGCTACAGGATGAGGCCCGCCTAAAACAAGAGGCGTTCCAAAAACTACTGCAGCTGCATCTACTAATTCCATAGCAAGCTCACCTATGTCTGTTTTTGTCAAATTAAATGGTTTTACTGTAACATTTCTTTCTATCAACTTATCAACCAAATAATCTACCATAACTCTTGTAGATTCATGCATAGAAACAAAAGGAATTATTACTTCCTTTTTCACATTATCTGAAACCCAATCATTATAAGCATCAATAATAAACTGTGGTCTATTATATATAGGTCCATGACTTGGAGCAATTATATCTATCTCCCAAGAAAAAAACCTTTCAATATATTTCCTAATATGCTCTCTAAAAGGCATCATTATTTCTGCATAATATCTTTTTGCAGCAAGATATACTTCTCTATCATTTACAGCATACAAATCACTAGTAGCATAATGTGAACCAAAAAGATCACAAGGAAAAAGTATCTTATCTTCATGTAAATATGTCACCATAGTTTCAGGCCAGTGAGTCCAGGGGGTAAGCATAAATTCAAATGTTTTACTACCTATTTTAAGTTTTTCACCATCAGAAACTATTTTAAATTTTTCTTCTTTTATATCTAATAAATCTTTTAACATATCTGCACATTTTCTGTTTGTTATAACTTTACATTCAGGGAACATATCCAAAATAAATGGGATAGAACCTGAATGATCCTGTTCAGCATGATTAGATATAAGGTAAGATAAATTTTTTAAATTATATTTCTTAAGATTTTCAATTAACTCTTTTGATTTAGTGGGATCTACAGTATCTAACAATATATATTCTTCTTCACCAGTTTTTATTAAATAAGCATTATATGTAGTCCCTTCTGGAAGAGGAATAAGCTCATCAAAAAGCCTTCTATCCCAATCAATAGAACCAACAAAATAAACTGAATCTGTTATTTTTCTAATTGACATAAACTCCTCCTCAATTATAGTTTATAAAATAAAATAGATTTTGGTAAATAAATAACAATAAAAAATTTTAATAATTTTAAAATAAA
>JANZZP010000072.1 GCA_026419335.1 Elusimicrobiales bacterium | reverse complement strand
TGAACCAAATCTGTTTTTAAAGCTTCTTAAGATGCGATAGTGTGTTTTAAGATCACTTTCAAAGTATAAAACTGTATCAACCATATGTTCAAGGATTTTAGGTCCAGCAATATCTCCTTCTTTTGTTACATGAGCAAGTATAAAAGTTATTATCCCTTTGTTTTTTGCTATTTTTATTATTTGTGAAGTTACATATTTTATTTGTAGAGGACTTGATGGAGAAGATGATATTTCTGGGTGATAAAGTGTTTGTATTGAATCTATTATTAATATTTTGGGATTTATTTCATCTATAGTATTTTTTATTTTAATTATATCTGTTTCACATAAAATTATTATGTTTTGATTCTTTATATTTAGTCTTTCTGCACGGTGTGCTATTTGGTTTATTGATTCTTCTCCAGAAACATATAAAACAACTTCTTTTCGTATAGCAAATGATGATGCGACTTCCATAAGAAGTGTTGATTTTCCAATACCGGGGACTCCGGCTATAAGAATTATTTGCCCTTCTACTATTCCACCATCAAGTACACGGTCTAATTCCTCAATATTTGTTGGTTTTTTTAGTATTTCTGATGATTTTATTTCAGATAGTTTTTGGGGTGGGGAAGAAAATTCAGTTAACTGCCAAGTTTTAGATTTTGAAGATGTCTCTTCAATTACATCTTCTTCAAATGAATTCCATTCGCCACATTGAGGGCATTTCCCTTGCCATTTTATTTCTTTATGGCCACATTGATTGCAAATATATATTTTTTTAATCTTACTCATTTTGCAATTAAAGCTGTTGAACTTCCACCTGTAAGACCTAATAGATATGCAAAATCTTTATCTTCAAAGAGTATACGAGTTGATAATAGCATTCTTTTTACTTCAAGAATATCTGTTATTTTTATAGATGCTGAGATGTTAGGATTTAAATTATATCTTATTCCAAAATCATATCTTGCGGTATTAAACATTCTTGATTTTATTTTCCTGTTTCTAGAAAATTCATTTGCTTCTGTTTCTAAATATATAGAATTATTTCCAAATTCGGATATTTTATATTTTAAACCAAATCCTCCTGTGCTTCTTATAGCTCCTATATAAAATCCCCATTTATCATAATCCCATCCTAAATATGCGTCTATTGTATTTTTAGGTTCGTAGGAAATACCTCTTGGAGTGTTTTTAATGTTTATTATATTGCTTGCTCCAGCATAATAATATTTGTAATCATTGACATTGAATTTAAGTCCGACATCATTAAACGCTTCTTTTGATTTAGGTTCGTATTTAAAATCCCATCTCCAAGATATTTTTATTTTGGATGTTTTTTGTGCAAAATCTTTTAATGATTTTGTTGCTTCTTTAATATTTGAAACTGTTTCTTTTAGTTCAGATGCTGTTTTTGAATCAGATATTAATGTTCCAAGGGTTCCTTCTCCTTGCTCTATTTTGTTAAGAATATTTTCAAGTTTAGAAGTAAGGATTTTTATGTTTTGAGTTGTTTCTGCTACGTTTTCAGTTATAGTATCTATGTTGTGTGAGTTTTTAGAGATTATTTTATTTAGGTTAACTGTTATGTCTCTGAGATTTTTTACAGATTCATTTATATTTTTCGCAAGCTCACCTTTAGAGGTCAATTCATCAATAAGTGTATTTAATTTTTCAGCAACATCAAGTACAACATCCTCTATTGGTTTTCTAGTTATAGCTTTTACTTCTTCATATGGTTTTAAAACACCTGTTTGTGGATTCCCTTGCTCAATTTGTAAGAATTTTGAGCCGATTATGCTTGTTGAAGCAATGTAAAATTTTGAATCTCTGTATATTTTTACACTTTCTCTTATAGATATTTCAGCTACAACAAATTGGTCTTTGAAAAATACATTTTTAATCTTTCCTACTTCTACTCCATTTAATCTTACAGCTGATTTTACTGCAAGGCCACCAATGTTGTCAAAAGTAACATAGAGTGAATATTTTTTTTCTAAACTTATATCTCCAAGTATCAGTAATGAGCCTCCAAATATAATTATACCTATAAGTGTAAAAATACCTACTTTTATTTCATCTTTCATAAGTTATATTTTACCTTTTCTGAGTAATTAGAATCTATAACTGATGTTTCTATAAACTCTTTCACAAATGGATCCTGTGAGTTTTTAATTTTGATTGGTTCATCAATTATTATAAATTTACCTCTATATAATATACCTATCTTTGTAGATACAGTAAAAGCAAGTTTTATATCATGTGTTACTATTATTGATGTTGTTTTTAGTTTTTTTGAGGTTTCAATTATTAGTTCGTATATTTTTTCTGATGTGAGTGGATCAAGTCCTGTCGTTGGTTCATCATAGAGTATGTATTTTGGATTGTGTGCAATAGCACGTGCAAGCGCCACTCTTTTTTTCATGCCACCGGAAAGTTCATTGATTTTTTTATATTCTGTACCACTGAGTCCAACAAGCTCAAGTTTTTCTTTTGCAATGTCAAGGTATTTTTCTTTTGGTATATTTGTAAGATATTTAAGTCCAAATGTTACATTTTCCCAAACATTAAGTGAATCAAAAAGAGCACCATCTTGGAATAAATAACCAAATTTTTTTCTTATTTCAAGTAATTCTAATTCGTTGTTTAGTGATAGTATATTTTTATTGTCGATAAAAATATTTCCTGATTCTGGTTTGATAAGTCTTATTATTGATTTCAGTAAAGTAGATTTTCCGCAACCAGATGGACCCATTATGGTAAATATCTCATTTTCTGATATTTCAAGTTCTATGTTGTCAAGAACTTTTTTAGAATCGTAAATTTTAGTTAATCCTTTAATGTTTATCATGTTATTCCTATAATAACAAGTAATGAACTTATAAAATAATCTATTGCAAGTATCATAACCATAGATATTACAACGGATTCAGTTGTAGCTTTACCAACTCCTTGAGCACCACCTGTTGTATATAAACCTTTATAGCATGATATGGTAGCAAGGGTAAAAGCAAAAAAGAATGTTTTTATAAATCCATGCAAGAAGTTTTTAATTTCCATAAATTGGAATATATCATCAAAAAATACTGTGGATGGAACAGATAATTTTATATATGCAACAAAAAAACCACCAATAATTCCTATTACATTTGAGATAAGTGTTAGAATTGGTAGTGTTATTAAGAATGCTATGTATCGTGGTATTAAAAGATATGAATAAGGATTTGTGCCAAGAGTATATAGAGCATCTATTTGTTCTGTTACAGCCATAGTGCCTATTTCTGCTGTAATACTAGAACCTGCTCTGCCTGCTACTACTATTGCTGTAAGTACTGGAGCAAGTTCTTTTACAAGAGAAAATCCAACTACTGTTCCAACATATAATGGTTCATTAAATAGATTTTTTGAGGTATATCC
>JANZZP010000064.1 GCA_026419335.1 Elusimicrobiales bacterium | reverse complement strand
TAAAAATGATAGAATATTAAATTAAAGGAGGTAGAATGGAAAGGACCCTTCAAATGGTAAATATTGAGAGAGATTGGAATAAGTTTGTTAAGATGAGTGTTGAAGAGAAGATTCCTTATTTTATGAGGAATGGTAGAATTTATGATTGTCTTTTTGCAGAACAGTTTACAAAAGATAGTCTTGAATATCTTTTTCGAATAGCAAATACCCTTAGAAGAATTACAAAGACAAAAGAGGGGATGGAATTTGCTTCATCTTTGCTTAGCCACAAAAGAGCAATGCTTTACTTTGTTCAGCCTTCCACAAGAACATTTCTTTCATTTTTAAATGCTTGTTATATACTAGGTATAAAACCATCTGAAATAAGGGATACATCTATATCTTCTGAATATAAAGGAGAATCTCCTGAAGATAGTGTAAGAACGTTTTCAAGTTATGTAGATATGATAATAATGAGACATCCAACTCCAAATTTTGTTGAAAAATCAGCATGGCTTATGAATAGAACAAGAAGACCTGTTCCAATAATTAATGCTGGTTCAAGTAAAGATCAACATCCAACTCAAGCATTGCTTGATATGTATACTTTGTATAGAAGTTTTGGTGGTAGTATAGATGGCAAAACTATTGCTATGGTAGGTGATTTAAAAAGGGGAAGGACTGTAAGGTCATTAAGTTTCTTAATGAAAAACTACCCAAATGTAAAACTTATATATGTATCACCTAAAGAGTTTAGAATGGAAAACGATGTGATAGAATTTTTAAAGAAAAACAACATAAGTTTTTATGAGACGGAAAATTTTGAAGAAGGAATTAAAGAAGCTGATGCAATATATATGACCAGAATTCAAGATGAGCATGATAAAGAAGGGGAATCTAAAAAAGTTGATTATTCAAAATATAGTTTCATTGCTAAACATTTAGATATTATAAAAAAAGATGCAATTATTATGCACCCTCTACCTAGACGTGATGAGATTAGTGTGGAAGTGGATGATGATTCGAGAGCAATGTATTGGAGACAGGAAAGAAATGGAATGTGGGTTAGAGCGGCTTTAATATGTTATATTTTTGGTGTTGACTCTAAAATTCATATTGAAGACAAACCATAGAGAATTACTGAAAAACTTTAAGAAGATGAGAATTTATGCTTTAAAGTGGTTGGTATGTCCAAGTTGTGAAGGAGATTTTTGTATTAAGACAAATGAGGTTAGAGAAGAACATATAATAAGCGGACTCTTATCATGTAATAAATGCGGAGAAATTTATGAAATAAAAAATGGTATTCCTATAATGTTAGATAAATCTATTACTAATGAGATAAATAAAGAAACATCAAATAGGTTTGGATATCAATGGCAGAAGTTTTCAAATATAGAAAGCTTTTATGAGGAACAATTCCTTAGATGGATTTATCCACTTAAAAAAAATGATTTTAAAGATAAAATTATTCTTGATGCTGGATGTGGAAAGGGTAGACATCTTTTTTTTGTTTCAAATTGGGGGTGTAAAATAATATTTGGAATTGATTTTTCATATTCAAGTTCATTAGTTGCTTTTAATAATACTAAAGAATTTTCGAATGTGTGTGTAATATGTGCAGATTTAAATAAACTTCCATTTAGAAAAAATACATTTGATATAGTTTATTCGGTAGGGGTTATACATCACACATTTAGTCCACAGCTTTCAATTGCTTCTTTAGCTAAATACGTAAAAATTCAAGGTATATTATCAGTATGGGTTTATGCATTTGAAACAAATAAATGGATTATAAAGTTTGTTGACCCAATTAGAATATCAATTACTTCAAAATTAAATCCTATTTTGGTTAAAATAATTGCTTTTTTTGCTTCTATTGTTCTTTTTTTGATTTTGAAACTGATATACTTACCATTTTCAAAAATATCCATTTTAAAACCATTTTCAAAACACCTTTTTTATAATGAATATTTTTCTTTTATGTCTAATCTTCCATTTTCTGAAGTTTGGTGTATAGTTTTTGATCATTTAATTCCACCAATTTCTCATTACATTAAGTCAAAAGATATGCATCAATGGTTTTTAGCTACTTCATTTGATGTTGTTTCATCAGTTCTTGTTAATAAAAGCGGTTGGAGTTTTTGTGGAGTTAAAAAACAATGAAAAAAAATTTAGAATATGCTTTTTTTTCTGTATTTGGTTTTTTGTTATCAATTCCTTTTTTCATTTTACCTATTTCTAATTGTGATGTAGGTTGGCATTTATCAAATGGTAGATATATAGTTGAAAATTTTAAGATTCCTAATACTGATTTTATAAGTTGGCTTGGTAATAATAGAGAGTGGATAAATAGTGAATGGTTGGTCCATGTAATTTATTATTTAATTTATAAAGTAAATCAATATTTTTCTCTTTATTTGTTTAAGTTTTTTAATATGATACTTTTATGTTTTGGTTTTTTTTTGCTTTATGCAAAGAGACTTAAACTTTCTCCTTTCACTTTTATCTGGTTTATCCCTTCACTTTATCTTTCATTCGCTCTTTCGCTAGATTTAAGACCAGATAATTATTCATTTTTTTTGTTTGTTGTTCTTATATATTTTTTAGAAACTTTTATTGACAAAGATTTTAGTTTTAAAAATATATTTATTTTATTATTTATTTTTATTACTTGGGCAAATTTACATTCTGGCTTTATTTTTGGACTTTTAACTATTGTTATATATGCTTTTTCATATCTGATTTCTGATAATATAAATTATTTTAGAAGATTAACAAATGAGATAAATATAATTCGATTTAAAAGGTATATTGTTTATTTTTTATTTTCTTTAATTGGAGTTTTAATAAATCCTTATGGATATAAAATTTTCAAGGTGTTTTTAAGTCATTATTTTGATATGGAAAAAATTTCTGATTATATCGCTGAGTGGCAGGCTCCTGATATTTTTATTAATGCTTCTACGTTTTATTATTTTGTCTTCTCTTTTATAGTTATTTTATTATATTTAATCAAATTTTTAAAAGATAGAGATTTTAGGCTTTCAGATATTTTATTACTTGTTAGTTTTACTATCAGTAGTTTTTTGCATTTAAGACTTGCTGGGTTTGGTAGCATCATTGTCCATATAATACTTGCTAGATATTTTGGTAAAAATATAAATGAAAATAAATATTTTAAATATGGTATTGTTTTTGTATTTTATTATTTCTATTTTTGGTTTGAGATATATGCTAACCTAATAAATTCATATTCTTATTTTACTAGAAATATATATTATAGTAATAGTTTTGTTAGTAAAGCTGCAATTAAGTTTTTAAACGAGAATTGGGATGTGTTTTCAAATAGAAAAATGTATAATGGTTGGAGCTCCGGTGGTGAATTAGGTTGGAATTTCTATGGTAAGCAAAGAATTTTCATAGATGGAAGATACATTTTCTTAGATATTCTTGAAGAACATTTAAATGCTATGATTTCTTATAGCAAATGGAAAAATTTTTATACAAAATATAATTTTGATTTTGCAATATATTCAATATATGGTCAGAAAGAAATTAAAATAACAAGATTACGATATAATAATAAGATTTATATAATAGGAAGACCATTTTATCTTGAAAGTATTGATTTTGATAAATGGAGTATTGTTTTCTTTGATTCTGTAAATTTAATAATAGTAAGGAGGGATAGATTCCCAAAAGAATTTATAAATAAATATGAATACAGATGTATTTTACCTTACGATTTTGAGAGAATGTATTTGGATATACATGTTTTGAATAGAAATATAGATTGTTTTAAAAAAGAAATGATTAACTATTTGAGAAGGGAAATAGATAATCCTAATGCTTTCATTTCATTTTTTATTTCTGAGCTAGATTTCATTTATCGTAGGAGGGGAAGATGATAGAGGCTAAACTTGCTGTTGAAGCAGCTGAGAAGGCTGGTAAAGAGATTATGGATTATTTAGGAAATACTTATTATAGATTAAAAAGTAGAGCCAATCCTGTTACTGAAGCAGATATAATTTCTCAAGAAATAATAACGTCTATGATTTTAAAAAAATTTCCAAAACATTCAGTAATTTCTGAAGAAAATTATACAAAAGTTAAGAATTTTAATAATTTATGGATTATTGATCCTTTAGACGGAACTGTTAATTTTTCTCATTCCTTTAAGCATTTCGCTATTTCTATAGCTTATGTTTTCGAAGGTTCAGTGATTGTTGGTGTAATATACGATCCTTGCAAGAATGAGTTGTTTGTAGCTGAAAAGGATAGAGGGTCTTTTCTTAATAACAGAAGAATATATGTTTCAAAAATAAATAAATTATCTGAGTCGCTTCTGGCAACTGGTTTTGCCTACGATAGAGCTAAAAAAGCTGATTTTTATTGTAGCTTCTATTCTGAGTTTATGAAAAAATCACATGATGTTAGAAGATGTGGAGCTGCAAGTCTTGATATGGCGTATGTTGCTTGTGGAAGAATTGACGGTTATTGGGAGTTTAATCTTAAAAGTTGGGATGTTGCTGCTGGGAAAGTTATTGTAGAAGAGGCAGGTGGAATGATTAGTGATTTTTCTGGGAAGATGTGGAACAGGGATTTTGATTCAATAATGGAATGGGGTAGAGAAACTCTTGTAACAAACTATTTATTGCATTCTCAAATGTTATCTATACTAAAAAAAGTCTTTAAGCGATATTCTTTAAAAAATTGAATTAATTACTTACTTTTATATTTTTACCAATAAATACACATTTTGAATTTATCAAAATTGCCGTAAGTTTATTTGATATGAAAGAATTTGGTGATGGTATTATAGAAAGTATTCCGAAAGACCAACTTACATACATTATTTCTTTTGATTCTATAAAATAAAAGTAATCTTCTTCTTTCCATACAACACAATTATCCCAGTTTATTTCAGAAGTCTTTTTAGTTTTTCTTATCTCCGGAAATTCTTTTATAAATTCTTCTTCCATAGTTTATTCCATAAAAAGTCAGACCATACCCCGGATTCTGTTTTAGACGATCATTTCTCTAATGCGGGCTACCTTGCTCTCCCCGGGACAGGTATCTATCGAGCATATTTGCCCTTGCTCCACCAGGGGTTTGCAGAAAGACATGTTACCATGTCTTTGGTGAGCTCTTACCTCGCCTTTTCACCCTTACCTATTTTTAGCCTGGCTAAAAATAGGCGGTATATTTTCTGTTACACTTTCCGTGGTGTATGGCTTTCGCCACGACACCCCCATCCTTACGGATGGCTGGTTTCCCTTCGGAGTCCGGAGGTTCCTCCTAAACATATGTTTAGGCGATCGTCCGTCTGACTTTATCAAAAAAGATCATCTTGTTTAAATCTGCTTTCTCTTTCTTTTTGAAGTTTTTTTCTATCTGATTTTTTAAGTTTTTTAGCTTCTAGTAGTTTGTTTACAAATTTATCTGCTACTTTATTTTTAGAGCGTGGTATATAATTTAATTTAACTTCATTAAATTCTGATGCTTCTTTTTTAATTATACTTAATAATTCTTTAAGTTTTGGATCTTTTATTTTATATTCTCCATTAAATTGTTTAACTAAAAGCTGTGAATCAGAGTATATTTCAAGCTTTTTTGCATTATATCTTTTTGCTACTGAAAGTGCTAAGTGTAGAGAAGAATATTCTGCAAAATTATTTGTACACGTTCCCAAAACTCGTCCTTCTTCTGCAATTATTTCATTTTTATCGTTCATAAATATAGCACCACAAGCTCCTTCTCCTGGGTTTCCTTTAGATGCCCCGTCTATATATATTATTAGATTTTTAAAATTTAATATTTTTCTTTCAGATTGCTGACTCATATTTATTCTCCTTCAAGATATAAGAGTCTTGAACAGTTCTGACATACTACAAATGTGTTTGTTTTTTTTAAGGAAGAAATATCATTTGAATTAAGTTTCATATGACATGTAGAGCATATATAAATTATCTGTTGATTATCTTCTCTTTTTATGATTTTTGCCTGCGAAACAGCAATCCTTTCTTTGCTTTTTAAAAGCAGGTCAAATCGTGAAAGTATTTTATTATCTGAAATAGAATTTCTAATGTTTTTTTGTTGGCTTATAAGTTCTGTTAGATATTGATTAATTTTTTCTTTTTCTAATGTTAATTTTCTTAATTCATTTTCAGAATTTTTATTTTCATATTCAATTTCTTTTGAAAGGTTTTCAATTTCTCGTTTCTTTCTCTCAATTTCATCTAATTTTAAAATTATAGTATTTTCAATTTCATCTTTTTTACTTTTTAATTTGTTTATCTCAGATGTTAACAAGTTATATTGTTCAATTTTTTTAGTTTGATTAAGTTCTATTTGAATTTTTTTAATATTTTCTTCTATAGTTATTAGTTCATTTTCAAGTTTATTTTTTTCTATACTTAAATCTTGTAATTCTTTTTTATTTGTTAATAATTTTTGATGCATTTTTTCATTTTTTAAATTAATTAAATCAATTTCTTCATTAATTTTTTTTATTTTATCTTCTTCTTTTTTTATAAGAGACTCAATTTCCTGTATATAGATAATATTTTTGAAATCCGGTGTAGGGAATTCCATACTATTATTATACAATAATTATTTTGTGGCTTTTGTTTGATTTATATATATTCAATATGATAAAATCTAAAATATAAATGTACTTTTTAAAATCGTTTTTATTAATAAGGAGGAATATATGTCTAAAGCTAAATTTGAAAGGACGAAGCCGCATGTGAATGTAGGAACGATTGGTCATGTGGATCATGGCAAGACGACATTGACTGCTGCTATAACGAAGGTATTATCTAAGAAGGGGAGAGCTAA
>JANZZP010000056.1 GCA_026419335.1 Elusimicrobiales bacterium | reverse complement strand
ACCACTATGTGGTACACTTCCAAATCTCCTTAAATCTATATACCACCAATAATTATCTATATTCATTTTTAATTCTTTCATTCTTTGGAGTAAAACTTCTAATCTATGCTCTCTTTGACTACCACCAATAAGTTCTCCTATTCTTGGGACTAATAAATCCATGCCTCTTACTGTTTTTCCATCATCATTCAGCATCATATAAAATGCAGCAAATTCTTTTGGTTTATTATACACTATAACTGGTTTTTTAAAATATAACTCTACCAAAAATCTTTCATGTTCACTTGATAAATCAATACCCCAGTTGATTTTCTTCTCAAACCTATGATTTTCCTTTTCTAATATTAATACAGCATCAGTATATGTCAATCTTTCATATGATGTTTCGGTAACTTTATGTAAACTATCTTCCAATTCAGGCTCAACAAATTTTGAGAAAAGTTCAATATCAGTCTGACAATTTTCAATTACATGTTTCGTTATAGATTTAACAAAATCTTCAGCAAGATCCATATTATCATAAATATCATAAAAAGCCATTTCAGGTTCTATCATCCAGAATTCAGAAGCATGACGATACGTGTTAGAATTTTCTGCTCTAAAAGTTGGGCCAAAAGTATATATTTTACCAAGAGATAAAGCAAGTGTTTCTCCTTCTAGCTGACCTGAAACTGTAAGATAAGTTCTTCTTGAAAAAAGATCTTTTGAGAAATCAACATTTCCTTCATTATCAGTAGGAAGCTTTTTTATATTTGATATATCAAAAGCAGTCACTGAAAACATCTGTCCAGCACCTTCGCAATCTGAAGAAGTAATTATTGGTGTATGAACATAAAAAAATCCATTATCTCTAAAATATTTATGAATAGCAAAAGAAAGCTCCGACCTTATTCTCAACATAGCTGCATATTTATTAGTCCTTGTTCTTAAATGTGCTACAGTTCTTAAAAATTCATCAGAAGTTTTTTTCTTCTGAATCGGATATTTTTCTTGATCACAATCTCCTAGTATTTCAATCTCTTTTGCTACAAGTTCATATTTCTGTCCTTTAGCAGGAGACAAAACAAGATCTCCTTTAACTAAAATAGAAGCACCATTTACAATGCGACTTATTATATTCTTAAAGTTTTCATTGGAGTGAGTTATAACAATTTGAAGATTGAACCTTGTTGAACCATCATTTATTTCAGCAAATGATACATCTTTTAAATCTCTACGTGTTTTTACCCATCCCATAACTGTTATATCATTTATAAGCATATTTTTGTTCAGAATATCACGAATAGTAAGAGATGGTTTCATTTTCTCCTTCCTTTTTTTACCTCTATTTCACTATCTTTAAGAGTTTTTATAGAAACAAGTTCACAATACATCTGACGATCCTCACCTTTCCAATCTTCAAGTATATAGCCAATCCCTGGTGCATAATATCTAAATGAAATTCCTCCATCACCACCACTAATTTTTGTCATAATTTTTAGACAGTTAGAAAATTTACCTGCTTTAACAGAGACTTTATCAGTCATAGAAATTACTTCATTATAATCCGGATATTCATCCCATTTTTTACCTTCATAAAGAGGAAGAGGAAATTCTTTTCTGCCACCAACCACAATACCATCTGTTGTAATAACCCATTTATTATCTTTTTTAATTTTAAACTCAGTTATATTCTCATCTCTTAATCTAAAAATCATACGTGCATCTGCTGATATTACCTTACCTTTCTTACTAACCTTAATAATATCTATATATACAGTTGCAACACCTTCAAATTCTGTACTTTTAAACTCATATTCATATCTTGTTTTTTCTTTTAGAGGAAAATAATCTTTAGTTTTCATTATAATTTACTCCTTTTATATTAACAATTAAAATAAGAAAATTGTTTCACACAACTATTATTATAACTAAATTATACAAAAATATTAAATAAAAAAAATTAGTAAAATATTATAAAGAAGAAATAAAGAAGGAGGTAGTAACATGAAAAAAATAATTCCATTAATAATATTGATGATTTTTACAAAAAACACATTATCATCACAAAATCTTGGATTTGAATTATCAGGTTCATTTTATTCACCAATAGATTCAAGATACTCTGCTACTTCAACAGGTATGAGCTTAAATATAAAGGTAGATACTGACCTCACCATGGGATTTAAAACTGAAGAATATTCAGTAAAAGCAGAAGAATCAGGAGTATCAGATACACATAACATCACTGTACAAACAATATTTGCTTATTATTCTCTATACAAAAAAAATGAATTTTCTGTGGATACAGGAATTGGAATAGGTAATGCTAATACTTCAGATTTTAATGCTACAGCAACAATTACTCCTTTAACAAGTCCAGTAATAGAAGTCAGTGGAAAAATATCATTTTTTCCTAAAAAAGACAAAATTCAACCTTTTATATTTACAGAAATATCCCAAAAGTTCATAAGACAGTTTACTGTTAATAATCCATTTGGTGGAACATCTAAAAGATTAAATAATTTTGATGGATTGAATATAAAGTTTGGAATAGGGATTTGGTTCTAGTCAAATTATACTATATAATTGGGCGTGTAGCTCAGTTGGGAGAGCGCCGGCTTCGCAAGTCGGAGGTCGTGGGTTCGAACCCCATCACGTCCAAAAATCTTTTTAAGGAATTAGGATGGTAAAATTTTTTTTATTTCTTATTGCTACTTTATCTTTAATAACAGGTATAATAGCCATATTTATACCTCTTATACCTACAACACCTTTTTTACTTCTGAGTTCGTATTTATATCTCAAAAGTTCTACTAGAGCATATGAATGGTTAACCAATTCCAGATATATAGGCAAGTATATAAAAGATTATAAAGAACAGAGAAAAATACCTATAAAAGTAAAAATATTTTCAATATTATTACTTTGTGTTACCATAATAACATCAATAATATTTTTTACGAAATCAAGCATAATAAGATTTATTCTTATATTAATAATGATTTCGGTAACAATTCATATACTTATGTTAAAAACTACTGATTAGCTTTAGAACTTTTTTTTTGAAAAGTAATTCTTTCAATTTTTGCTTTTTCCTTAGCCTTTAGATGTTCATCATATTTAACATTAAATACATGTTTACCAGTATTATCAGCAACAAAATATAAAGCATCTATCTTTGCTGGAGATAAAACAGCTTGAATAGATTTTATGCCGGGTGAACATATTGGGCCAGGAGGAAGCCCGCTAACATAGTATGTATTATAAGGGGACGGTATTTCAAGATCTCTATACGTAAGTCCTTTCTTCCAATATCCCAAAGCATATTGAACGGTAGGATCTGCCTCAAGTGGCATATTCTTTTTTAATCTATTCAAATACACCGCAGCAACAAGAGGTCTTTCTTCATCAAAAATTGCTTCTCTTTCTACTATTGAAGCAAGAATTATAACTTTCCTATCATCTAATCCTTCTGGGAAACTATACTTAGAGAATAAAGGTTTCACATTTTTATCAAATGAATCAAGGAAATGATTTATAACATCTTCCTCTGACATTCCTTTTGAAAAATAATAAGTTGAAGGAAAGAGATAGCCTTCTAAATTTCTCTTTTTTACTATTTCCATGAATTTGTCTTTACTTTTTATAACCCCATTAACATACAATCTTTCAGCTATTTGTTCTGCTCTCCAACCTTCTGGAATTATAATTTTAATAGAATTTAAATATTTATTAGTTATTAATCTATACAAAACTACTTCATGAGAAGTATATTTTTTAAAAATATATTCTCCAGGATTTATTTTTTTATCTGTTTTTGTTAACTTTACTAATAATCTAAAATAATAAGAAGAAAAAATTACCTCATTATTTTTAAGGATTTCAGCTATTTTTTTCGCAGAAGAACCTTCTGGTATAAATATCTTAATCTCCTTACTTGAAGGGAAAAAAAAGTAAAATCCTAATAATATGAAAATAATAATTATTATAAAACATACTTTTCTCATTTTGAATCTATCTCTACAATCTTATTATATATTGGTCCTTTAAACGTAAGTTCACTTTTAAACAAAACTAAACTTGTAAAAAAATAATTTCCCTCAACAGAAAAAGATTTTACAATTTCTAAATCTTTTTTGTTTAACAATTCATTTTCTTTTATACGAGCTAATGTAATATGTGGCGTAAAAGAATCCTTAGGCTCAAAACCACATAAGGATAATAAATCTTTAATATGATTATAAACTAACATTATATTATTAGATGATTCATCATCTGGGCTAATCCATATAATTTTAGGAAAAGTCTCGTTTGGGAAAAAACCAATTTTTTTAAATTTAAATGGTATTTTAGTAAAATTAATATTCTTAAATTCATTTAAAAAAAAAGAAATATTGTTCTCATTAAAAAATTCACCTAAAAAAAATAAAGTAAGATGAATATTTTCTTCATCAACTAATTTTATTCCACCTTTTTTTATAATGTGAGATATATGTGACCTAAACTTAGATAATTCTTTTTTAGCAATATCATCTGTTTGAAGAGCTATAAATGTTCTCATTTAATTATTTCTCTTATTTAAACTTTTTGAAGGTGTTTTAATTCTTGGAATATAATCATCTTTTTTTATGTTGTTTTTTTTCTTAAACTCATTTTGAATTATTTTTTTATTAAACAACTTGTTTCTAAATTTAATTTTTTCTTGTATTGTAAATGCCTTCCATCTATTTTTATGTATAGTTAATTTCTTTTTAAGAGAAGGAACCTTTGATTTATATCTTAATAGTTTTGAAATAGGTGACACTTTAAATCTTTTAGAAGCAGGATTTATAATTATTTCCTGGTTTTTAATAATTCTATATACATTATTTTCATTTTCTTCCAATCCAGGATAAACTTCTATTTCTCCTTCATCTAAAATACCAAAAATACTTTCATTCGAAAGTTTATTATGTTCGACTATAAATTGAGTTCCCCTAACTCCACATACTGCTGATGGAGTTTTTATTTTAAGTGAATATTTATTTTTGAGCTTATCTATTTTTGAGATAATTGTACCATACAAAAGAGAAATAATAGTTTCATTCTGTGTTTCTGTAATTTCAATTTCTGTATTCCTCGCTAAATTTATAATCCCAAAATTATTTATATATATATTTGCTTCTCCATTGTATCCAACTTTTACTGTATCACCAACTTCAAGGGGATATTGATAATTATCTTTAAGTTGAACATTTTCCTCACCCATTGATATAATCTCAACTGTACCAGTCTCACGTTCAATTCTAATATCAATGTTTTGATTTGTAGAAAATGATTGTTGAGAGAGTGCTTCTTCAATCATCTTTTTATAATCCTGAACATTTTGAGAATATATTTGGAATATAAAAGGTAAAAGAAAATAAATAGAATTCATTTTACCCCCGAGATATTTTTTTTATAAATCTTTTACCACATTGAATAATAAATTCGTCTTTATTTATATCAATATCCTGGATAATTTTTTGAGAGTTAATTTTCACAGCACCACTTAATATCAACCTCCTCGCCTCATTATTTGAATTAACTGCTCCAATTTTCACAAGAAGTTTTGAAAGTCTTACTGGCATAATGACCCTTTCAACAGAAATGTCTTGTGGAATTTCTTTTTTAGAAAAAATACTTTCAAATCTTTTTTTAGATTCATCTGCTAAATTTTTTCCATGAAATCTTTCAACTATAATATGAGCAAGTTTTTTCTTTGCATCCATTGGATGCATAAATTTTATAGTTGACATATCTTCAAGAGTTAATATCTCATAATATTTATACATAAGTTCATCATTTATCGACATAATCTTACCAAACATATCAAAAGGTTCATCATTTAATGCTATATAATTTCCATAAGATTTTGACATTTTTTTTACTCCATCTGTTCCTATAAGCAGCGGAACTGTTATACATACTTGAGGTTCTATCCCATACATTTTCTGCATATCTCTTCCAACTAAAAGATTAAAAATCTGGTCCTGACCACCTAACTCAACATCAGCATTTACTGCTACAGAATCATATCCTTGAAAAATAGGGTAAAGCATTTCTAATAAAGTAATTGGATTCTGATTTTTCATTCTATTTTTAAAATCCTCTCTTTCAAGAAGTCGAGAAACAGTTATATTTCGAGAAACTTTTATGAAATTACAATCAAATTGGAAATCATTAAAACTTAAAAAATTTTTAAGCCATTTAGAGTTAAATAAAACTTCCGTTTTTGTTTTATCTAGTATTTTAAATGCTTGTTGCGTGTATGTTTCAGCATTTTTAAGTATTTCAGAGTATGATAATATAGGTCTTGTAGAATCTCTACCACTTGGATCTCCTATTTGAGCAGTAAAATCACCAATAATCAATACTGCTGTATGTCCAAAATCTTGAAAAATTCTTAATTTATTTAATACAACACTGTGTCCAAGATGAAGATCAGGACTTGTTGGATCAACTCCTAATTTAATTTTAAGAGTTTTTTTCTTTTTAAGTTTTTCAGTTAATTCTATTTTACTTATTATGTCTACAGTTCCTCTTTCTATAGCTTGAAGAAAATCCATAGTTGCTCCTTACTCCAAATATTTTACAATTTTATCAACTATCTTGCTATAATATTTAGTTTAAATTTATATTTTCTTATATATTCATCAAGAAATTTAAAAAACTTAATATAATTTTTCAATTTGATAGATGAAAAATGTAAATACTCATCACTACCTCTAATTTTATTTATTTTATGAGATGGATCAAAAGAAATAATATCATATTCCATTAAAAAATTTTCATTAGAAATTAAGTTAACAAGTTCATTAATTTTTTCCTTAAGCAGTTCTTTATTTTTTGATAATATTTCAATATCATATAAGAATGCATATGGTGGATAATGAAATTTTTTTCGTAATATAATTTCTTCATCAAAATATTTTAATGGGTCTGATATTTTAGAAAAAATAAAATTATCAGTATTGTACGTATATATTTTGAGTAATCCATCCTTATCTAATAAAGAAGAAATATTAAACAATTTTTCAAAAAATCTTTCAGCATAAGAATAATCATAAGAGTATTGTGATTCATATACGATAAAAATAATCGTTGAAAATTTACAATTTATTATATGACTTGCTGCTATTTCTGTTGCACATATTATATCAAAACTATTTTTTTCAATCTCATTTATTACATAATCAAGTCTTTTTGGAACATGAATTATTCTACCATCAACAAGTAAAATTTTTCTGTCTGGAAAATAATTAATAAGTTCTTCATAAAAACGTTGTGTTCCATACCCTTTTGAGACCATAGTAATCTTACATTTATTGCAAAAATTAGAATATTCTTCTTTTGTATTACAATACGGGCACAAATATACTTTCTTTTCGTCAAATATATCTGTTCTCATAATCGAATCACAATTAGAGCATTTTTTTATACTTTTACATGATGGACAAAAAGTTATATTTGCCGAATATTTAGAATATGAAATAAACATTACTTTTTTATCATTTTTTATAAGTTTTTTTACTTCATCCAAAACATTACTTGAAATAGGATATTCTTTTTTTATGTCAGATACTTCATAGCTAAACTTATGAATATCAAGTTTGTTTTCTATACTTATATCACCTCTTATACTTAATTCTTTAAAAAATGGTGATATAAAAGAAGAATAAAATCTTATGCCAATATTATATATTTGAGATATCTTCAATAATAATTCAACTGTATCATAATAAGGATGTTGTTCGAATTGTCTATAAAGAGAATTCAATGGTTCTGCTAATGCAATCATAATACCCTGTTTAAAAGGAAGATGGATTCCTCCTTTTGTCGATAAAATTAATTTGAAATCATTATTAAGCACAAGTTGAGTTATTTTTCTTTTATAAGATACTTTTTCATTAGAAGTATAAGTATAAATATCATTAATACCAATTTTTTCAATTTTTCTTTTAAAAAGCTTTAATAAAAATATATTTGGGAAAAATATAACAATTGGTATCTTTAAATAATATTCTTTAATAAATTTTAAAAGCTCATCAAAAATATTATTAGATATAATTAATTTTCTATCTCTGGATGGAATAATAATATATTTTTTTTCTTGAAAATCAAGTTTGACAGGTAAATATCTTAAAAAATCTCTAAGGACCATACCACGAGGTGAAAACCATCTTTCAGAAATATATGAAGAAAGTTCTAAAAATTTTTCGACAATAAATGGAGGTTCAGTATCAATTATTTTATCAATCTTTTTTAATTGAAATTCAAAATTTTGTTCCTCTACTTTATCTAAAACTGAAACTACATAACCAATTACCTTTTTTCTATAAGAAAAAGAAGCATATATTCTGATACCAGGTTTTATTTTTTCTTGTAGTTCCAGGGGAATATCATAATAAAATGTTTTATCAAGAGCAACTGGAAAAAGGACCTCAGCTATCATTTCCTTTTAGAAATAAAATCTTTTAGCATTTTCATATCTTGCCAAGTTTCTTTCTTGAGTGAAGGATTTCTTAGAAGAGCAGCAGGATGATATGTTGGCAGAACAACGGTTTGAAGTTCTTGTGACATAAATAGTGACAAAGACAAAGGATAAAACTTTCCTCTTAACTGAGATACTCCTTTTGTTTCAGAAAGGAGGAAACGTGTTGCAGTATTTCCAAGAGCAATTATACATTTTGGTCTTATAATCTTTATCTGTTCTTCAATATAAAAGCGACATGTAGATATTTCTTGTGAAGTTGGTGGTCTATCATTTCCACGTGCTTGAGGTGTTTCAGGATTTATCATAGGATGGCATTTAACAATATTAGTTATATATACTTTACTTCTATCTAACTCTATTGCTGACAATATTTTATCTAATAACTGACCTGCTTTCCCAACAAATGGAAGTCCTTGATGATCTTCTTCCCAACCAGGGCCTTCCCCTATAAACATAATATCAGAATAAGGATTACCCATACCAAAAACTGCTTTTATCCTTGAAAAACCAAGAGGGCATTTTTTACATTTTTCTACCTCATTTTTAAGTTGACCCAAAAGAATTTCTTTTGAATTATTCGTCCCTAGTTCTTTATAGTTGAACATATTATCAAGTTTAGTATTATTTTTGGGAAAATATGAAGGAGGAATATAAGTATCTTCATCAATATCTTTTAAAAAAGATATTAAAATATTTTTCTTATTATTCATCGGTAGATTTTGTTTTTTTTCTTTCTGCAATTCTTTCTAATCTAATTTGCTCATCTTTTTCACAAGCAGAATCAACAATATTTTGAGTTATTGTTCCACTGAATACATCTATCAATGCTTTTTCTATTATTTCTGATGAAGGTTTATTCTTATATTCTTCTGTATTCTTTAAATGATATGCCCATTTCATAGCAATTACTAATTTATTATATTTTTCTGGTGGAGTTGTTTTATCTTTTGCAAAATCAATAAGAAGCTCATTAATTGATAATTGAACTTCTTTATTATTTTCAGCTTTAGAAATTTTTTTACTCATATTTCCTCCTATTTGATAAATATTCTTTTAACTCTTTTTTAAAATTTTCAATCAACTCCTTTTTAAAAAAATATTTCTGTTTATGAGCATTTACAACTAATAAAATAGATTCAACTGTGTTTTCTATTTTATCATTAATTATTATATAATCAAAATCAGTCACACATTCAACTTCCTTAAACGCGGTAAAAAGACGGTTTTCAATTTCGTGTTCAGGTTCTCCTCTTTTCTTCAACCTCTCTATCATAGAAGAAAGGTTTGGAGGTATAATAAAAATAAGTAACGAATTAGGATATGTTTTCTTTACATTCAAAGCACCAACAACATCTATTGTCATAACAGGTATTTTGTTTTTCAAAAGTATATCTTCTATAGTTTTTTTTAAAGTTCCATATCTTTTACCATGAACAAAGGCCCACTCAAGAAACTCATTATTTTTTATTTTTAAATCAAACTCTTCATTAGTTAAAAAATAATAATCAATACCATCAATTTCTCCATTTCTTTTATTTCTAGTAGTACAAGTAATACTAAATTCAAAAATATCATTTTTAAGGAGGCGGTTTTTTACAGTAGTCTTACCGCCTCCACTTGGCGATGAAATTACAAGAGGAAAAACATCTGACATTATAATTTAACTCTATTTCTTTTTTGACTTCACATTTGCCTGTGCTGAAGCAAGTATTGCTATTGGTACTCTAAATGGAGAACATGACACATAATCTAACCCAACATTATGACAAAACTCAACAGATCTTGGCTCTCCACCTTGTTCTCCACAAATACCAATTTTTAAATCTTTTCTGACTTTTCTTCCTCGTTCTACTGTTATTTTTATAAGTTCACCTATACCTTCTTGATCAATTGTCTGGAATGGATCGTCACTAAGAATCTTTTTATCAAGATAATCTTTTATAAATATTCCAGAATCATCTCTTGAAAATCCAAATCCCATCTGAGTAAGATCGTTAGTTCCAAAAGAGAAAAATTCCATTGTTTGAGCAAGTTTTCCAGCAACAAGACAAGCCCTTGGAATTTCTATCATTGTACCTATTTTATATTCAATCTTTTTTACTTTATGTTTGGCAACAACCTCATTATAAACCTTATTCACAATTGGTACAATAAACTCAACCTCTTTTTCATTAGCTACAACAGGAATCATTATCTCTGGATAAGTTTTAATATTTTCTTTTGCAAGTTCAGCAGCCGCTTCAAATATTGCTCTTACTTGCATTTCCGTTATCTCAGGATATGTTATCCCAAGTCTAACACCTCTATGCCCCATCATTGGATTTGATTCTCTAAGAGATTCTGCTCTTGCTTTTAACTCATCATAAGAAATCCCAAGTTCATTTGCTAAACCTTTTAACTTTTGTTCATCATGTGGTACAAATTCATGAAGCGGTGGATCAATTAATCTTATAGTAACAGGTAATCCTTTCATTACTCTTAGAGTTTCTTTTATATCATTCTTCATATATGGAAATAATTCATCTAAAGCTTTTATTCTCTCATCTTTTGTTTTTGAAACTATCATTTTCCTTAATTTAAATAGAGGTTCATCACTTCCTTGCCCATAAAACATATGTTCTATTCTAAAAAGCCCAATACCCTCTGCTCCAAACTCTCTTGCTTTTGAAGCATCAGATGGTGTGTCGGCATTTGCTCTTACTCCAAGTTTTCTTATGTCATTAGCAAGTTTCAAGAAATCCATAAGCATTTTATTGGCACTTCCAGCATCAATCATTTTTAACTTGCCTTCATAAACCAAACCTTTTGTTCCATTAACTGTTACCCAATCTCCTTCTTTATATGTCTTACCTCCAACAGTCATGGTTTTATTTTTAAAATCAATATGAATTGCCTCGGCTCCAACAACACAACACTTACCCCATCCCCTTGCAACAAGAGCGGCATGTGAAGTCATGCCACCTCTTGCTGTGAGAATTGCAACTGCAGCTCTCATACCTTCAATATCTTCTGGATTTGTTTCTTCTCTAACTAAAATAACCTTTTCACCGCGTTTAGTCCACTCAACTGCATCATTTGCACTAAATACTATTCTACCAACAGCACCACCTGGACCTGCTGGAAGTCCCTTTGCTATTGGTTTAATATTTTTTTCTTCATTTGGATCTATCATTGGATGTAAAAGTTCATCAAGCTGTGATGGGGAAACTCTCATTATTGCTTCTTCTTTCGTTATAAGCTTTTCTTTATACATATCAAGTGCTATTCTAACAGCACTAGTACCATTTCTTTTACCAACTCTACATTGAAGCATATAAAGTTTCCCTCTTTCTATTGTAAACTCAATATCAAGCATATCCCTATAATGTTTTTCAAGCCTTTTTCTTATATCAAGAAGTTGTTTATAAACTTGTGGCATTAATTCTTCTAGAGTTTTTAAATGCTTTGAGTGTTCATTTTTGCTATCTTCGTTTATGGGATTTGGAGTTCTAATTCCAGCAACCACATCTTCTCCTTGAGCGTTAAGTAAAAACTCTCCATAAAATTTATTTTCACCAGTTGCAGGGTTCCTTGTAAAAGCAACTCCAGTAGCTGAATCATCTCCCATATTACCAAATACCATAGCTTGAACATTCACAGCTGTACCCCAATTATCAGGAATCCCTTCTATTTTTCTATAAGCAACTGCTCTCTTTCCATTCCAAGAAGCAAAAACTGCTCCAATAGCACCCCACAGTTGTTTCATATGATCATCTGGAAATTCTTTTCCAAGGACCTCCTTTACTTTTTCTCTAAATTTATATGAAAGTTCTTCTAAATCTTTAGCATCCAGCTCAGTATCATTTTGAACTCCTTTCTTTTTTTTCAACTCATCCATCATCATATCAAGTTGTTTTCTAATCCCCATACCGTCTTCAGGTTCAATACCCTCTGCTTTCTCCATTACTACATCTGCATACATCATTATAAGTCTTCTATAAGCATCCCAAACAAATCTCGGATTTTTGGTTAACTCTATAAGGCCAGGAATTGTTTTTGTAGTGAGACCAACATTAAGTATAGTCTCCATCATGCCAGGCATAGATTTCCTAGCACCAGATCTTACTGAAACGAGTAATGGATTTTTAGTATCTCCAAATTTTTTATTTGTTAACTCTTCAATCTTTTTCAAATATTTTTCTACTTCATTTTTAAGTTGAGGAGGATATGTCCTATTATTTGCCCAATAATACGTGCAAACGTCAGTAATTATTGTAAAACCTGGTGGAACAGGAAGTTTTAAGTTTGGATGTCCTGCCATTTCAGCTAAATTGGCTCCTTTACCTCCTAAAATATTTTTCATTGATTCGTTACCCTCAGCTTTACCTCCACCAAAGAAATAAACTAATTTTTTTGGAAGTTTAAAATTCGATTTAATTATATTTTTAGACTTGGTTTTTACTTTCATATTACTTCCTCCTTACATAATTTTCAATAATTAAATTATACTATTTTATTTAACTACTCTTCAACGAGTTCATTCTTCAGTTCCGTAATATGATATTTTTCTTTAATCAAATGCTTTGGTAAAAAGAATAAATTCGCAACTAATGTTGGTAATATAGCACTAGCAATTATAACTATAACTAATAGTGAATACTGTAATTGATTAATAATACCATGAGTAAAACCAAAAAGTGCTGAAATTGTTCCAAATGTAAGTCCCGTAGACATAAGAAGGGTATAATACCACCTTTCATTATTCTCTTTTCTGAAAATAGAAATAACAGGATATAATCCAAATGTTTTAGATAAAATCTTCGAAGCAAAAAGTACAAATGCTGTAAAAGGAGCATATAACAAAGAAGAAATTGAAACAAAACTACCAGCTCTTATAAAATAAAAAGGGGTTAAAAAACCAACTGTTAAAGTCCTCATTCTAAAGATCCAGTTTTTATTCTTTTTACTAAACTCTGCAATCATCATGCCTGCAATATATGCTGATAAAATTACTTCTATATCTGCCCAACAGCTTATATACCCTAAAAAAAGAAGTATAAATATACTAAATTTAGCACGTATAGCAGCTGTTCTATTTCCATAAGTTTGAGTTAGATAATCTATTAACTTAGGGAAAAGTATAAATATTAATACACTGGTAAAAATAAAAACACATGTTTTATAAGTAAAAGGAGAAAAGAAAAAACCTAAAACCATAACAGTTCCTACATCATTTATAAAACAAGAGGCAAGTATTCCTTTACCAAACTCAGTCTTGTTAAGTCCAGTTTCTATCATTACAGCATAAGCTACTGCCATAGAGGTTGTTGATAATGCAATGCCAGCAATTAAAGAAGCTTTCAATTCCCAACCACAAAAATAATATGCAACAAAATAACCACCCAAAAATGGTGATATAAAGCCAACAATCCCCACTAAAAAAACCTCAAGTTTTTTATTTTTTAAAACAACCGGATCAAGTTCAGTTCCTGCAAGAAAAGTAAGTAAAACAGAACCGATAGAAGCAAAAATTTTAAGACATTCTGTTGAAGGCATAAGTATATTATGACCAATAAAAAAAATACTTATATTTGCTATTAATGCACCTATACATATTTCAACAAGTGCAATTGACAGTTTTAAATGATAAGCCAATATAGCTGACAATACCGCAAATCCAAGATATATTGAGGAAAGTTGATAAAAATCAAGCATAATCATCCTCCTTAAAATATATTAATGATGTAGGAGTTATCAGCCCAAGATAGGAATATGGGCAGTTATAAGGAGAACTCCATCTCCTTTTTAAAATTTTACAAAATTTTATTTTGAAAATAAATTATGTTGTTTAATATGATACTTTAAATCAACCAAAATTTTCATGATTACAAATATAATAAGAAATGTTTTATTGGTATGCGTAATAGAAATTAAAAATCCTCCTACTAGTATAGTCACATGCATAACTAATATTCTATCGTATGGAGATATCATTTGCTTCAAAAATTCTGTTTTTTCTTTTTCATTCTTTATAAAGAAGTTCCATAAAAATGAAAACATATGACTAATAAATAAAAAAAAGAATCCCAATAATAAACTATCTATCTTAGCTATAAAAATGTCAAAAATATATAAAGATTTAGTAAAACCTCCTAAAAAAAACAGAGATAAAAATAAAGCATGAATTATCATAAAACCACCAAAATGAAATATAAAAAACAATGAAAAAAGAATTTTAAAAATATAACTTAAAATTCCATTGCTCTTTGAAAAAATAATTTTTAAAATAGTAAAAAAGCCTATTATTCCACTTTCAGCCCAATATAGTATTATTATGTCTGATAGTTTCCATTCTAATTTATAAATCATATACAAGGGAAAAACGTTTGATAAAATTAAAAAAATAATAGATGGATTATGATAAAGAATTTTTAGCATTATTCTTCTAAGAAAAATTTAACAATTTCTTGAGCAGCATCAAAACCTGAAAAAGTTTTACCTACCATAGATACAGAAAGATATTGCATTCCACCAGGCCAAGTATGTCCACCACCTTCTATAGTATATAATGCAACTCTACTTTTAGGACATTTTTTTATCCTTTTTATTACTGATAACCTTGAATCCACAGGATCTTTTATATTTTCAACTAACTCATTCATCTCACAACCATTTCTTGCAGACCAAAAAGCATAAGAATGTTCAGCACCTACTACCTCTCCAAGCCATCTTACTCCAAAAGGTCCCTTTATTTCTCCGCCCTTATAAGGTACAAGTGGATCGTCAGTGCCAACAATTATAAGAACCTTTGGATTACTTGCTGAATTACAACCATAAAGTTCTTTTGGCATAGATGCAGCCACAGATGCAATACCAGATGCTATAACACTTTCACAACCAACTCTAAATGCCATCATAGCACCATTAGATATACCAGCAAAATAAACTTTACTACTATCTATACTATAATTATTATAAAGATACTCAACTATTTTTTCAAAAAAACCAACATCATCAATATTTTTTTTAAAAGCATCATAAGATGGTTTTTTTCTGCCATCATTGAAATGTTTTTTGTAACCTTGAGGATACACAACCACAAACCCATAACGATGAGACAAAGCATTAAATGAGTTTTTAGTAAGATTCATCATGTTTTCTGCAGAACCACCACCACCATGAAGAATAAAAAAAACAGGATAACCGCTAACATTTTTGGAAGGAAGATACATATAAAATTCCCTTTTCAAACCTTGATGCATGAAAGATTTCTTTATAAATGTTTGAGCATTCAAAAATTGAATACAAAATATAAAAATACTTAATATTATTTTCATTTTTTCTTCTCCAAAACTCTTAATATAAAAGAATAATTAAATGCAATATCATATAATGACTTATATCTTCCTATTTTACCCCAATGTCCACTACTCATATCAGTTTTTAAAAGTATAATAGAATTTGAAGTATTGTTTTGCCTTAACTTTGCTGTCCATTTTGCAGGCTCCCAATATTGAACTTGTGAATCATGGTATCCTGCAGTAATAAGCAAATTAGGATATTTTTTCTTAGATACATTATCGTAGGGGGAATAAGATTTTATATAATAATAATGTTCTTTAATTTTGGGATCACCCCATTCATCATATTCGGAAGTCGTGAGGGGAATAGTTTCATCAAGCATAGTAGTTAAACAATCCACAAATGGTACTTGTGCAATTATACCAGTATATAACTCTGGAGCCATATTTGCTATAGCACCCATTAAAAGCCCACCAGCAGAGCCTCCTTCAGCAAATATTGAATTGCTACCATACCCTAGTTTCTTTAAATAGAGAGTAACATCAATAAAATCATTAAAAGTATTTTTTTTATTTAAAAGACGTCCATCATCATACCAATCTCTTCCTAACTCACCACCACCTCTCACATGAGCAATAGCATAACCAAAACCACTATTTATAAGTGGGAAAATAGTGAAATTAAATATAGGATCTATTGAATAACCATATGAACCATATCCATAAATTAAAAGATTGTCAGGGTTCATATCTTTTTTACCAACAAAAGTTATTGATATTTTTTTGCCATCTCGGGAATCAGCCCAAATACGTTTAACAAAATATTTTGAAGAATCATAATTTGGATATTCTTTGGTTTTAATAAGTATTGATTTTGAATTTGTAATATCATAATCATATATAGAAGGAGGATTAACAGGTGATTCATATTCATACCTATAAAACTTGGAATCATACTCTAAATTAGTCCCAGGTGATATTACATAAACATCATCTTGAAAACTAACATATTTATCATATTTTTTATCTTTTGATATTATACGTAGTGATAAAAGAGCATCTTTCCTCTCAAAAACTGCTATAAAATCTTTTAAAACATCATAATCATCTATAAAAACATTATCACGGTGAGGGATAAAATCTAACCATTTATTAATATCATGGGTATCAGAATTTTTAGCAATAACTGATATTTTAAAATTCTTAGCATCTTTATTATGTTTTATAAAAAAAAATTCTCCACCATCTTCAACATAGTATTCTAAACCTTTTTCTCTCTTTTTAAATAGTTTTAAATCTCCATTTTCAAGGTCAATGTATCTTACTTCAGTTGTAAGTGTAGATTGAGAATTAATAAAAATATACTTTTCAGATAAGGATTTAGAAATATACACCGAATAAGTTGGATCTTCTTCACTATATATAAGTCTAGACCTTTTATTTTCTAAATCATATTCATAAACATCCTTCCAACGAAGTGTTTGACTATCTTGTTTGACATAATATATCGTTTTTGAATCCCTACCCCATACAAAATTAGAACTTGTATTATCCAGCAACTTATAAAAAGTTTTTTTAGATTTATTCAAATCTATGATATAAATAGAATAAAATCTCCGGCCAACAAAATCTGTAGCAAATATAGCAAAACTCTCATCAGGACTAATTTGAATTTCAGGAACATGACAATATTTTTTTCCTTTTGCAATTTTATTAATATCAACTATCTTTTCAACTTTTTTATCTGATATTCTTTCTCTATAATATATAGGATAATCTTTACCTTTTAAGTATTTTTTAAAATACAAATAGTTCTTGTATTTTACCTTTGCCGTTTGATCGTCATCTTTTATCATACTTTTTAATTCTATAAAAAAACTTTTTTGAATATTCCTATAATCTTTCATTATATAACTAGTATATTTATTTTCATCTTTGAGATACTTAATTACCTCCTTTGTTCCTCTTTCTCTCATCCAATAATAATCATCTATTCTAATATCTCCATGTACTTCCATCTTAAATGGTTTTTTAAAAGCTATCGGCGGATTCATATTTCCTCCTTCAATAAAAAGTGAAATTAAAAAAAATAAATAAAACATAAAACCTCCCAATAAAATTTTACAAAAATGATAAAATTAAATCTATGAGCAATGCTTTTTTTATTGCTGTGGGAAATAAATTAATTAATTTCAAATTAAATACATATCCTCCGATATTTTCTGAAAAATTAAAGGAATTAGGAATCAAACTAAATGGTGAGATAACTATTCCAGACAATATAAAAATGATAATTAAAGCATTAAGATTTGCATCAGATCAAGCAAGTATTGTAATAATATGTGGGGGACTCGGTCCAACTTTTGATGACCTAACTAAAATAGCAATATCAAGATACTTAAAAACACCTCTGATTATATCAAAAAAAGTAAAAAATTATTTAAAAACTAAAAAAAATGAAAAAATACCAGAAGAAGTAATAATTAATCAATCATATACACTAAAAGATGCAAAAATATTTGAAAATCCAAATGGAACAGCAGTAGGACAACTTATTAAAAAAAATAAAAAGACTTATATCTTATTGCCTGGTCCTAAAGATGAATGGGAAACGATGTGGGAAGAAATTAAAAAACATTTAAAAACTAAAAATAAGATTTATTCAGCAAAACTTATGTTCGCTGATATAAGAGAAGTTGAGCTTGAAAACTTAATAAAACCTTTAATAAAAAAATATAACAAAGTGGAATATAACATACTTGCTGGTCCAAATATATGTCAATTTAACATTACATCAACTGAAAAAGATATTCTTAAAAAATTAATTTGTGATATTAAAAATCTTGCTGATGAAAATTTCTATTCGGAAAAAGGAGAAACACTTGAAGAATTAATAGGTAAAATACTTATAAATAAAAAACTAACCTTATCAACTGCAGAATCTTGTACAGGTGGATTATTATCTTCTAAAATAACAGATATTCCGGGAAGTTCACGCTACTATATCGGTGGAATCAATGCTTATTCCAATGAAATAAAAATAGACATAATAGGTGTGAATAAAAAAACAATTGAAAAATATGGAGCAGTTTCTAAAGAGACTGCAATTGAAATGGCGGAAAAAATAAAGAAAAAATTTAAAACTGATTGTTCTATATCAATTACAGGCATAGCAGGTCCATCAGGGGGAAATAAAAAAAAGCCAGTTGGAACTGTGTATATATGTGTAATATATAATAATAAAATAGATGTTATAAAAAGATTATTTCTCAACAGAGACAGAATATTTATAAAAACAGCATCAGCAAATACTGCTTTATGGATTCTATATAAAATGATAAAATAAAAATATTAAGGAGGATAACATGAAAAAAATAATCGTATTAACAGTCGCCTTAGGAGTATTAGTTTCTTGCTCTAAAAAGAAAGAAGAAAATACAAAAATATCTCAACAAGCTACTTCACAGACATCTAATTATGCTGAAACAAATTTTTACTTCAAACTACCCTTATATAAAGGAGGAGATATAGATCTAAAAAATCTTGCTGGAAATCCAGTTCTTGTCATGTTTTTTACTGAAAATTGTCCCTATTGCCAAAAAGCAGCTCCTTTTATTGAAAAAATACATAACAAATATTCTCAAAAAGGACTTAAAGTAATAGGAATATCAGTCAGACCAAATTTGGAAAGTGCTCAAACTTTTGCTAAAGAATTCAATCTAACATTTGACATCGCATACAATGGCAGAGATGTAGCAAAAAGATATGGAATATCTGGAGTTCCTTTTATATACTTACTTAATAAAGATCATACACTGAATAAAGTATGGGCAGGATATGATAAAAGCTATGAGGTAAATATTGATGAAACTGTATCAAAATTATTATGAGTTTGGTAATATCAAAAGGATCTATATTAGTATATCACGCTTTTGATCTTGGATGGGAAATAGATTTAATTAAAGCTGAAAAAAATCTTCTTGAAAAGCAGCAATCTACTTCAAGATTTCAGTTTTCAAAAGATCCAAGGCGTGCTATTATAATTAAAGAAGCCCCATTAAGCATAGACCTTGGGCAAGAAAATTTTAAAATAGACACAAAAGCTTACAATACAAATATTTCTACTAAAATATGGGATTATGGAGCATTAACAATTACAATAGAAATAATACTTGAAGAAGGAACTATATGGAAAGAATTAGAAGATATAGCAAAATTTCTTGAAAATAAAAATGATGTTGAAATAATAGCTAAAAAAATAAAAGATGAGATAAAACAAATAATATTGCCAGCAATTAAAATGCCATATGAATGGGAACAATTTGAAGATTATATTACTTACTTTTTTACAAAAATAAATGGGATAGACAATCCTAAAGAAATATTTGATAAAGTAGACGTAGCAGCTCTTATAATGGGTGAAGTTGGGAATAAATTATCCTCAATTTCATCATTACCTGTAACAGACAATTACATACAATATTACGAAAATGATATAGCAATAATTGACTGGGATAGTGCTCTAATTATTGAACCCACTGGAACTAAAGATATATGTGATGCTATAGAATTTTCTTTAACTCATCTATTAGAACTAAGATATTATGATTACTTAATAGATAAAAGACTAGATCAACTTTATAGTGAACTTGAATATAAACAAAGAGGAATAAAAAGATTATTGAAATCAACATATTCGAAAATAGCAGAAGAAGCTACAAGGAATTATATTGAATTCTCAGATCTATTAGGAAAAATAGAAAATTCCTTTAAAGCTGTAGGTGATCCATATATAGCTACAGTATTCAGAACATGTGCTGAACAATTTAGATTTGATGATTGGTATAAATCAATATCAAGAAAAATGAATACACTCTTTCAAATAACTCAAATAATACAAGCTGAATTAAATGCAATAAGAAGTCATATATTAGAAATAATAATAATTTTACTCATTGCTATAGAAGTCATACCATTTGTTATAAATATAATAAAAAATTAAATTTGGATGTGGGGAAAATAATTAGATATTTTATTTCTAATCTCAATTATATCTTTCTTGGGAAGTTTTTTCTGAGAAGATTTTTTTATCCTTAAATAATTTATATATTTACCATTATGTTTTATTCTAAAATCAAGATGAGGACCTGTAGCAATCCCACTCATACCAACATAACCAATAATCTCACCTTGCTTTATTCGTTTTCCAACATATATTTTAGCAAATCTAGAAAGATGTCCATATGAAGTAACATAGCCCATTTGATGTTTTATTTCAACATAATTTCCATATCCTCCTTTCCATCCTTTATAAATGACAATTCCATCAGCAACCGCTGAAATAGGAGTACCAAAAGGAGCTGCATAATCTATACCAAGGTGAGGTCTAACATACTTTAAAACAGGATGAAATCTTTTATGAGAAAAATAAGATGATATTCTTCTATATTGAAGAGGAGCTTTCAGAAAAAAAGACCTTGAAGTTTCCCCTGCTTCATTGTAATAATCTCCCATATAATAAATCCCAAATTTTCTCCCAGTAATTGTACCAAAATAATATGCAGCAACTATTTTTTTGGATATTAATTTTCCTTTTTGATTTCTTTTAACAGAATAAACAATGCCAAACTCATCACCATCTCTTACCTCCGTTAGAAAATCTATATCCCAGGCAAATATATCAGTATAACTTAAAATAATATCAGGAGGAATTTTCGCTTCAATCATAGAATTCCAAAGAATTTCTTTAATTTTTCCTTTTACCGATATTGTTGATTCATCAACTAATGCTTTTTGTTGACTAAAAACATATTCATTGCTACTCTTGTAAACTGAATAAATAATCTCTCCACGATCTATCTCTATAGAAATAAAGCTACCAGAGCTAGAAAGCGTAATAACATAATTATCTTTATATCCTAATGTTTTAAAATCAATAGAATTCCCAAATGCCTTTATAATAAGTTGCCTCTCATTTTGTGGGATGGAAGCATTAATAAGTTCTTTTTCAAATGTTGTTTTAAAGTTACCAGTTAATATCTTAAAATTATTATTTACAGATGATAAGTTATAATTAGCCATCCTTTTAAAATATAAAATTAAAATAAATAAAATAACTAAAATTGATATTACACTTATGTAAAATATTAGGTAAACTCTCTTATTCATGTTTTAAGATTAATAATATATGTACTGCTCAACTATTTTCTTAATTTCATCTTCTTTACCATATAATTTTTCATTTAATTCCATATCTGAATAAGATTTTAATTTTTTTGCAACAGAATCTATAACTGTTTTTGAAAAAACCGAATATTTTTCAAAAACAAATCTATTTTTTAATAACTCATCAGCAGATTCCCAACAAGAAGATGGAAGCGACTCAAATTTATTTTTATTTGAACTATCAAAAACATTCTCAGAAACAAAACGTTCAGTAGCAAATTTCTTAAAATCCTTCATTTCAAAACCATCTAAAATAGCAGATACTATTGCAGCAATATAAAGACATATATTTGCGGAGCCATCACCAGCTCTAAATTCCACCGTTTGTACATGTTCATTTTTTTTAGAATAAGAATGATGATTTACAATTTCACACATATTTTTTTTATTATCCCAAGCAAGTGGAACTCTTATTAAAGCACTCCTATTTCTATAACCCCAACAAATCTTAACAGGTGCTTCTTGATGAGGAACAAGCCGTAAATATGAGATTGGAATAGTATTACCAAAAGCTGTAAGTGCTTTTGCAGATTTAAGCAAACCACTGATAAGTTTTAAAGCATTATCTGAAAGATTTCCATTATTAAGCATGACATTCTTTGAATTTTTAGCAACAAGACAATGAATATGCAATCCAGAACCGGCATGCCCAACAGAAATTTTTGGAGCAAAAGTAACAGTAACTCCATATTTATAACCAAGAGATTGAAGAATCCATTTAGATATTAATAAAACATATGCAGATTTATAAGGTTCATCAGGAAGAAATTCTATTTCGTTTTGTGTCATTTCATATTCATTTGTACGTATAAAACCAACTTCGCTATGAGCATATTTAACTTTCGCGCCTATCTTTGAAATCATATTCAACGCTTCAATTCGTAATGATTCCCATTTATTAAATGGAAAGCTTTCATGGTATCCACGTTGTGCTTCCATCGGATATAGTTCATCTTTTTTTGAAATAACATAATATTCTAATTCACCGAAAAGTTCAATTTTAAAACCAGTTTTCCTTAAAAAAGTTTCCGATGCTTTTCGAACAATTGTATCTGGAGCAGACTCAAATAAGTTTCCATTTTTATCAAAAAATGAACAGATAATATCAAGAGATGAATAATTAAAAGGATTTAGAAAAGCTGTTTTATATACAGGAACAACATATAAATCGCTAGAGGATGCATCCAAATTTTTAAAAAGGCTTGAACCATCAACCCTTTCACCACACTCTAATATTCTCTCTAAATATTTAATATCACTCGATGGAAAATTTAATACCTTTAATCTACCATCTCCAGCAACATATCTAAAATTTACTATATCAATATTCCTTTTCTTTATAAATTTTATTATATCTTTTGAATTAAATGAAGAAGCGTCCTTATTTAACTCTTTTTCAATAATATTCATAAATTTTCTCCTTTTCAAAAAATAAAATTATAAAAAAATTATACTACATCTCTTATACTCTAAAAAAGTTCGTGAATTAAAAAAAAGAAGTTTTTAATAGATTAAAACCTAATCCTCATTTATATTCACAGAAACACTTATATATGATGAACCGCTTAAATAAACATAATTTCCACTTAAAAATCCACTCACCCCTATTCCCTGATTTATATAACCGCTACCAACAGCTTTACCATCCTTATTATATACAGTAAAATATGTGTAAGGATAAGCAGTTGTATAAACATAATTGCTAGAAGCCCAAAAACTTACATATGTGTTAACATAAATATTTCTAGTATAATATTCCCCAGAATAATCTCTTAATTCAACCCATCCACTGACATAACCACTGGCATATGAGTTTTGAGAAGGTACATAAATATTACCACTAAGAGTCAAATACCCAGATAATGTAATATATTTAGCTTCTACATTAGATGAAAAAACGCTTATTCCAATCGCTAATGTTACAATAAAAATTAACTTTTTCATTCTAACCTCCCATAAACAATAATACATAAAATTCAAATACAAAGTCAAATTTAAACAACTTAGTTTTAAAAAATTAATTTTTTTGTTATAATAGGTAATATAATCTGTTTTCTAAAAAAACAGAAAACTAAAAAAAGAGGTGTTGATTATGGCACTTACAAAAGCTGATAAAGCAAAAATAATAGAAAAGTTTGGTAAAAACCTTAAAGACACTGGGAATTCATCTGTGCAGATAGCATTACTTACTGAAAGAATAAACTATTTATCTCAACATATAGCAGCAAACCCCAAAGACTTTAGTTCAAAAAGAACTCTTTCTATTTTAATATCAAAAAGAAAAAGTCTTTTAAACTACATAAAAAAACATAATATACATGAATACACAAAGATAACACAGGAAATGGGATTAAGGAAATAACCATGGATAGTGAAATTATAAAAATTGAAGGGAAGGTAGGGAGAGACATTCTTATATTTGAAACAGGATTGATAGCTAAACAAGCAAACGGTTCTTGTATAGTAAGGGTTGGTGATAATATAGTTTTAAGTACTTGTGTTGCGGCAAAAAAACCAAGGACAGAACCTCCTGAGTTTGTTCCCTTAACAGTTGAATATAAAGAAAGAACTTATGCTGCCGGTAAAATACCAGGTGGTTTTTTTAAAAGAGAAGGAAAACCACGAGAAAAAGAAATTCTAGCAGGAAGGTTAACTGATAGAGCAATACGTCCTCTTTTCCCAGATTATTATAATACAGAGACCCAAGTTGTTTCAATGGTTTTATCAAGCGACGGAGACAAAGACTGCGATGTCTTATCAATAAACGCAGCATCAGCATGTTTAATGATTTCAGATATACCTTTTAATGGACCTGTTGGAGCTGTAAGAATAGCAAAGATTGAAAAAGATTATATAATAAATCCAACTTTCGAAGAAAGAAAAAATGCAATTTTAGAGTTAGTTGTTGCTGGCACAAGAGAAAATATTTTAATGGTGGAAGGAGGTGCTAATCAAGTATCACACTCAGAACTGATTGAAGCAATGGAGTTAGCTAAGGGGGAAATAATAAAAATATGTGATATGCAGGTTGAATTAGTTAAAAAGAAGAATAAAAAAAAGTTTAAAATAGAACCTCCATTAATAAAAGAAGAAATAAAAAAAGAAGTTGATTTAATTGAACAACAATTAAAAAGTTTCCTTGAAAGCTACCCAACTAAAAAAATGATAAATGAAAAAATATCAACTACTACAGATAAACTAGTTGAAAAATTTACCAAAATATTTCCAGATGACACAACAATAAATTATCAAGTAAAGACGTTAATAGACGAGGTAATATATAAAATTTCCAGAAATATTGTTTTAAAAAGAAAAACAAGAATCGATGGTAGAAAATTTGATGAAATCAGAAAAATATCAATAAAAGTTGGGTACTTACCAAGAGCACATGGTTCTGCACTTTTTACAAGAGGAGAAACACAAACAATAGCAACTACAACTCTTGGAACTCAAGAAGATCAACAAATCTTAGATGAATTGGAAGGGAAAACTTTGGATAGATTTATGCTTCACTATAATTTCCCAGGTTTTTCAACTGGTGATATAAAACCTGATAAAGGTCCTTCTCGAAGAGAAATAGGGCACGGAAATTTGGCAAAAAGAGCATTATTTCCATTGATACCATCAGAAGATGAATTTCCATATACTATAAGAGTTGTTTCAGATATACTTGAATCAAATGGTTCTTCTTCTATGGCAACTGTTTGTGGTGGTTCGCTTTCTCTTTTTGATGCTGGTGTTCCAATGAAAGCAGCATGCGCTGGAATAGCAATGGGACTTATTACTGGAGAAAACAACGAATATGTGGTACTATCAGATATAGCAGGTCTTGAAGATCATTTCGGAGATATGGATTTTAAATTAGCTGGTACAAGAAAAGGAATTACTGCTTTTCAGATGGATGTAAAACTTTCAACTGGAATTCCATTAGATATACTTGCTAAAGCAATGGAACAAGCAATAATAGGAATACATAATATACTTGATATTATGGACAAAGAAATACAAACTCCGAGGCAATCTGTATCAGAATATGCTCCAAAGATATGTAGAATACCAATAGCAAAAGATAAAATTGGACTTGTTATAGGAACTGGTGGAAAAACCATAAAGGGTATTATCGAAGAAAGTGGAGCAAATATTGAAATAAATGAAAATGGATATATATTCATATCAAGCCCAAATCAAAAATCTATTGATAAAGCTAAAACTATGATACAATCACTTACAGAAAACATAGAAGTTGGAAAGATATACAAAGGGAAAGTTATAGAAATAAGAGATTTTGGAGCATTTGTTGAAATACTGCCAGGGAAAATTGGCCTTCTACATATATCAGAAATAGATAACAAAAGAATTAAAAAAGTTGAAGATGTAATTAAAATAGGTGATGTATTAGATGTAAAAGTAATAGATACTGATGAAATGGGAAGACCAAAATTATCTAGGAAAGCAATTACATAACATTTAAAAAACGGGAGGAAAAATGAAAAAAAACCCCGAACCCGAAAAAACATATCTTGATGAAATAAAAGAAGTTTATGACTTTATGATAAAAAATAACTTAGATGTAGTTGAGATAGGGCATGGAGATGATTATATAAAGCTTGCCAGAAAAACTCAAAATCAAATACAAATACTACCAATTAACACAAATGCAACTTCAACATCTTCTCCTCAATCTGTTCAACAAATAAAAAACCAATCACAACAAACACAAATACAAGGTCTTACGATAAAAGCTCCTATATCAGGAATATTCTATAGATCGCCTTCACCATCTAGTCCACCGTATGTAAGAGAAGGAGATAATGTTGAAGCTAATAGTATTATTTGTTTAATAGAAGCTATGAAAGTTTTTAATGAAATTAAATCAGAATTTAAATGTAAAATTTTAAAATGTATTGCAGAAAATGGTAAATTTGTAAATGAAGGAGACGACCTGTTCCTTATTGAAAAATTATGAAAACTCATGATAATTTAATAGAAAGAATAAATCAAATAGCAAATAATATTACTAATTACATAGAAACAACAAAACAAAAAACTACTATAACGTCTTGGGATTTAAAGATGCAATTCAAAATATCAAGTTCTCTCCTATACTTAACTCTTGGATATTTAATAGCTAAAGGTAAAATCAAGATAACTCCTGAAAATCTTATATATAAAATAGAACTTGACACAACAAATAAAGAATTAAATAATACATCTTCAGATGCTAAAGACCCTTCACACTAAAAAGAAAAAAGGGAATACCTTTAATACTTTTTTATGGATATTATTGATTTCTCTTTCTATCTACATGTTTTGGATAATAATTAACCCAACCCAAAAAGGTGTAATTGGAAATTTTATATTTAAAACAATGTTGTCATTTTTTGGATATAGTATATATCTTTTTCCTTTTCTCTTTTTCTATGGAAGTATTCAAATATTGCTAAAAATAGGAAAACCATCTAAAGGTGTAATATCATTATTAGCTGGTATTATATTAACAATGATATCGTTATCCTCTATTCTTGAATTCTTACATTATAATTCAATAATAGAACAAATACATGGTGGTTGGATAGGATATTTTATTGAATCAATATTGAGAACACTTTTTGGTTCAGTCGGCGGTTTTATCTTTTCTATATCATTTACGATAATAGGATTAAATATAATATTTGAAATAAAATGGAAAGAGTTATTTTTAAAATTAGTTGAAACAATAAAAACAGATTGGAATGAATGGAAAAAAGCAAGAGCAGAACTTTCTGCAAGGATTGAAGCATCAAAAAAAGAAAGAAAACTAAATAATTCAGAAATAAACAACCTAATAAAAATAGATTCTGAAACAAACCAGCAAAACTTATTATTAGAATCACAACAAAATAAAAAAGAAATAAATGAAGAAAGAAAAAAAATAGAAACTTTAAAAATAAAAAAAGAGGAAAATACACAACAGACAGAAAATCAAAGAAAAAATTTAGAATTTTTAAAGTTTAGAGATTTTAAGTTTCCATCAATAGAACTACTAAATAAAAATATTAAAGACGTTTTTATGCCAGATCCTTCAGAAATAGATTCCTCTAAGATAAAACTTGAAGAAACTCTTAAAAACTTTAATATATCTGCATACATATCTGGAATATTTCCTGGACCAGTAATAACAAGATATGAAGTTACACCATCTCCTGGAGTTAAAATAAGTTCAATAGTATCTCTTTCAAATGATATAGCTCTTGCAATGAAATCTGCTGGCTCAATAAGAGTAATAGCACCTATACCAGGCAAATCTGCTATAGGTTTTGAAATACCTAACATTAAAAGAAGCATGGTAACACTAAGAGAAATATTGGAATCTCCACAATTTAACTCTTCTCCTTACAAACTTACTTTTGCTCTTGGAAGGCATAGCGATGGTTCAATAGCAATAGCAAATCTAGAAGAGATGCCACACCTACTTGTGGCAGGTGCTACTGGAAGTGGAAAAAGCATTTTTTTACAATCCTTAATAATATCCCTTATATATAGAAACACTCCTGATGAGATAAAGTTTCTTTTTATTGATCCAAAAAGATTAGAATTAACTTCTTATGAGTCAATACCATATCTTTATGATCCTAACGTTACTCCAGAAGATGTTAAAGTTATAACAGATCCAAAAGATGCTGCTAAATCACTTGTTGCTCTTACAAGAGTAATGGAAAAAAGATATAAAAAATTTGAAAAGGCAAAAGTTAAAAACATTCAATCATATAATAGATGGGCTCTTACAAATAATCAACCTCAAGAATTTTATATAGTAGTTGTAATAGATGAACTTGCTGACTTAATGCTTCAAGCCAAAAACGTAGTTGAAGAATCTATACAAAGATTAACACAAATGGCAAGAGCAGTTGGAATCCATATTGTTCTTGCAACACAAAGGCCATCAGTTGATGTAATCACCGGTGTAATAAAGGCTAATTTACCAGCAAGAGTAGCACTTCAAGTAAGTTCAAAAGTAGATTCAAGAGTGATTATAGATATGCCAGGAGCTGAAAGCTTAATAGGTAAAGGAGATTTATTATTCTTAGCACCAAACAAGAGTAAGCCAGAAAGAATACAAGGATGCTATGTAAGTGAAGAGGAAATAGAAAAAGTAGTAAAATATATATCAGAACAAGGTAAACCTAACTATCCAATGTATATTGATGAAGAACAATCACAGTTTGATGGAAAAGGTTCTTCAAACGAAGAATTAATTACTGCTTTAAAATTAGTACTTGAAAGAAAAAGAGTATCACAAGATTTATTAAAAGCTCATTTTGGCTCATCTGCTAGAGCAACTAATATTCTAAGTCTTCTCGAAGTAAAGGGATTTATATATAAACCTGAAGGAACAAATCGATGGCAGATATATTTTGATAAAATAGAAAATTATTTACAATCTATGGAAACTAAACAAAAAAAGGAGGAAAATATATGAAATTTTTAATTTCAATTACACTTTTGTTTATTATATTAACAAAAGCCGAAGAACAAATACCAACAAATGGAACTAAAAAACAGGTAGATATTATTAATGAAATTAAATCAATAGATGAAAAAATAAAAACATTTATCTCTGATTATGAACAAGAAATATTTTTTAAAACAGCTGAAATAAAACAAAAAATTGAAGGAAAAATTCTATTCTTAAAACCAAATAATATTAAAATAATTCATACTAAACCACAAGAACAAATAATAATTATTAGAAACAAAAAAGAAATTACAATAGTAAAGCCATCAGACAGACAAATAATAACTACAAATTGGGAGAGATGGAAAGGAGCCCTTGAACCAAGATTAAAAGGTTTATTAGAGCTTGGAAATTATTCTAAACTTATTGAAAAAGAAAATACTGAATTATTAAATGAAGATAATAAAAAGATACTTTTAATAAAATCTAAAAAAAATTTTTACATACTTAAAATAGTATTTAATGAAAATAATATTCCTATAAAAGCAGAATTAGATTTAGGAGAAACACTAGTTACAACAATACTTAAAAATACAACCATAAATACTGAAATAAAAGAATCAGAATTTAAGTATAAAAATAAAGAAAATTATGAAACTTTATCATTATGACACTCGCAAATAAAATAACTTTAACCAGAACTGTTCTCGGCATCTTCTTATTTTTTTTAATAGACAAATCATCATTAACATTTTTGATTCTTGCTTTTTGTGTACTTATAATATCAACAATTTCTGATTATTTTGATGGTAAAATTGCAAGGGAAACTAATACTATAACAAAATTCGGAGCTATAATAGATCCATATGCTGACAAAATAATAGTTTTTTCTTGTTATTTAGCATTTGCTGATATCCCAGAACTTAACATTCCTCTTTTCGCAATATTTTTAATAATAATAAGAGAATTAAGCATAGCATCATTAAGAGTATTAGCTGCATTAGATAATTACGTTCTTTCAGCAGAAAAATCTGGCAAGTTTAAAACATTAACTCAATTTATAACTATTTATTTAATAATGATGTATTTAATAATCTCTACTGCTCCAATTCAAAATATTACAATTAAAAACATTATTGAAAAATTGAAAAATTTACCATCATATTTGGTAATATTTGCATCTTTAGTCACAGTTATAAGCGGAATATTATATATATCCAATCATTATAGGATGATAGAAAAACAGTGGAAAAAATAATTAATTTTATAGCAAGTGGTTTTGGTATAAGTTATTTACCTATTATTATATTTAAAAGAAAAGGTAAATTTAAAGGATGTGGTCTATTTGGAACATTGTTTGCATTTTCTCTATATCAATATGTTATACCTGATAATTATGTCTTAAAAATTATACTTATAATTTTAATAATATCTTTTTCAATTCTTATATCAGAAAAAGCATTTAATGAAACTAAAGATAATCCACTTATTGTAATAGATGAAATTTCTGGATATTATACAGGTTTTTTGTTTATAGATAAAAATATATATAACGCAATAATATTATTCATCTTTTTTAGAATATTCGATACTATTAAACCGTTTCCTATAAAAAAATTTGAAGAGATAAAATACAGAGGAATATCTATTGTAATAGATGACGTAATCGCAGGTATCTATTCTGGGTTATCCTGTTTAATAATAAATAAATTTTAAATATAAAAGTATGGTATAATTTTATTATGATAAAATGGAAAATGATAATATTATTATTTTTAATCAGCAATTTAACTGCACAAGAACAATCAAGCAGTGAATATATAGATAATACAATATATCAAACTCACAACATATCTATCAGTGGCCTTGTAATAACACCAACAGCATATAGAAGTAAGGGAATAAATGAAATTGGTTCTGCTTTTGATATAAATGCAGTGTATTATATAGGAAGATTATACTCAAAAAATAACTTTTTTTGGACTGTTGATAAAAAAAATTACTTAGATAGAATAGGTTTATGGTATTTAGAAGCTGATGGAAAGCTACTCCTCCAAAAAGAACAACAATATGTTCCTGCGTTTGCATCTGGAGCAAAAGCATCATTTACATTTAGAGATTCACCTCAACCAAATCTTAACAGCCCATCTGCATCTTTTAAAGTAGATTCAAAAAATACAAATCAATTACTTTCTGTATATTTAGTAATATCAAAACACTTCAATAAAAATCTAATTGGTAGTTTTGGTTATTCAAGCGGAGATATGACAAAAACAATTTTTATGCTTTCAGAATTTTTATCAGATAGATCCTCTCAACTTACATATAATCGTTCTAGAAGAATATCTGACACATCTATTTTTATGAATTTATTTTATATTTTAAAAGAAAAAAATATCATAGGATTTGAAATTATAATACCTCAAGGTTCTACATTTTCTCCTAAGCTAATAAATTTTCAGTTAGCTAACTTTTTAAAATTAAATTTTCAACTCTCATACTTAAGTTATAATGGGGGAGATGAATTGTTAGGGATGTTTAATTTCAGATATACATTTTATCCAAGAATAAAAAAATTATAACAATAATCATCATATCTTTGAGAGCATTATTATAAATATTTTATAACAATTTAAAATATTTTTATCATAATAAAATATCTAACATTAGTTATAATAGACCCCCTGTCAACTCTTAGCATTTTTATTTGATTTGTGATATAGCGCAGTATTTATTAATAAATTTCATACGTTCAAAACATGAAAATGATTTATCATCCATATATCCTCCTTGATGTTATTTTAACCCTAAAAAGAGGATATATTTTATTTAAGTTTTCAGTAGCATTATTTTGAGTCAACGTATCATATTTCAGTAACATTCATTATATTTGATTTGATTCGGACCCTTGACACAAATCAATATCTCATATAAAATATTATCACAAAAACTACAGGCTGCCTCCTCTATCCCCTGCTACCCCCCAGGGAGGCAGCCCATTTTAAAATCTTTTTTTATATAATAATTATAGAATGAACTCAAATATATATTTTTATTTAACTTCAAAAGAGGGGGAATATTGGAAGAACATAATTTAAATCAAAAAACAGTTGTAGTTGTTGATGATGACCCAAGTGTTGGACTTTTGGTTTCTGTAATATTAAAAAATTTAAATTATAATGTAGTAAGTTTATTAAAAGGAAAAGATCTTATTGAATACTTATCAAAAGAATTATATCCTAATCTAATTTTACTTGACCTAAAACTTCCAGATATAGATGGATATGAGATTTGTAAAAAAATAAGGGAAAATCCTATCACAGCATCTATTCCAATAATAATAATAACAGGAGTAGAAGAAATAGATTCAAAAATAAAACTAATAGAAATAGGTGCTGATGATTATATAAACAAACCATTTGATGTCAGAGAACTTAAAGTTAGAATAAACAGACTTATGAAAAGAAAAGAAAATGATTCTTCACTAAATCCTCTTACAAAACTTCCAGGAGCACCTTTAATAGAAGAATATACAAAAAGAAAAATAGAAAAGCATGAGCATTTTTCTTACGCATATATCGATATTGATAACTTTAAAGCATTTAATGATGCCTATGGATATCCCAAAGGTGATGAAATAATAAAATTTACCGCCAAGATAATTATGGACTCTTTAAAAAAAATAATTAAAAATGAATATTTTATAGGACATATAGGAGGAGATGATTTTGTAATAATAACTCCAATAGATAAAATAATATTAAGTGTTGAAGAAATAATAAAAAAATTTGATAGCGATGTTTTGTTTTTTTATTCTGAAAAAGATAGAAAAAACGGATATATAAATGTCATAGATCGAATGAATAATTTAAAACAATTTCCAATTATGACATTGTCAATAGCAATAGTTGATGTAAAGAAAAATATACACTATGCTAAACTTATTGAAAAAATATTTGAGATAAAAAGATATTTAAAATCGCGAATTAATAAAAACTCTAGCACATACCATAGAGATAGAAGAACAAATGACTGATAATATTATACGTAAAACATTTGCAGGATGCCTTGTCCTTGAAAAAATAGGACAAGGCGGAATGGGAATAGTATATAAAGCACATCATATTAAATTAAATAAAGTTGTATGTATAAAAATACTTCCAAAAGAATTAGAAGCAGATACTAGAAATATTGATTTTTTCTTAAGAGAAGCAGAAATATCAAAACAGCTAGATCATCCAAATACAGTACATGTATATGATTATGGTAAAGAACAAGATAAATATTATATAGTTATGTCATATGTGGAAGGAAAAAGTTTAGAAGAAATAATAAAGGAAAAAAAATCTTTAAATATTGAAGAAGCATCCGATATAATGATCGGAATAATGAGAGGGCTTGAACATGCCCATTCAAAAAATATAATACATAGAGATATAAAACCATCTAATATAATTATAAACAAAGAAGGAGTACCAAGAATAATTGATTTTGGACTTGCCAGAAGAATAGTTGAAGAGAAACAATTAACTATAACAGGAGAAATGATAGGAACAGCATATTTTATGTCACCAGAACAATGTCTTGGAAACAAAATTGATTGGAGAAGTGATTTATACTCAGCAGGAGCAACTTATTTTTATACATTAACAGGAAGATATCCTTTTGAAGGTAAAACAGCCATTGAAGTAATAAACCAACATGTCAACTCTTCACTACCTAATTTATATATGCTAAAACCAGAACTTCCAATATGGGCTGTAAAAATGATTGAAAAACTAATGAAGAAAAACCCCCAGGAAAGATACCAATCAGCTACAGAAGTCTTAAAAGAGTTAGAAATGTATAAGAAAGAAGGATATAAAAATATTTTACCTGAACAAACTGAAATTGAATTAGATGGAATAAAAAATTTAGATGATGAAAAACAAAAACAAATTTTACAATCATCGAATATAACTAATATTCAAACTCAAAAAACACTATCACAAGAAGAAGAGATTAACACACATACAGAGAAGAAAACAAATCTTCAAGATGAAAAAAGTTTTATAATGTCATCTACAATTTCACATATTTTTACCACATTTCTTTCTATTATTCTTATATTAATATACGGATATATCTCGCTAACTTCAAAGATTATTTCTCTTATACCTCTTGCAATAGCAATTTTTTTATTAATAAGAAATATGAAAAGAAATGAAGGATTGTTACTTAATTATCTGATATCTTATTTTATTTTCTTATCCGCCATATATAATACATCTAAATCTATAAATAATTCTATTCCATTCCTACAATATATAACAATATTTATAAAAACATTCACACTCAGCTCTTCTACGCTTTTTCTAATATCTATATTTGGAATAATTTCATTACATTCAATCTACAAATATATTGAAAACTGTACAATAAAAAAAATAACATTTTCAATCATTTTTTTCATTCTAACACTATTAATGTCTTTATCTATTGAAAAAATACTTGAAATAAAGCTAACATCTTCGTATAAAATAATACTCATTATAATGACCGCAGGATTAAGTATTATTTTTGCTAAATATGAAAAAAATTTATATTTAATATCATTTATCCTTATAACTACTTTTATAACTAATATAGCAAGAATACCTTATATAAATCAACAAACGTATTTAATCTATGAAAAAGAATTTAAAGAATATCAACTTAAAGTGAAGGAAATCGAACTACAAGTAAAAGATGAAATTTACTTAAAAATGTCTGAAGGTGAAGCAGAATGGAATGATATTGATGCAAAAATAAATGAGGAACTCAAAAAAAGACTTTCTCAAATTGAGATTCCAGAAAAAGCTAAAATAAAATATAATTTAATCAAAAAATTCAACTTAATATTTATTAACAAAGTACTTCAAATATTTAAAAACACTTCATTGTTAATTGCTATCTTAATAATGATTCTACTCAATAGCCTTTATATTTTTATATCATATAAAACTTTTAGACAACATGAAATTTGAATACTACGGAATAACAGATAAAGGTAAAATCAGATTGAATAATGAAGATTCTTTTGTAATAGATAATGAAATCAACTTTGTTGCTATAGCTGATGGAATGGGAGGACATAAAAGTGGAGAAATAGCAAGCAACCTTGCTGTAAGTTTAACTCTTTCTAATTTGAAAAAATATTTAGATAAAAATAAATCATTTTCTATAATTAATAGAGATTATTTATTAGAAACAAATTTGCTTGTTTCAGCAGTTAGTGATACAAATATAGAAATATTCACAAAAGCACAAGAAGAAGAATACAAAGGGATGGGAACAACTTTAACATGCGCACTATTCACTAATTCAATCATATCAATCGTTCATATTGGAGATTCAAGAGCTTATCTAATAAGAAACGAAAAAATACATCAACTAACTGAAGATGATTCTTTTGTAATGGAACAATATAAAAGTGGCAAAATAACATTAAAAGAAATGGAAACATCACCATTTAAACATGTACTAACCAAAGCTCTTGGTATTAAAAAAGAAAATTCTTATTTTATTAAAGAAGAAAAGATTTATGATGGTGATATAATTTTATTTACAACTGATGGTTTAACAAAAATGCTGTCTGATGAAGAAATAGAAAAAATTATTAATACCAAATCAGACATTCAAACTGCGGCATATGAATTGATAAATATTGCTAACATGAGAGGAGGAGAAGACAATATCACACTTATTATTGTTAAAGTTAATAATTTAAATATAATAAAAAAAATAAAAGGAATATTTAAATGATGATAAACATATTATGCTTTGAAAATCAAAAATTATACAGTGAACTACTATCTTCCTCAGATAAAATATTTATAACTACTAATAATGATTCAGATGTATATTTAGAAGAAGGTAAAATTGAAAAGGGAAAAAAAGAACTTGCCAGAATAAAAAAAGAGGGGAAATTATATATTTTTGAAAATACATCAAATCTTATCTTAATAAATAATCAAAATCCTAATCTCGCACAAATTGAAACTTATGATAATGCTACATACTTAAACTTCAAATTATTTTTTAAGATATATCCATTTAATATAAAAAGAGCATATATAGAAGAAGAAAATGATAAATTAAACAAAAAACATATTATTTCAAGGTTCGTCACTTTTATAGGTAATCCTTTAATGTCTCATATACCAGCTTATGCAAAAAATCCTCTTATGCCAATATCTGATTATTCAGCAGCAATAATTATAAGAAAAGATTTTTACGAACTTATACCAATAAACACTCAATTAGTAAAATTTAAAATGAAAGAACTTAAAATTCCCATAAGACTCGAAAATGGAACGACATTTGAAGTAGGAACATCCAGATTCGTATTTAAAATTGAAAATTAGCAGTATAATAAATATTCTGCTATTGACAAACCTTTAAAAATTTTGTAAATTAGCAATTAGATATAAAAATTGCTAAAAAAGGAGGTGCTTATGGGAGATACAAAAACAAAAATAAACATCGTACCACTTGCTGATCGAGTAATAATAAAACCGCTTGAACAAAAAGAAATAAAGAAAGGCGGGATAATAATACCAGACACAGCAAAAGAAAAACCACAAGAAGGAGAAATAGTAGCTGTTGGAAAAGGTAAAACAACTGAAGATGGAAAACTTATCCCTCTCGAAGTAAAGGTAGGAGATAAGGTTCTATACGGTAAATATGCCGGAACAGAAATAAAAATAAATGATGAAGAATATCTTATAATGAGAGAAGAAGATATTCTTGCAATTGTTAATAATTAATTAAGGAGGTGGATATATGGCAAAAGAAATTCTTTTTTCAGATACAGGCATAATGAAAATAAAACAAGGTGTTGATAAATTAGCCAACACCGTTAAAGTCACACTTGGTCCAAAAGGTAGAGCTGTGGTTCTTGCAAAAAAATTTGGTTCACCAACTATAATAGATGATGGTGTAACAATAGCAAAAGAAATCGAATTAGAAGATCATTTTGAAGATATGGGAGCACAGCTTGTAAGAGAAGCTGCTTCTAAAACAAATGATGTAGCAGGTGACGGAACAACCACAGCAACTGTTTTAACTCAATCTATATTTAACGAGGGTATCAAAAATATAGCAGCCGGAGCAAATCCAATTCATCTTAAAAGAGGTATAGAAAAAGCGGTGGCTGCAATAGTTGAAGAACTTAAAAAAATGGCAAAACCAGTAAAAACCAAAGAAGAAAAAGCACAAATTGCAACAATATCTGCAAATGATAGGGAAATTGGAAATTTAATTGCTGAAGCAATGGAAAAAGTTGGTCATGAAGGAGTAATTACTGTAGAAGAAGGGAAATCTTCTACAACTGAACTTGATGTTGTGGAAGGAATGCAGTTTGATAGAGGATATATATCACCATATTTTATAACTGATGCTGAAAGAATGGAATGTGTTCTAGAAGATGCAATGATACTCATAACAGATAAAAAACTTTCTTCAATGAATGAACTTCTACCAATTCTTGAAAAGATAGTTCAGACCGGAAGACCATTCCTTATTATAGCTGAAGATGTGGAAGGAGAAGCTCTTGCAACACTTGTTGTAAATAAATTAAGAGGAACACTCAAATGCTGTGCTGTAAAAGCTCCTGGATTTGGTGATAGAAGAAAAGAAATGCTTGAAGATATTGCAATTCTTACTGGTGGAGAAGTTATAAGTGAAGAAAGAGGAATGAAGCTAGAAAAAGCAAGCATTGACCAGCTTGGTAAAGCAAAAAGAGTTGTTGTTGATAAAGAAAACACAACAATAGTTGATGGTGAAGGAGATAAAAAGAAGATTAAAGATAGAACAAATCAAATAAGGAAACAAATTGAAGAAACAACTTCCGATTACGATAAAGAAAAACTTGAAGAAAGGTTAGCAAAACTTGCAGGTGGTGTGGCTGTTATTAGAGTTGGAGCAGCAACTGAAACTGAAATGAAAGCAAAAAAATCAAAAGTAGAAGATGCTAAAAATGCAACAAAAGCTGGCGTTCAAGAAGGAATACTTCCAGGTGGTGGAGTTGCTATAATTAGAGCATCAAAAGTACTTGATAGTTTAAAACTCAATGATGAAGATGAAAAAATAGGAGCAAATATTGTTAGGAAAGCGGTATATGCTCCTTTAAAAACTATTGCTGAAAACGCTGGAGTAGATCCCTCAATAGTAATAGAAAAAATTAAAAATTCTTCCCCTGAGATTGGCTTTGATGCAGAAAGACTTGAGTTTGTAGACGTTATAAAAGCAGGAATCGTAGATCCATGTAAAGTCACAAGGACTGCCCTTGAAAATGCTGCATCAATAGCTGGAACACTACTTACAAGTGGTGCTTTTGTTGCTGAACTTCCAGAAAAGAAAGAAAAAACACCACCAGTTCCAGCCGGTGATATGTATTAATTAATTAATAAAGTATTACTAACAAAACCCCTTCACTTTAAAGTGGAGGGGTTTTTTATTTTAAAGGCAGTGTTATTTAATTTCAAAAAACCAATTCCACTAACAACTGATATCAATAAAACAAAATACCATGGAAATTGTTTAAAATAAGGAGACACATTATCAATAAAAAAACTACCTAAAAATATACCAAAAGAACGTCCAAATTCACTAACCATGGCATGAAGTCCAAGATAGCTTCCTTTTTTAGAAGAAGGAATTATATAAGATGTATAAGCAGTTATTGAAGGAGAAAAAATTACTTCTCCAATTGTAATTACTACTATTGAAAAAAGTGCATAAGAATAATTCAAAGAATATCCATACATTAAATATCCAACACCATATAAAATACAAGAGAAAAAAATAAACTTTAAAATATTTTTTGTCTTTATAATTTTACCCACAAAATATTGTATGACTATAACTATAATACCATTAAGAGTAAATATAAAACCTATTTCTTTTTGAGTAAATCCTAAATATTTTTTTGCATAAAGAGATAAAGGAACTACCAGGTGTGACATAACAGAAGTCATAAGAAAGCTATATAATAAAACTAAACCAAATTCTTTAGAAATAGTATAGTCAAATTTTAAAGAAAATTTAAAATTTTCTTTTTCTAAATATTTTATTGTTTTTAATTCAGGTAAATAAAATAAAACATAAAATGAAACTATTAAAAAAATAACTGAAGAAGAAAAAAAAGTAAAAGCATAATTAATATCAGCAAGAAACCCTCCTAACGCAGGGCCCAAAGCCCATCCAGCATTTGTGGAAACTCTAAGTATACTAAAAGCATTAACCCTATCCTTTTCACACACAATATCCGATATATATGCAACAACAACAGCATGAAACCCCAATGAAGAGAAACTTGCTAAAAAATATAAAACTAAAATAAACGCTGGATTAAGATTAAATCTAATTACAAAAGCAATAATACCAATAAAAATACCTCTTAAAAAAAGAGAATAAAACATAACTTTCCTTCTGCCAATATAATCAGACCATTTTCCACCAATACTATTTACAATAGATGAAATTAACATCACTATCGAAAAATAAAACCCAACAGTTGTCATATCATAGTTCCTTGAATTCAAATATATAGCAAGAAATGGAAATGATACAGAATAACCAAAAACCATAAAACCTTCTATAATTACCACAATCCAAAAAATAGTTGGAAATGACTTCATATAAAAATTTTAGCAATAAATTTGCTAAAATATAATTATAATGTTAACGAGAGCATCTTCAGTGACTAATAATAATATTACTACAAATATAAATAAAATCTTAGAAAAGATAAGTCCTTCGAATGTAATGGCTGTGGTGAAATACGCATCTGATTCAGATATATACAAATTACTTGAGGATGGAAGAATAAGAATAGTAGGAGAAAATAAAATACAAGATGCGATAAAAAGATGGGGGGAAAATGGAAAGTTCTCAAAATATAGAGACAAAGTAACTATTCACTATATTGGACATTTACAAAAAAATAAAGTGAAATATGCTGTAAAACTATTCGATTATATAGATTCTATTGATTCTATAGAACTCGCAAATGAGATAAACAAAAAAACATCAAAAAAAATTCCCGTTTTAATACAACTTAAAATAAATAATAAGGAATCACAATATGGCATAATGCCATACGAATTTGATTCTTTTATAAATGAATTATTCAAATTTCCTAATATCTCTCCTGCCGGCATTATGGCAATAGGGCCAATAACTAAAGATGAAGAAGAAATTAGAAAATCTTTTAAGATAGCAAGAGATATTTTTATTAAATATTTCAATTATGAAAATAACAAAGATGGTTTTAAAACTTACCTTTCACTTGGGATGAGCTCTGATTGGAATTACGCAATTGAAGAAGGATCAAACTTAGTAAGATTAGGAAATATAATTTTTTCAACCTCACAATAGGAGGGGGATAAAATGGTTGTAAAAGTAAAAGTAATACCTAACTGTGATGATAATGAAGTTATATCAAGAGTAGGTAAAGTATTAAGAGTTAAACTATGTGTAAGTCAAAATGATGAAAAAATTAATGAAACTTTGAAAAAATATCTAGCGAGTTTTTTTGAGGTTAGAGAGAATCACGTTAATATAATTAGAGGATTAAGGGGTAAGGAAAAAACAATAGAAATAACAGGAAAACCAGAATCTGATTTAGAAGAAATCATAAATACTATTCCATAATAAATGCTTCCAAAAAGAATTATATATTCAAAAGGAAAGCTCCTTATTTTAGACCAACGATATCTACCTTTTAAAATTAAATATTTTACAGCTAAAAATTTACAAGATACCGCTAAAGCAATCAAGGAAATGATGGTAAGAGGTGCTCCATTAATAGGAGATACAGCTGCGCTAGGATATTTATTGGGAATTGATGAAATAATATCAAAAGGTACCAAAACAAATATAAAAGAAATACTTAAAAAAAATTTACAAATATTAACTAATTCACGTCCAACAGCAGTATCTTTATTTAAGGCAACTCAACGCCTTCATCAAAAAGCAATAAAACTCTTAGAAGATGGAGCAGATATAAATGAAATTAGAAAAGAAATTGAAAAAGAAGCGTTTAAAATAATAGATGAAGATATTCAATCTACATTACAAATAGCAAAAAATGGAGTAAAACTTCTTCCAAAGGGCTCAAAAGTTATAACTTATTGTAATACAGGAGCGCTAGCTACAAGCGGAATAGGTACTGCTTTAGGAATAATTTTAGAAGGATACAAGAAAGGTAAAATATCACATGTATATCCATGTGAAACAAGGCCATATCTTCAAGGAGCTAGACTTACAGCCTGGGAACTTATGAAAAACAATATCCCATATACTCTTATCTGCGATAATACTGCCGGATGGTTAATGAGAAACTCAAAGATAGACGCAGTAATAATTGGAGCTGATAGGATAGCTTTAAATGGTGACACTGCAAATAAAATTGGAAGTTATACTCTTGCTATACTCGCGAAAGAACATGACATACCTTTCTATGTAGCAGCCCCAATAGATACATTTGATCCCTCATCAGATAATGGTAACAATATAAAAATAGAAGAAAGAAATCATTTTGAAATAATAACAATTAAAGGAATTTATATAGCACATCCTAAAACAAAAGCATATCATCCTGCTTTTGATATTACCCCAAATAATCTTATATCTGCAATAATAACCGAAAAATGTATTATTAAAAATCCGAATAAAAATAAAATAAAAAATTTGTTGAAAAAATTCAATTTAAAAAATAATTAACAAAATTTGTTAGAATAATATTGAAGTAATATTTAAAAAGAGGTTTTATGGAATTTGAGTTAAAAGAAATAATAAAAGCAGGTGGACCAATATTTATATTTCTTGTCATTATATCTATATATTCTGTTTCTATAATAATAGAAAAATATGTAGAATTTAAAAAAATAATTTTCAAAAATTCACAAATAATTACAAAAATAATGTCAAATATAAAGAACGGCAAAGTTAATGAAATTGTCAAATATGCCTATACTCAAAAAGGTTCAATATATGAAATTATAACATCACTTGTAAATCATCCTGGCAATATAAAAGAAAAAAGAGAATACATAACATCAATAATAGAATATCAAACTACTAACTTATCTAAAAAATTAAATGCATTAGCAACTATAGGTTCTACTGCACCTTATATAGGGCTTTTTGGAACTGTAATAGGTGTAATAAGAGCATTTAAAGACATGGCACAATTCCAAAGTGCAGGTCCACAGGTTATTGCACATGGTATATCAGAGGCATTAATAAATACTGCTATGGGACTTTTTGTGGCAATTCCTGCAGTTATAGCTTATAATTATTTTGTCTCAAGAATAAACAGATATAATCAAGAGCTTAATTATTTCTTAGAGCAAATCATAGATAAATACTATAGAAATGAAAATACATAATACATCGAAAGGTTATATTTCTGAAATAAACATGATACCATTAATAGATGTAATGCTTATAATTTTAATAATATTTATGATAATAACACCTTTTTTCTCAAATCCCCATATAAAAGTTAATCTTCCGAAAACTTCATCAAGACCCGATACCATCTCTTCAAACTCAAAGATTATAACAGTAACACTAAAATCTAATTCTCAAATATATATTGATGGGAGAAAAACTGAAAATTTAGAAAGAGAATTAATCATAAAATTATCTAAATCATCAGAAAAAACGGTCTTAGTAGAAGCAGATAAAAACATATCTATTCAAAATGTTATAAACATACTTGATATTGCTAAAAATCTTGGAGCACAAAGGATAGGGATAGGGGTAAGTATATCAAAATGATAAACAACTATATTTTTCACTCGACAATAATTCATATGATAATTATTATAGGAATTTTATCCTTTAATATAAAAACTCAACACAATAATAAAAAATATTATATAGATTTTCTCTCATCAGAAACACAAATAATGTCGTCAAATTCTACTAATAATGAAAATGAAAAAACATTAAATGAAAAAATAGCGGAAATAAAAGAATCTAAAAAGCCTAGTTCTAAAACTGAAATTCCGAAAAATGAAATCAAAAATAAACAAATAGAAGACCCAGATTATCTTTATAAAAATACACATATGATTACACCTTCTATGGCAAAAGAAAAATCTTCAATTATAGAAGAGTCTAAATTAATAAATAACCAAATATCAAAAAATTTTTCCAACGAAGGTATACGTACAGATACAGATTTTCCATATCCATGGTATATAACAAAATTGAGAGGAAGATTATGGGATAGTTGGAAATCACAAAATATATTTTCACCTAATGCTATAGCAATAGTTAAATTTAAAATTTACCAAGATGGTGAAATAAAAGATGTGAAAATAGAAAAAACTTCTGGTAATAAATTATTTGATTATTCAGTAATAACAGCTGTAAATTCAATAAAAAGATTAGAACCTCTTCCATCAGATTTCGAAGAAGATTATATCACAGTTTATGTAGAATTTAAATCCACAGAATAGTTTTATGGCAATTGCTTTAATTTTTTTAACCCATATAATTATTTTTATATCATATCCTGATACTACACCATTAGGACCATCATATATGTTTATATCATTTATTATATCAACAGCATTTTATTATCTCATCAAACCAAAACTTTTAGTTCAAATACCAATAATATCATCATTTTTAAAACTTTTAATGTGGTTAATACTTTTTATTACTATTTTAATCAACTATCCCCAAAAAGATTCAAAATCTGTTATGTACAAAATATATCAAGGGCAACTACCAACAAGATTAACTATATATAGAGGATTCAAAAAATTAGGAATAGAATTAAATTTTATATTAATGAGGTAAGAATGTTTAAAATAATAAGTGGAATTCTATTTATTGTTATTTTCCATATAATTACATTTGTATTATTTCCAGATACAGGAAGATATGGAAATTACTACTTATATGGACTTATTGGTTTATGGATTTTTTTATATCTCTATATGATTACTTCAAGATTTTATAACTTCCTATCTTTCACTCCGCTTTTAAAAGTAATATTCTTCATTATAATGATGTTTTCATCATTTTTCATAATACCACAAGAAGATAAACAACCTATACTATATAAATTAATCCACAAAAAATTTCCAAACTCAGAACAAATAAAAAGAGGAAAAATAAAATATTTAAATAACATTATAAAGTTTGAAATAAATAGAACAATTAACCCAATCATAAATGAATTAGAAAAAAATACTAACAAAATAGTGAAAGAAATGGTAAATTAGGAGGATAATAATGAAGATTATAGTTACTGGTGGAAGTGGTTTTATAGGATCTAACTTAATAAAAATACTAAAAATAAATGGTTATGAAGTAATATCACTGACAAGAAGAAAGTCATTCGAAAAAGACGGAGTAAAATATTTAAATACTGACTATCATAATTTAGATATTTTAAGAAAAAACATACAAGGAGATATTATAATTCATTTGGCAGCAACACTTTTTGCACGAAATAAAAAGGAATTTATAAAAGAAAATGTATCAACAACAAAAAATATAGTGAAAGCTGCATTTGAAAATGGAATTAAAAAGATTATCTATATTTCTTCACTTGCTGCAGGTGGTCCATCCAAAAATCCTAATAAACCTAAAATGGAAATAGACCAAGATAGCCCTGTCTCTTATTATGGGTTAAGTAAATTAATGGGAGAGTGGGAAATAAAAAAATTTCATAAATGGGTAATACTAAGACCTCCAATAGTATACGGGCCAAAAGATGATGGATTTTCAACTATAGCAAAATGGGTAAAGAAAGGAATTATAATTTCACCATCAAATCCAAATTCAAGATTTAGTTTTATATTTGCACAAGATTTAGTTAAGTGTATCATAAAATCGCTTTCAGACGACATAGTTAATGAAACTTTCTATGTATGTGAAAAAAACACATATTCATGGTATGAATTTATAGAAGAAATGTCAAAAAGTATGAATTTAAAAAAACCAAAAATAATAAAAATGCCAAAAAGTTTAATGAAATTAACAGCATTATCTTTTGAAATATTTTCATATATTTTTAATTTCAAACCAATACTTAATAGAGACAAAATAAGAGAAGCTATACATTATCATTGGATAGCATCACCACAAAAATGGGAAGAAAAAACTGGATTTACACATTGGACTGATATAAAGGAAGGATTTAAAAAAACATTTTTCTAAGTTATACATAACTAAAATTTGTATAATATAAATATAAAAACAATCTTTAAGGAGAGATGGCCGAGTGGCTTAAGGCGGCGGTTTGCTAAACCGCTGTACGTCTGAAAAGGCGTACCGTGGGTTCGAATCCCACTCTCTCCGCATGAATAGTTAGGATTTTTTATTTCTAAATATCAAAAGAGTATTTTATATTACATATAAACATATTAAATCTGATAAAATTTATTTTGGAGGAATTATATGAACTTAAAATCAATAATTATTAAAGAATTAATAAATAAAGGACTTGATATCATTCCTAAAATTGTTAATATATTTCCTAATAAACAAAATAGTCTTCAAAATAATGATATTGAAGCAATAAAAAAACTTATAATAGAAGAAGGAAGATTGCTTTCATCCATATCTTATGATTTAGAAAAAATAAAAAACATATTAGAGCTAATCAAAAAAATTATTTATTTTATACTTTTTACAAATATATTACTTTTAATCTTCTTGTTAATATTTTTACTTAAATGAAATGCCAATAATTAAAGCTACTAAATCAAATATAGAAAAATGTGCTAAGTTAATTAAAAAAGGAGATGTCGTTGCGTTTCCAACAGAAACTGTATATGGACTTGGTGGATGTGCCTTTAATGAAAAAGCAATAAAAAAAATTTTTAAATTAAAACAAAGACCTTACAATGACCCCTTAATAGTTCATATCTCTTCATATAAACAATTAAACGAAATAGCATATATTGATAAAAAAATTTTAAACTTTCTTAAAAAAATATGGCCATCACCACTTACTATAATTTTACCTAAAAAAGATATCATACCTGACATAGTTACTTCTAAATTAGATACTGTTGCTGTAAGATATCCTCAAAACAAAATAGCATTGTCTTTAATAAAACTATCTAAAACTCCTATTGCTGCACCTAGTGCAAATAAATTTTCAAGATTAAGTCCAACAACAGCAGAACATGTTTTTAAATATTTTCCAACTATACCAATTCTCGATGGAGGGAAAACAGTTCATGGAATTGAATCAACAGTAATAAAAATTGAAAATGATATATTATATATTCTTAGGTATGGGGCAGTAACAGTTGAAAAATTAAAAAAAATCTGGAAGGGAAAAATAAAAAAATACAACAATAAAAACAAAAAATTATCACCAGGAATGTTAAAAAAACATTATTCACCAATAAAAAAA
>JANZZP010000005.1 GCA_026419335.1 Elusimicrobiales bacterium | reverse complement strand
ATGGACGAAGTCACGTAGTTGTGAATATTATAAACATTAAATTATTTTTGTGAAAAAATTGTTATCTTGTTTATAAAACAATATATATCGTTTATTGAAAATATTGTATATTTCATTTCTCATTATAGTATGGATATAGCCAAATAATTCAAAATCAAATATGTAATTATGAATTTTCATAATATTAATTACTGGAATATCTTCTATATCTTTAACTATAATTTTTGTATGTAAAGTATAAATACTTTTATTCTGATAATAATTTATATAATTATTTTTAAATTCTTCTGTAATTCTTCTATTTACAAGTAAAATATGAACATTATTGGTATTAAATATGTTATTCTGTGGTGTATCGTAGTATAAAAATAAATATTGCAATTGATTAGATATAAAAGTGTTTTCCATTTCTACTTGCTTGATATACTTTCCTTTTGAAAAAGGAGCGTTTGCCTTAATTTTTGAGTAGTTTACTTCATACCATCCAGTATATTCTAACATGTTTAAATCAATGTGATTATCAGTCATATTACTTTTTTTCATCATTAACATAAACTCTTTTTCATTGCCTTTTGATAACACATTACTTAAACTATTTTCATTTACTTTATTAAATATTTGCATTAAAGTGTCAAAGTAAATACTTTTTGGTGTTTTTATTTTTATTAATACATCAAAAAGAATTCTATCGGTTAAAAAAAGGTTTAAAGATATATCGTAAGAGAACTTATTTCCTATATAAAATTCATTATCTGGAAGTGATAACACAAGCATTATTACAATTTTTTAGAAAGAATTCCTAATTGCTAAAAAATAAAAATAAATACAAAGATGAATGCTATATTTATAAAATTAGAAGAATTTAAGAAAAATATTTTTGATAAGATTAAAATTATAGTTCCTATTTCTATAGTCATTTATTCAACTATAGAAACAGGTTTTGCAGGTAGAGGGACTATAAACTCCTCTATGAACCGCCTGAGAACATTTTTAGCGCCCACGATGTCTGCATCTTCCTGATAGCCACATCGCAGACACTTAAAAACATCCCCATTGCGGTTCAACTTGTCCTGATAACCACACTCGGGACAAGTCCTGCTTGTGTATTGTGGTGGAACTGTATGCCACTGGACGCCAGCTACTTCACACAGTTCCTTTATTCTTTTAATAATGTAAGAATAAATCCAGTTATTAAACTTTCTATTTATTGATTTTATCCACTTTCCTTTCTTACCTTTCTTTAAATTTTTAAGTTCCTCTATTATCGGAGAAAAGCTTCCATCTATAACTTTTTTCAATATTCTATTTATTTCAGTTTTCAAAAAGTGTTTTTTCTTTTTCCAGTTTTTTGAACCTTGCTTTTTTCTATCTATCTCTTCTATGATTTTCTTTATATGTTCACCATAAATTTTTTCATCAGAAGTAGCTATAAGTTTTCTATATTCTATATCTATTCCTTTTTGGTTCTTTTTTCTTTAAGTTCCACCATCTTTTTAAAACATAATTTTACATACCATTTATTGTTCTTTTGTAAAATTTCAATAAACGGACACAGTTCCCAGTTTTCAAAATATTCTTTTGCATATTCATAATTTTTAATTGGATATTTTATCCATTCCTGAGTTTCTGGATTTCTTATTTTTAACCAAAAATCAAAAGAATTACTTCCTTTTTCAAATTTAAAAAATCTTTCATCTAACTTCATTGAAATCTTTCTTATCTCAGGTTTCTTAAGTTCTTTATTTTTATTCTTTTTTCTAAGTTTAAAATAACTTTTTAAAATTGCTTTTGCCTGTTCCAATGCGCATGATTTATATCTTGCAGATAAAAAACTATCTACAGAACAAGTTTTAACATCTTGATAATTAGGAAGTTTATTTTGAGATACACCAAT
>JANZZP010000004.1 GCA_026419335.1 Elusimicrobiales bacterium | reverse complement strand
GAGATATACGCTGTATCAGATTTAATAATTTCTCGTTCTGGAGCATCAACAATCTCAGAGCTAATATACACAAAAAAACCAGCAATTCTAATTCCACTTCCACATTCTGCTAATAATCATCAATACGAAAATGCAAGATTCCTATTTGAAAATGGATGTGCTTTCATTTTAAAAGATGATGAAAAACTTCCTTTTGAGCTTATAAAAAAGATAAACTTCATTTTAGTTGGAAATCGCCTTGAGGTTATGAAAAAATCATATTCAAGGATAAATATTCCAAATTCTTATAATACAACAGAAATAATACTTAAACACCTTACTTAAAAATACAATTTTTTATATCTCAAAGATTTTGATAAAATTTAAAACATATACTTTTAAAAAAGGGGATATATGAAAATAGGAATAGATATAGGTGAGGTTATTTTAACAAAAGCAAGAAAAAACTCTAAACCAAAAGAGATTGCATATGCAGTTGAATCAATTGAAAAACTTGCCAAAAAATATGAGATTTTTCTGATATCTAAAACTGAAAAAGAAACAAATAAACAAAAGACAATAAATGACTTAAAAAATATTGATTTTTTTAATAAAACAGGTATAAAAGAAGAGAATCTATTTTTTGTAACAACCTATAATGAAAAAGTAAACAAAGCAAAAGAATTAGAGATTGATGTTTTTATAGATGATGATTATAGGGTTTTAGAAAAGATGATGAAAGTTGGTATAAAACACAGAATTTGCCTTGATGTGTCAAATAACTATAAAAAAGGTAACGAAAAACAAGGAAAATTATTTAGAAACTGGATTGATATTTTAAAAGAGATAGAAAAAATATAAATGATAAAGAGAAAAATCAAGTTTAAATTAAAAGAAAAATGTTGGTGTGAATTTTTCTACAAACTTTCACAAATATCTACTAAATATGAGTGTGATGTTTATATATGCTATAACAAATATAATATAAGAGAAAATGCTAAAGATCTTATGGCTTTGATTTCAATACCTGTTACAATATTTTTAAAAGAAAAAAAATTTAGCATAGAAAATATTTTAAATTTCGAAGAGGTAGAAAAGGTAACAAGTTGTGAAAATATTAACAGGATATATCCTGAATTAGAATTTATAATAGAAGTAAACGGAAAAGATGAAATAAAAGCATTAGAAGAAATAATATCATACAATTTAAAATCGATAACAGACAACTCATCTTAAAAGTAGTTACATTATTGTAAAATATTATTGTGGTAACTGTAAATGGCAAAAAGGTAAAAAATCCAAAGAAAATAATAAATATCATTGGTAAAAATAAAAATATAAATTCTATATGTGTTTTGGTAAATGGAAAAATAATACCAAAAGAGAAATGGGAAAAGGTAAAATTAAAAGATGGTGATAAAATTGAAATAGTAGGATTTGTAGGAGGAGGATGAATACCAAAAAAGACAACGATTTATTTGAGATTGGCGGAAAAAAACTTAAATCAAGGCTTTTTATTGGAACAGGAAAACTTCAGACATATAAACTAATACCAGAAATTATAAAAACAACAAACATAGAAGTAATTACTGCAGCTGTAAGAAGAATAAATCCAGATTCCAAATTTGAAAATATATTAGATTTTATACCTAAAGGAACTGTAATAATGGTAAATACCTCTGGAGCAAGAAATTGGAAAGAAGCAGTTAAAATTGCAGAAATAGGAGCATCTATTACTAATACCACATGGATAAAAATAGAGATAGAAGCAGATAACAAATACTTAGCTCCAGATAATGAAGAAACAATAAAGGCAACTAAATACTTAGTAAAAAAAGGATTCAATGTTTTTCCTTACATAAATCCTGATTTAATAACTGCAAGAAAATTACAAGACAGTGGAGCTTGTGCTGTTATGCCTTTAGGTTCTTTCATTGGTACAAACAAAGGAATTGTAACTTATGAATTAATTAAAGCTATCATAAATGAAATAAAAATACCAGTAATAATAGATGCAGGTATTGGAAAACCATCACATGCTGCACAAGCTATGGAAATGGGTTGTCAAGCAGTATTAGTAAATACTGCTATTGCAACAGCAAACAATCCTATTGAGATGGCAAAAGCTATATCAAAAGCAGTGGAAGCAGGAAGAATAGCTTATTTAAATGGAATTTTACCTGAAAAAGAATATGCTGAAGCTTCCTCTCCATTGAAAGATTTTATAAAATCACTTTAATTTAAGTATTATACTATGAAAATAAAAACTTTTGAGGATGAGTTAGAAAAATTAAATGATTTATATTATAGAAACTCAACTAAAAAAATAGATAAACACAAGCTATGGTTAGTTGAATTTTTGGAAAATTTAAGGAATGAAAAGTTAAACTTATATGAAATTGCTATAAAAGCAAAAAAGATAACAGAAAGCTTTTTTGGAAAAAGTGTTTTACTCTATGTGCCATTATATATATCAGATTATTGTGTTAATGGATGTTTATATTGTGGCTTTTCGGCACGCAAAGATATAAAAAGGAAAAAACTTTCTTTTGAAGAAATAACAAAAGAACTAAAAACTTTAAAAGAGAAAAATTTTGATACAGTTTTAATATTAACAGGAGAGGATAAAATAAATACACCACTTTCATATATAAAAGAAACAGTTGAAATAGTATCAAAATTATTTTCTGAAGTGTTAATAGAAATATACCCACTAAATACTGAAGAATATAAAGAGCTTGTTAAACATGGTGTTGTTGGAGTTACAATTTACCAAGAAACATATGATAAAAATTTATACGAAAAATTACATCTATTTGGGCCTAAAAAAAACTATTCTTGGAGGATAAATTCCCCTCAAAGAGCTTTACAAGCTAATATTAAGGAAATAACAATAGGCCCGTTGTTAGGACTAAATGAAGATTGGAAATATGATGTTTTTATGGCAGTAGCTCATGCTGATTATCTCCAAGATAATTTTCCAAACTCAGAAATAAATATATCATTTCCAAGGATTAGAAAATCTGTGGCAGAAAATAAATGTTATGATATTTCTGACAAAGATTTTGTTAAAGCTATACTCCTTTCAAGAATTTTTCTACCAAGAGTTGGAATAAATCTCTCAACAAGAGAAAATCCATGGATTAGAGATAATCTTGTTGGTATTGCAGCAACAAGAATTAGTGCTGAATCTAAAACGACTGTAGGTGGTTATTTCAACCAGAGATATAAAGAGGTGCAGTTTGAAGTTTCAGATTCAAGGAGTTTAGAAGAAATAATTAAAGCTTTAATGGAAAAGGGAATACGTCCTGAATTTACAAATTGGATAAAAAATTATGAAAAAAAATAGTATAAATAAAATTTTTAAACTTTACTTTTCAAAAAAAGAATTATCTAAAATACAAAGAGCAAAAATAATGATAATTGGCTGTGGTGGACTTGGTTCAAATATAGCAAATATGTTAATAAGAACTGGTTTTTTGAATATTATTTTGATAGATTATGACAAAGTAGAATTAAAAAATTTAAATAGGCAACAATATTATCCAAATGATATTGGCAAATTCAAAGTTAAGGTTTTAAGAAAAAGATTAAAAGAGATAAATCCTTTAGCAAACATTTATTCAATAAATGATATAATGAATGAAGAAAAATTGAAAAAGCTTATAAAAAAATATAATCCAGATCTTATTGTTGAAGCAGTTGATAAGGAATGGGCAAAAGTTATGATATTTGAAACTGCACTTAAAATGAGTAAAAAAGTAATTACAGCAAGCGGTTTGGCAGGTTGGGGGGATGTAGAAAATATAAAAATAATTCGTAATAAGAAATATACTATAATTGGGGATCTGGTCTCAAAGTGTGGGTGCTGTAGTGAATGTAATTTTAATGAAAACAAACTACATAAAACAAAAAGCAATTGTAAAATGCCACTTGCTCCAAAAGTTAGTGCAGTTGCAGCAATGCAAGCAGATGAGGTAATTCGAAGGATATTAAAATACAAAAATGACTAAAAAACAAAAATTAAAAGTTTTTGAAGAATATTCAATATATGCAATTACAGATTCTAAGTTTTCTAAAAAACCACTAATTCAACAAGCAGTTGAAATGGTTAAAGGTGGAGTTGAGATAATTCAATACAGAGAAAAATATGCCTCCTTTCAGCAAAAATATTATGAATGTTTAGAGATAAGGAAAATAACTGTAAAAAATAATGTATTGTTTATTGTAAATGATCATCCAGACCTCGCTTTAATGGTAAATGCTGATGGCATTCATTTAGGACAGGATGATTATCCTATAAATGTTGTAAAAAAAATTATCAAGAAAGATATGATAATTGGCATATCTACACATAGCCCAAAACAATATATTCAAGCTGTAAAAGATAATGCTGATTATGTTGGAGTTGGGCCACTTTTTGAAACACATACAAAAGATAATGTTATGGCTCCTGTTGGAATTAATTATTTAAAATGGGTGGTAAAAAACAAAAAAATACCATTTGTAGCTATTGGGGGAATAAAATTACACAACATAGAAAAAGTTATAAAAGAAGGGGCAAAATGTATATGTTTAGTTACTGAAATAACAACAGCTGACGACATTCCTCTAAAAATCAAAGAAATAAAAAAAATTTTCCCAAAATAATGAAAACATATTACAATATCAAAATCTTCGAGGATAACATAGATGAATATGATTTATGGTATAAAAAAAATAATCATATATTTAAGAAAGAGATAAAAGCAATAAAAAAACTAATAAAAGATGAAAAAATAAAAAGATCAGTTGAGATTGGATGTGGAAGTGGTATGTTTTGTAAAGCTTTAAATATAATCGAAGCAATAGAACCATCAAAAAAACTTTCAAAAACTGCAAATGATAGAGGTATAAAAGTAATAAAAGCTTTCGGAGAAAAAATTCCTTATAAAGATAATACTTTTGATGCTGCGTTTATATTATTTACTATTGAATTTGTATTCAATCCATTAAAGATAATAAAACAAGTTTATAGAATTTTAAAAAGAGGTGGAATAATAATAATTGGATTTATAAATAAAGATTCAATTAGATTAGAAGAAAAAAAGAAAAATAAATTCTACAAAAAAGCACAGTTCTTCAACTTCCATGATATTTCAAATTTACTTAAAGAGAATAGTTTTAAATTAGTTGATTACAATGGTTTAATAATTCAAAATAAAAAAGTTTTTATAACAAAAGATATCAACCTTTCGTATGTTTTATTTATCAAAGCAAAAAAATGTTTAAAATTGTATAATAATATCAGATGAACATTGCAACATTATTTATATTTGGAAGCTTAAGTGTATTTACATTTTCTACAATAATGTGTTTTGCCCAGCTAAATCCATTTTATAAGTTTTACTACCTTTTTGCATGGTATTCATATATATTTTTTATTGATGGAATAGTGTATTTAATTAAAAAAGAGTCTTTAATAATATCAAAAACAAAAGAATTTTTATTTATGCTTATACTGTCTGCTGGTTGGTGGTTTTTATTTGAAATTGCCAATATCTTTCTTAAAAACTGGCAGTATATTATGCTTCCAATAGACAAAAAAGAAAGATATTTCGGATATTTCTTCTCATATGCAACAGTTCTTCCTGCAATATTTGAAACATCAGAAATTATTAGTTCATTGGGTTTTTTTAAAAACAAAAAGATAAAAAAAATAAAAATTACATATTCACAAAAACTCCTTTTTATAGGTATTTGTATGGTTTTATTATCATTATTATTACCAAAGATTTTCTTTCCACTTATATGGGTTGCAACCATTCCTATAACTGAATACTTAAATAAAAAATTTGGAAATGCATCATTAGTAGATGATTTATCAAATGGTAAAGGAGAAAAAATTTATACACTCTCTTTAGCAGGTATTATCTGTGGTTTTTTGTGGGAAATCTTAAATTGGAAGGCAGGAGCAAAATGGATTTATACACTACCATATTTGAATGAGCCAAAAATTTTTGAAATGCCAATATATGGTTATCTGGGTTTTGTTTTTTTTGCATTAGAATGTTACTCTTTTTATATTTTAATTTTAAATCTAAAAACAAATATAAACAAAAAAATTTTTTATCCAATTTTTATTATTCTACTCTTTATAATATCATTTATTTCTTCAATTCTTATAGACAAATATACAGTTAAAGTTTTTAGTTTGATTTAATAGGACTTTGGTCCCATTTTACATTAGGACTCAAAACCATTGATAAACATCAATTTCTATCTAAAATATAAACGTTTAGAAGGAGATGTTATGAAAAACCACCTAAAACCCCTCATAACATTAACAATAACAATAAATATTTATTCTATCACTTTAAATTCAGCTGACAAAGTAATATATGGAGAAGATAATAGAGTTGATTATTATCAAATGAGAACAGATATAAAATCATTATCTGATTCTGTTGTGTCACTTTGGGATGTTTCATCTGTAAAATTTGATAAAACTAAAAATAAATATATTTTACAAACTATAAATTATGGAGAAAGATTAAATTTATGTGAAGATGAACCATTTAGAAACCAACCTATAGGAGCCTTTTGTTCAGGAGCTTTAATTTCTGAAGATACCGTTATTACTGCTGGACACTGCATAACAAGCGAATCTAAGTGTTCATCAACTTATTTAATATTTGGATATGCAGTAAAAGATAGACAAAAGCCAGATACAGCAATAACTGAATTTGATTCAAAAGACGTCTACAAATGTACAAAAGTAATAAAAACACAAGTTGGTCCTGAACCAACACCAGATAATCCTCAAGGAATAGGGCTTGGGCCAGATTATGCTATAATTAAGCTTGACAGAAAAGTAATCGGGAAAACACCATTAAAGATAAATACCAATCAAAAATTATCAGCAGGAGAAAGTATGTTTGTAATAGGATATCCAGTAGGATTACCTGTAAAATACGCTGATGGAGCAATAGTGAGAGACCCAAATCCAGTTGGATATTTTGTTGCAAATCTTGATACTTATGGAGGAAATTCAGGTTCACCAGTTTTTAATACTACTACTAAACTTATTGAAGGAATATTAGTAAGAGGAGATAATGATTTTATACAAACACCACAAGGTTGTACTATTTCAAATGTAGTAGATAATAATGGGGGAAGAGGAGAAGATGTAACAAAAATATCTGTCTTATATAAATATCTATACGGAATAGTTGAAGGGATAAAAGAAGTTCCAGACTATGACAGAACTTTCAAAGTTAATAGTATTAGTACTAATGATATAGATTTTAATAGAACAACAAAAATTAATTTTGATAGATGAACTAGCAATAACTTAAAAATTTCTTCAATAATTCAAATAATTCCTTAACGTGATATATTTGTTAATCTAAAATATAATAAGTTATTTATAAGATTTAAAATTTATAAAATATTATAAAAGTATTCATAAAGGAGGTTTTAAAGTGTTAGAGATTCCAAAACTAACTCAAAAAGAAATAAAAGAGATATCTTTAAGAGCAAAAATACTTAAATTCAATAAAAACGACGTGATATTTAGAAAAAATGATTATGGAAATTTCTTTTTTATAATAAAAAAAGGAATTGTAAGAATAATAACATCTTATTTAGGGAAAACAAAAATATTTGCGGATATAGGTGAAAATGAATTTTTTGGAGAGCTTGCATTACTTGGAATTAAATATAGAACAGCAACAGCATTAGCGATTACTGATACAGAAATACTTAAAATACCTAAAAAAGTTTTTGAAAAACATATAAATAAAAACAAAAAGTTTTGTTTAAAACTTTTGAAAATCCTTGCTTACAGATTAAAAAAAGCAGATGAGGAAATAGAAAAAATAACTTTTTACAGTCTTTTAGGAAGAGTTTTAATGCTTCTTTATTCAAAATATAATCAAAACAAAAACATGGAACTTTTTATCACGCAAAATGAGTTAGCAGCATATCTTGGTTCCACAAGAATACCAATAAATAGGATATTAAATATGTTAAAGAGAAAAGAAGTAATAACAAATATTAATAAAGGAAAAATAATAATTAATCCTTTACAACTAAAAAAGATGATAAATCGAAAAGAAATATTTTAGATGGAGTTTTTATGATACAACCACCAAGAGGTTTCAAAGATATACTTCCCCCACAATCAGATATATTTACTTCCATAGAAAAAATAGCAAGAGAAATATTTAAAATATTTAATTATTATGAAATAAGACTCCCTACTTTAGAATATTATGAACTTTTTATAAAATCAACAGGAGAAACTTCTGATATAGTTCAAAAAGAAATGTATAAGTTTGAAGATTCAAACGGAAGACTTCTTGCTTTAAGACCAGAAGGAACACCTGGAATAGTAAGAAGTTATATTAATAATTCTATGCATATATCAGGTAAAAAAACTAAATTTTTTTATATAGCCAATATGTTTAGGGCAGAAAGACCTCAAGCTGGAAGATACAGAGAATTTGAACAAATAGGAGCTGAATATATCGGAGATTCTACACCATATGCAGATGCTGAAATAATAATTATGCTTGATACTATTTTAAAAGAACTCAAATTATCAGATTATAAGATTGAAATAAATTCTATAGGATGTTCGAATTGCAGAGTAAAATATAAAAAAACTCTTATTGAATATTTAAAATCTAAACAACTATGTAAAGATTGTAAAATAAGAGTTGAAAAAAATCCTCTTAGGATATTAGATTGTAAAATTGATAAAGAAAATCTGTTAGATACTCCAAAAATTCAACTATGTGAGGAATGTATAACGCATCATAATTCATTAAAAGAAATATTAAAGGAAAATAATATAGACTTTGAGGAAAATCATTTATTAGTAAGAGGTTTAGACTATTATACAAAAACAGTTTTTGAATTTAAAACAAATTTACTTGGTTCACAAGATGCAATTGGAGCGGGTGGAAGATATGATAAGCTTGTAGCATCGATGAATGGTCCTGATGTGGCAGGAACTGGATGGGCATGTGGAGTTGAAAGGATTGCAATGCTTATTGAAAAAAAACAAATAAAAATAATTAAAGAAATTCCAAAAATTTTTATAGTATCACAACCTAATTTTGAAAACTATGCGTTTAAGATACTAAATGAACTTAGAAAAAACAAGATACCAGTAGATTATGCAGGTTTTGGAAAAACAATTAAATCACAATTTAGAACTTCAGATTCTAATGCAGTTGATTATGTCATAATCATAGGAGAAAATGAAATTAAAGAATCATATATTTCTTTAAAAATATTAAAAGAATCTAAACAAATAAAAATAAAAAAAGATGAACTAATAAACTTTTTCTTGAAAAAATTGGAGGGAAAAAATGATGAGAACTCATAAATGTGGTGAACTTAATATATCACACATAGGAAAGGAAGTTATACTTTGTGGATGGGTAGATTCCAAAAGAAATCATGGTGGAATTTTATTTATAAATTTAAGGGACCGATATGGCACAACTCAAATAGTTATAGAACCATCTAACAAACAATTTGATTTAGCTGAAAATTTAAGGAATGAGTATGTTATTATGGTAAAAGGTAAAGTTAAAGAAAGGCCAAAAGGGAATGAAAATTTAAACAATCCAACAGGAGAAATTGAAGTAATTGCTGAAGACATTGAATTATTAAATATATCAAAAGAACTACCTTTTCAAGTTGCAGATTATATAAATGTTACAGAAGAAACAAGAATGAAATATAGATATATTGATATTAGAAGAAATGAAATGAAAAGAAATCTTATATTAAGAAGTAAAATAGCAAATATAGTTAGAAATTATTTAGTATCTAAAGATTTTATAGAGGTTGAAACTCCAATTCTTACTAAATCAACTCCTGAAGGAGCAAGAGATTTCTTGGTTCCCTCAAGAATAACTCCAGGTAAATTTTATGCACTTCCACAATCACCACAGATGTTTAAGCAAATACTTATGATTTCAGGATTAGACAGGTATTTTCAACTTGCCAGGAACTTCAGGGATGAAGATTTGAGAAGTGATAGGCAACCAGAACATACTCAAATAGATTTAGAAATGAGCTTTGTCAATGAAAGAGATATAGCAGAAGTAGTAGAGGGAATGATGAAAACAATCTTTAAAGAAATGGATTACGAAATAGAAATTCCATTCCCAGAGATGGAATATGAACAAGCAATAGAACTTTATGGAAGTGATAAACCAGATTTAAGATATGATTTAAAGTTTATTGATATAACTGATATTTTTAAAAATTCAGAAGTTAAGATTTTTAATGAAATAACAAAAAATAATGGAATAATTAAAGCTATTAAATCATCATATAATTGGTCAAGA
>JANZZP010000003.1 GCA_026419335.1 Elusimicrobiales bacterium | reverse complement strand
CATAGATTAGAAGTTTTACTCCAAAGAATGAAAGAATTAAAAATGAATATAGATAATTATTGGTGGTATATAGATTTAAGGAGATTTGGAAGTGTACCACATAGTGGTTTTGGACTTGGTTTTGAAAGAATGATGATGCTTGTAACAGGTATATCAAATATCAGAGATGTATGTGCTTATCCTCGAGTTCCTGGTTATGCTGAGTTTTAAGTTTTTTTGACTATATTTGTAATATCCTGGAGTATCATAATTGCTATAGAACCCATATCATTTTTTATATATGTAGCAGAATATCCTATTGTTTTTTCTTTGTTTTTAATTTTTAATATAATTTCTTGACGTGTTTTTGAACTTTTTAAATCCAGTGTTTCCTCTAATATATCTAGTATTGGTGATGGTATTTCTTCTTTTTTGTTTATCTCGAAAATATCATATGCTTTTTTATTTACATATTTTATTTCTTTTTCTGAATATATTATTATTCCAGAGGATAAATTGTCAAGTATCATTGAAAAATATTTGCATTTTTCTTCAGACATTTCTTGAAGTTTTAAAAGTTTTATGTGATCATTTAATATATTGAAAATTTTTTTAAGCATTTCGAATTCATGTTCGCTGAAAGTTTTATTTTCATGATAAAAAGTAAAAATAAATAGTAATTCCTTTTCATAATGTATAGGAAATGCAATAACTGAGTTGATTTTATATCCTATACCAGGAAGTATTAATTTTGTAATTTTAATATTTTTTTCAGTTATAATAGAATCAATCTTTAACGGTATTAAAACATTACTTATATATCTTATTATATCATCACTCTCCCACGTTATATCAGTTATTTTTTCTAAATTCCCATATTTTAAATGTGTTTTTAGTTTGTCTCTGTCTTTTTTTATTATCAAAGCATAAGTAGGATTTATTTCTAAGTTAATTTTTTCAAAAATATGTGATATAAGTGTATTTAGTTCAAGATCTTTTGAAAATATTTTAGATAATTGGTATATAAAGCGATAATGGTATAATCCAAGTTCTATTTCAGCCATACTTGTATATTTTATAAAATTATTTTTGGAGGTTTATATCTATGATAAAAGAAGATGCTATAGAATTGTTGAAAATTTTTGTAAAAAATGAAAACTTGATTAAACATTGCATAGCAACTGGAGCCGTGATGAAAAATTTGGCTAAAAAACTTGGTTTTAATGAGTTAAAATGGGAATTAGCAGGAATTTTACATGATATAGATGTAGAATTAACTAAAGATAATCCATCTGAACATACAAAAAAAGCAGTTGAAATATTAACTAAAAATAATATTGATAACGATATAATTGAAGCTATTAAGATGCATAATTGGGAGGTGTGGGGTTATAAATCAGATGATGTCTTTCATATAGCGCTTAGAGCTGCAGAAACAATAACTGGTCTTATAGTAGCATCAACATTAGTTCTTCCTGACAAAAAACTATCTTCTCTTACTGCTGATTCTGTTATGAAGCGTTTTAAGGATAAAAGATTTGCTCAAGGCGCGAAAAGAGAAATAATTCTTGAATGTGAACAATTAGGCATCCCACTTAAATCTTTTATAGAACTTTCAATTTCATCCATGCAAGGAATATCTAAAGATTTGGAATTATAAAATAACATATTATTATCTTTTTAGCTAAAAATAAAAGCCCCTCTAATAGAGGGGCTTTGCTATATTTTTTATCCTTGTGGTTTTACCATGCAAATAACCAATCCCATATTGATGAACTTCCACTGTCAGATGAAGAGTTGCCACTTGAAGATGATGATGAATTATTAGATGAAGATGTTATAGAATTTATCCACGATAATATATAAGAAACTTTAGAATAAATTCCATATTTACCTGGACGTGCGCAACCTTCACCCCAACTTACTACTCCTGCTAAATATTTTATTCCATCTGCACTAAATACCAATGGGCCACCACTATCGCCCTGACATGAATCTTTGCCCCCATCTCCATACCCGGCACATATCATTCTTTCAGTTATTTTTCCAGGATATGCCTGTGAACATGTTTCTTTTGAAACAAGGGGAATGCTTACTTTCAAAAGAGTATTTGAAATATTTCCCCCTTCTGAGGTTGTTCCCCATCCTGCAACAGTGAATTTTAGTGGTGGTTTTAACTCTTGTGTATTTAATTTAATTGTTGGATATTGTGAATTACCATTGAGTTGTATAAGAGCATAATCATAATCCATTTTAGATGAATCCCAATAAGGGTGTTTTATTATTTTCACTGGTGTAAATTTTTCAGCTTTAGATGTATCATTAAGTTTATATAGCCCAGTTACTATATATGTTGGGGTTATTCCATCAACACAATGAGCTGCTGTTAAAACCCAATTTGGTTTTATTAGTGACCCTCCACAAAAATGTCCATACTGAGAATGTTGAAGTGATACTAAGAAAGGGAATTCTCCTTGCGTGGCTGGGATCCCACCTACTATTTTATCTTCCACAGATCTTTGTGGTGTCATTGTGTTATCTTTTGCCTTCTCTACATTAGGAATAATACTTTCTTGTTGATTGATATTTATTAAATGAGTTGGATTATCAAAATTAAATTCATTTGCCTGAATGTTTACATTCATAATTAAAAATAACATTACTATTATATATCTCATTACTCCTCCTAATTTTGTTTTTTATACATACACTAATATTTTAATCTTTTTTGTTTTTTATACAAGTAAATAAGGGGAATAATTATTTAGGACTTTTGTCCTATCTGATTTTCCCATTGTCCATAAGCAATCTTTTTGGATGTTAGTCCTGAAAGATATTTTCTCATACTATTTGATAATGGTTTTGGTTTTAAAAATTCAAATGGAGTTCCGGGTAATGGCATAAAATAATGAATATGAATCCTTGAGTTATACTTTGATACTAATAGTTCTATTAATTCTTTAGTATATTTTTCATCTTCATCTGTTTCAAATGGAAATCCAAACATAAAATCTATATCTACTTTAAAACCATAAAAAGCTAAAGTAGCTGTAGCATTTATTATATCTTCAACTGAATGTCCCCTATTTATTTTTTCTAAAATTTTTGGGCTTCCAGATTGTGCACCGATTATTATTGTTTTACTTGATGTAATTGATTTTAAAAGTTCTGCAAGTTCATTGGTTACTTTTTCGGGTCTTATTTCTGATGGAAAACTTCCAAGAAAAATTCTTCCTTTTCCTTTAATAGTTTTTTTTAAAGCATCAACAAGTTTTTTTAGGTTTGTAAAGTCATGTTTTTGATTTGTTCCATATGATGCTAAATCAGGGGTAATAAATCTTATATCTGTAAAATTATTTTTTAATAGTATTTCTACTTCTTCTATTATCTTATCAATACTTTTGTGTCTCATTTTTCTACCAAATATAATA
>JANZZP010000087.1 GCA_026419335.1 Elusimicrobiales bacterium | reverse complement strand
TTTCTCTTTAAGATATTTTAATGAAAGGAGAATTGCTCCAGCTGTATTTTTCGCAATAGGTTCAAAGATTATATTTTTTTCTATATTTTGATTAATTTCGAATATATCATTAAGAATATAAAACTTATATTTTTCATTTGTTATAATAAAAATATCATCTTTTGATATAAAATTTAAAAACCTTTTATAAGTTTTAAGAAGTAAACTTTCACCATTTATTTTTATAAACTGTTTTGGATAATTATCACGAGATATAGGCCAAAGTCTTGTTCCACTGCCACCAGCCATAATTATAACTTTCACAAAAACCTCCTATTGAATTTAAAAACCTTTTTGAGAAACTCTTCTTAAATCAGCATCAACCATAATTTCTATAAGCTTTTCAAATCTAACCTTAGGCTCCCAACCAAGAATTTTTTTAGCTTTTGTAGCATCACCAACTAAAATCTCCACTTCTGCTGGTCTAAAACATTTTGGAGATATTTCAACTAAAACTTTCCCAGTTTTCTTATCAACCCCTTTCTCATCAATACCCTTACCTTTCCATACAATATCAAAGCCTGCATATTTAAAAGCATACTCAATCATCTCCCTTATGCTATGAGTTTCACCTGTTGCAAGAACATAATCATCAGGTTTTTTTTGTTGCATCATTAAATACATTCCTTCAACATACTCTTTTGCATATCCCCAATCACGTTTTGAATCTAAATTCCCAACAACTAATTTATCAGCAAAACCGTATTTTATCATTGCTACAGTATATGTTGTTTTTCTAGTTATAAACTCTACTCCCCTAAGCGGAGATTCATGATTAAAAAGAATTCCACAACAATTAAACATATTATATGACTCACGATAATTAATGGTTATCCAGTGGGCAAAAAGTTTTGAAACACCATAAGGACTGCGTGGATAAAAGGGAGTTTTCTCATTTTGTGGTATATCCTGAACTTTGCCAAACATCTCACTTGTCGAAGCTTGATAGAATTTTGTATGAGGACTATAAAGCTTTATTGCTTCAAGTAATCTTAAAACTCCAATAGCATCTATTTCAGATGTCAAAATTGGTTGTTCAAAAGATGCTTGAACAAAACTCTGCGCTGCAAGATTATATATCTCATCTGGTTTTATTTTCTTTATAACATCTATTATATTAGAATATTCAAGTAAATCCATATATATATGTTCTATATCCTTATCAATTTTCAATTCTTTCAATCTCCAAAGTTCTGAATCAGCACTTCTTCTGTCAGCTCCATAAACCTTATATCTTTTTTTCAACAATAGTTCAGCAAGATAAGCTCCATCCTGACCTCTTATACCTGTAATTAAAGCTTTTTTCATTTTATCTCCTATTATAATTTTTCTTAATCCAGTTAAGATAGTTTCCACTTCTTACACTATCTACCCATTTTTTATTTTCAAGATACCATTTTATAGTAAGCATAATGCCATTATCAAAATCATATTTCCTATTCCAGCCAAGTTCCTTTTTTATTTTATCACAGTTTATAGCATATCTCCTATCATGGCCTGGTCTATCTTTAACAAATGTTATTAGATCTTTATACTTTTTACCATTAAGAAATTTATTTTTAGACGAAGGATAAATATCTTCAAGCACATCACATATCATATTTACCACATCAATATTTTTCTTCTCACATTCGCCACCTATATTATAAGTTTCACCAATCCTACCTTTTTTTAAAACAAGATAAATTGCACAAGCATGATCCCATACATAAAGCCAATCTCTAACATTTTTACCATCTCCATAAACTGGAAGTGGCTTACCTTCTACAGCGTTTAATATCATTAAAGGAATTAATTTTTCTGGAAATTGATACGGTCCATAGTTATTAGAACAATTTGTTAGTGTAGTTGCTATTCCATATGTATGATAGTATGCTCTAACTAAATGGTCACTAGAAGCTTTGGAAGCTGAATAAGGACTTCTTGGTGAGTAAGGTGTTGTTTCATAAAAATATCCACGTGGTCCAAGTGAACCGTAAACTTCATCTGTACTTACGTGATGAAATCTTATTGATTTATTTTTAGAATGAAAATATCTTACAACTTCAAGAAGAGTAAAAGTTCCAACAATATTTGTTTTAATAAAATTACCTGGACCATATATTGATCTATCCACATGACTTTCAGCAGCAAAATGCACTATTGTATCTATATTATAATCTTCTATAATCTTTTTCACAAAATTATAATTACATATATCCCCTTTTATAAACTTATATCTTTTAGAAAATTTTTTTTCTATATCTATTAAATTAAGAGGATTTGCAGCATATGTCAGTTTATCATAGTTTAAAACAAAACCATTAAAATCAGAATCATAAAATAAATACCTAATAAAATTGGAACCAATAAAACCATAACCACCTGTTACCATTATACTTTTCATACATTCTCCTTTTATTTTATATATAAAAACGGAAGTTTTAAGTCTTTTTCAGATATAATTGGTTCTTTAATTCCCCAATCTATTGCAATATTTGGGTCATCATATCTTACTCCACTATCATATTCCGGTGAGTATTCCTCATCACATTTATAATACACACAAGCAAATTCAGATTTTACGGCAAATCCATGAGCAAAACCGCGCGGGATGTAAAGCATCCAACCATTATCATGCCTTAAACTAACACCATACCATTTAAGATATGTTGAAGAGTTTTTTCTCAAATCTACAGCAACATCAAAAATCTCCCCATAGATACAACTAACAAGCTTTGCTTGCTCTTTTGGTTCTCTTTGGTAGTGAAGTCCACGTATAACATTTTTAATTGAATAAGAAAAATTATCTTGAACAAAATTAACATTTATACCAATATTTTCAAAATCAGTTTTTTTGAAAGTTTCTCTAAAAAAACCGCGTCTATCTAAAAAAGTTTTTGGTTTAATTAAAATAAGTCCATCTATATAGGTTTTTTCAAATTCAAATGGCATAATCACCTTTTAACTAAATTTTTAAGATATTCTCCATAAGAATTTGGATATTTAGAAGCAATATTCAGTAGTTCCAAATCAGTTATATAACCATTCCTCCAAGCTATCTCCTCTATACATCCAATTTTTAAACCTTGTCTCTTTTCTATTATTTCTATAAACTTACTAGCTTCTATTAAACTCTCTGCCGTACCAGTATCAAGCCAAGCATAGCCACGACCCATAAGCTCAACTCTAAGTTTTTTCATTTCAAGATATCTTTTATTTACATCTGTTATTTCAAGTTCTCCACGCCAAGAAGGTTTAAGCGATTTAGCAATATCTACTACATTATTTGGATAAAAATACAACCCAACAACTGCCCAATTAGATTTTGGATTTTTAGGTTTTTCCTCAATGCTAACTGGTATAGCTAAATTATCAAACTCAATAATACCATATCTTTGTGGGTCATTCACATAATAAGCAAATACAGTAGCAAACTCATTTGTTTTTTGTTTAGCAGATTTAAGCAAATCAGTCATTCCATGTCCATAAAAAACATTATCTCCAAGAACCAAAGCAACTGAATCATTTCCAATAAAATCACTCCCTATTATGAACGCCTCAGCGATTCCATTTGGTTTTTCCTGTATTTTATATGAAAAATTCATCCCCAAATTTTTTCCATCACCAAATAAATCTTTAAACCTTGATATATCGTTTGGAGTAGATATTATTAGCACATCTTTTATATCTGCAAGCATTAAAATGGAAAGAGGATAGTAAATCATAGGTTTATCGTATATTGGAAGTAATTGTTTTGTAATTGCCTTAGTTATAGGATACAGTCTAGTTCCACTACCACCGGCAAGTATAATACCTTTCATAAAATATCCTCCCTCCTTAAATTATCAAATTATTATTTTAGCAATTTATTAATGTTAAATAGAGAATTGTTAAACAATATTCCTAAATCATTTATAAAATTTTTTCTTGCATGTTTTGGGATATATGAGTATTCTTTAGACAAAGATTGGAATGTCATATCAAAAAGATAAAAACTAAAATTCTTATCAATATTTTTAAAATAATAATCAAAAAAATCAGTCTCTTCATAAGAATTATAATTAACTTGATTAGATACTAAATTATTATTTTTATGTTTAGTAAATGATGCTATATATCTAAAAAGATAAAAATTATGACCATAAAATTTTAATTTAAAAGATTTTTCTAAATTCAAATGTGTAATATCCTTAATTAAATAAAATGGAATTGAATATATTTCAATCAAATCTGATATGTTTAAAAACTTAAATGAATATAATATTGTTCCTTTTACAACTTCTCCTTTATATTCCACAGTTACAAATATACCACGTGCCGAAAATTTATCCTCAAAACATATACCAAAGCTTAAAAATATATACAGCAATAAAACAAGCATTCTATTTTTTTATAAATCTTTCGTATAATTCTCTTGCAAGTCTATTGGTTGGATCATATTTTATTGCTTCATTTAATAAGAAATTTAGAATTTTAAAATGAGAGTTTTTTTTCTTTTCATTTTTTTCATTTTCATATATTACGCTTATCATTGCTGCTTTAAGAGTATAGATAGATGAAATTACCTTATCATCAGTTATAAACGGCACAGCAGTTCCCAATCCGTTCTTTTTTTCTTGAAGCATATCATCAACATCTGAAAGTTTTTCATAAATCAGTTCAATTAAACTTTCGCTGTTTTTTTTCATTAATGATATTGAAAGAGCATTTTGAAATTCCGACTCAATCAGCCCTTTTCTAGCCTCAATAAATCTTTCATTTATATTTAAAGCTGCTTTATAATACATTATTGCATTAGAATATTCTTGCTTAGAAAGATATTTATTAGCAGTAACAAAATATCTAATAATTCTAGAATAGGCTTGATTTGACTTTATTCTTGTATTTATTTCACAATTTTTAACAACAAAGTTTTCTTTAGTCATAAGGTCATTTATTGAAGTAAGATAATAATAATAAAGTTTAGAATCAGCATTTTTAAAAAATCCCTCTCTTTCAAGTAGTATTATATCGTTTAATTCTTTAAATGTTCTACAATATCTATCAAGATAATCTATTACAGTTTCATAATCATCACTAAGAGAAAGATATCCATAACTTTCAAGCCAGTATAATAAGTTTGTTTTTGTTATAAAAGAGAGAAGTTTAAATTCTGGTTTTAGATTCGAATTTTTATCAAAATCACTTGCAATATTTGTAAGATTATAAATATCACCTTTAAGAGCAAATATATTTATAATATTAAGATAAACATTCCAAGCATAAGGATTAACCTCTATATACCTCTTATAAAACTTAAACTGATAATCGTAAGCTTTTAAATATCCTGCTTTTAAACTTGCATCAGTAACAGAATCAACTATATCTACAGCTTCAGGAATATTTTTTTTCTTTTCAATTGCTTTTATTATATATTTAAAAAATTTTTCTATTTCAACTTCTGTCACTTCATCCTTAGAACTTATTTTCTTTGCTTTTGAATAATAATAATCTCCAAGTTTCGAATCAATATAGGAACATGATGTTATATAAAGCAAAACAGGTAAAAGGAAAAGATATCTCACACTTACCACCGCAATATAACTTTCCCACTATTTCCAGATGCCATAACCTCAAAAGCTTTTTGGTAATCAGTTATATTAAAATGATGGGTAATTGCTCCCTTTATGTTAAGTCCACCAGCTATCATAGATGCCATTTTGTACCAAGTTTCAAATATTTGCCTACCATATATACATTTTACTGTAAATGCTTTAAATATAAATTTACTCCATGGAATTTGGGTATTATCAGGTAAAATTCCAAGTAAACCTATACCAGCCCCCATTCTAAGAACTTCAATCATATCATTAAAAGCTTGAGGACTGCCACTCATCTCAAAACCAATATCAAATCCTTCTGTCATTTTAAGTATCTTAATAACATCTTTAAGGTTTTCTTTTCTTACATCAACAACATTTTTTATTCCACATTCTTTAGCAAGATTTATTCTATAATCGTTTATATCGGTAATAACAATATGTCTTGCGCCAAGATATTTACATATAATAGCAGACATTATACCTATTGGACCAGCACCAGTAATAAGTACATCCTCGCCAGAAACATCAAAAGAAAGAACTGTATGAACTGCATTTCCAAGGGGATCAAAGATACTTGCTTCATCATCACTAACTACATCAGGCACTGGAAAAACATTTTCCTGAGGCACTACAATATACTCAGCAAAAGCTCCAGGAATATTTACTCCTATCCCTTTTGTGTTAATACAGAGATGTCTCTTCCCAGCCCTACAATTACGACAATATCCACATGTAATATGTCCTTCAGCACTTGCTCTTTGTCCTATTTTATAACCTTTAACATTTTTACCGACCTCCACTATCTCACCAACAAATTCATGCCCTATAATCATAGGGACTGGAATAGTTTTTTTTGCCCACTCATCCCACTTATATATATGAATATCTGTACCACAAATTGATGTTTGTTTTACTTTTATCTTTACATCATTATCTCCACAAATAGGTTCTGGAACATCTTCAAGCCATATTCCTTTTTCAGAATATTTTTTAATAAGAGCTTTCATAAAACCTCCATTATAAATTTTAGCAGATTTTTTTCTTATTAAAGACAATAAGTCTAACTATTTATATTATTATGAAAGTTTTTCAAAATCAGATAAGAATTCATCTGCAGTATGATATCGATATTGAGGATCTGGTTCAAGAAGTTTTGATATTATCCTATCAAGATTTTTAGGTAAACCAGCAACTATCTGCGAAAGTGGAGTATAGAGTTTTCTTTCCTTTTGATAATGATAATCTGGCCCACTAAAAGGCAACTCCCCAACAAGAAGCTCATATATACAAACTCCCAAAGAATATAAATCTGATTCCTTTAAAAATATACCAAGATCTTGCTCAGGAGCCATATAAGCAGGACTTCCAACAACCTCAGTTGAAGAATATCTAGCTTTGGCTTCTCTCACCACTTTAGCAAGTCCAAAATCAGTTACTTTTATAATTCCTTCATTTGAAATCATAATATTGGAAAGTTTAAGATCTCTGTGAATAACATTTTTTGAGTGAGCATATTTCAAAGCCTTAGCTACAGATATAATTATATCTTTAACTTCAAAAAAAGGCATTCTTACAGATAAATCTAACTTTTTATCAAGACTCGTTCCATCTATATATTCAAAAACAAGATAAAGATCTCCCTTTTCCTCAAATATGGTATATATTTCTATTATATTTGGATGATGAAGCATAGCCACAGTTCTTGCTTCTTCAAGAAATCTCTGTTTTTCTCTCTCATTCATCTTAATATCTTCGTTCATTTTCTTTATAGCAACCTCGCGATTAAGAGATTGATCTACAGCAAGATAGACTGTTCCCATACCTCCCTGCCCAATTTTTTTAAGTATTTTATACTTACCACTAGCTACTCCTTCATAAAATATATTTGGCGTGATAGTATCTGAGACGGATAAAGAAGAATTATTTGTAGTAGAACGAGTTACTTTAGGCGATAACATATGAAGAAGAGAAATACCTATTAGCACACCACCAACAATCGTAAGCATTAATAAAATTGAAAAACGTTTTATATTAAAAGATGTTTTTTCTTCAGAATTTTTAACTTTAGAAAAAATATCTCTATTCCTATCATAATAACTCATAAAATTAGGTGCTCGATAAGAATAACTTGCTATTGCATCTTTAAAATAAGAAGTGTAAGCTGGATTTAATCTACTTGCTTTTTCTAAATCTCTAAGCATATCATCATATCTGCTTTGCTTTTCATATATAAGAGCCCTTAAAAACATAGCATCTGCAAAATTAGGTTTTATATCAATAGCTTTAGAAGTATCTAAATATGCACCATCAAGTTCTCCCTTCCTATAAAGTGCCCAAGCACGTATATTTAGAGCAAATATATTGTTAGGGTCATGTCTTAGAACATACGTAGTATCATTTATAGCATCAGTATAATTCCCCATCAAGTTATATATATTTGCTCTTTCTATATAAGAATCAAGATTAGATGGATTTTTCTCAATGGCTTTATTTACATATTTTAATGCTTCTGGGTAATCTTTCATCTCAGCTTTTATCTGAGACATTTTTAAATAATAACTTGCTTTTTTATCGTCATCTGTGATTTCAGGAGACGATGAAAAATTTATATCTTGATAAGTGTTCATTTTTTTAGAAGATGCAGGAAGAGAAGTTTCAAAAGCAGAAGAATTCGAACTAAAACTATCTTTCACTGCCGAAAGTTTAGATGAACTAAAATCTGATTGTTTCGAAAAATAAGTAGCAAGTAGACGTGCAGTTTCATCAGAAGGATCTATTTCACTTGCTTTTTTAATATCCTCTATAGCACCCTTAATATTTTTGAGAGAGTATCTTGCTTGAGACCTAAGAGTGTATGCTTCAAAGTTTTCTTTTGAATCAATCTCAATTGACTTAGAAGCATATTTTTCCGCCTCTTGATATTTAGAATTTTCAAGAAATAGATATGAAAGAGTATTTTGAACAGATGTGTTAGTAGAAAACTTTACACTCAAATTATCAGCAATTGGTAGAGAACTATGAGGGTTTGTTCTTATTCTACGAGTAAATTCAACAAGCTTATTAACAGCATTCTCATAATTTAATGTTGAAGTTGAAATTTCAATCGTTCTTCTCTCTGGTGGCATCCTACGTAAGAATTGGTTATATTCATCAACATATCTTCTAATTATATCTTCAGCAATGGGTCTTAAATTTTCAAAATTCGCTGGCTCTATTGGAAATTTATTTCTTGTAAGTATTTCAAAAACAGGTTCAAATTTAACAGAATTTTTTTTATCTAGTTCTTCAAGCAGAACAGAAAGCTGTCCAGAATATCTTTCAATAAGTCGCTTTTGTTCATTCTCACTAATAGAAGAAATAAGGTCAAGGAATGTATCTGCTACTTTTTCTGGTTTTCTTCTAATTAAATGCCAACTTCTAAGTATTCTATAAGGATCTCGTATATTCTCTTCAAATAGATGGTGTTCAAGATAATGATTAATAGAATTTGTATCTATATCTATTTTTGTAAAAGATGTCTTATCATCTTTTAAATGATGGACAGCTCTATCTGGTAAGCTTTGAGAGTTCTGAGAAAAACTAAAACTAATACAAATTAAAGATATCAACAATGTAGCCATAATATATAATCTCTTACTATATCCTATCATACCATTTATATGTTATAGGTTTTATAAATACCTGTCAAGAGTCCAAAGGACCTATGTATTTCTCAATAGAAAAGTTAATAATTAAGTTAAAAAAAGTAAAATATATCTTATATAATGAAAAACTTATCAAGAGTGCTACTATTTTTAATAGCTTTTATAATATCTAAATTAAATTTATATTCTACTTCTTTAAATCCCTCTCAAACAGTATATACAACTTCAATAACATATACTTGGAATCTAATAGGAGCAAACTCATATATCTTTCAATTATCAACAAATAATTTTGTAAGCATACTTAAATCTTCAAATTTATTATCAAACTCAACAACATTTATAGACCTTACTGGAAATACTTCATACTATTTTAGAGTAAAAATCTCAACTGAATCTGATTCACAGTATATATCAAATACATTATCAACTGTAACTCTAACAGCTATCGCAGATAATCCTAATATAATAAGAAATATGTATATAAATGACACCAAAGCAAAAATCATATTAACATATACCTCTTATAATGCCAATGATACATTACACCAGATAGATGTATCTACTGATTCTAATTTTTTTATTAATATTTCAACAAGTTATTTTATAACAGGACTTCCACCATACGAAATAGAAGAACTTCAAACGAATACAACGTATTATTTTAGGATAAAACCGATTGATAGAAAAGGAAGACCTACATTATTTTCTACAATAATATCAACACAAACTGTTGCAAAATTACCAGATTTATTGGAAATTAAAGTTTATATTACTAGTATAACTATTAATTGGACGCCTGTAAATGGTTTAAATGAAAATGGTAGTAACGGATATTCGATTCTAATAACTGATGAGTATGATAACGTTGTATTTCAAACGCAAATATCTAATCCAAATATTAGTTTTCAAAATATAATTGATTTGTCAACAAATACATTTTATAAAGTGAATTTTTCTGTTTTAAATTCGATAAATGTAGAAAACAAGGAAAGATACTCAATTACAACATTATCACCATTTGTACAAAATCTTAATTTAGTAAACATATCATCATTCTCAGCTAAGTTTTCGTGGACTCCTATCTCACCATCAACACATACATCAGGATATATACTCCAAGCATCATCATCCTCATTATTCACAAATTATATCTCATCTATAACTTACAACCCAATTCAAACACAACTTGAAATAATAGGACTTTATCCAAATACAACATATTATTTTAGAGTAGGCTCATTGAATAGTGACAATATGCCAAATTATTCAACGACCATAGATACTATGACTCTTACCATGCCACTTGACAAAACAGTTATAAATTATATCACATATCCATTTAGTATAAAAGCAACTTACGAATTAAGACCAGCGTCTACAAGTCCATGGGGAACTTATGGATATATATTTGAAGTATCTACAACTTCATTTAATGGAGGAATAATATATTCCTCATATACATCTTCAAACTATATAAACAATCTAACTATATCAAATTTAAGACCAAACCTAACATATTTTATGAGAGTCGGGACAATAAATGGAAAGGGTGCTATAAATTACTCAGAAATAGAGTCAAGAACAACACCATTTCCTAATATACAAATTCATCCATACGTGTCATCATATTCAAGTACCACAATAACAATCTCCTATTCAACAGCCGATACAGATGGTTATGTAGTTGAAGTGAGTACCGAAGAAGGATTCCTTCAAATAGATAAAACCACATCTACAACAAATAACCAACAAAATCAACTTACCCTATATAACCTCAATACTGACTCACTATATCATATTAGAGTTGGAGCAGTTTTTAGTGAAAGCACAAATTACTTCTATATAACCCAACCTATAAGGACTTTAACAGAACCTCCAACTGTCTCTAACTTTAAAATATATATAACAAGTGCGCATGCTAGCTGGTCAGAGATATATAATTCAAACGGATATTTTTTTGAAGCATCTACTTCCCCTTATTTTAACCCGAAAATATTTTCATATACTAAATATCACCAAATAACAAATCTTGATATTACAGGATTAATTCCAAACACAACATATCACTTTAGAATTGGAAGTATAAATTCATCAAGTGAGTCAAATTATAATTTTATAATTGAAACTTCTACACTTGCAAACTTTCCAATTGAAACACCTTTATCAAAACATACAACATACTCAATGCAAATTAATTATAATCCAAATTCAAATCCTCCAGATACACTATATCTTGTTGAAATATCATCAACAAATTTTATAGATCATCCTCTAAGCACAAAATCCTCTTGGACATATAATTCTTATGCTTATTTTAATGAGCTACAATCTAATACAACATATTATAAAAGAATTACTATATACAATAGACATATGATTCCAACAGGTCCAGTATATTTTACTCCTGTAGCAACTCTAGCATATAAAATATCAAATCTTACACATATTACTTCAACAAGAACTATTATTCTAAACTGGCAAGATACTTCAAATGCAATAGGTACTCCATACCTTGCTGAAATATCTTCTAATGGTTTTATAACAATAATCTCATCATATACTTTGTCTAAATCAGCAACATTTTATAATTTAAACGGAAATACAATCTATTCAGCAAGAGTTTCTGCTTTAAACTTCAGCTCAATACCTTCTGAATATGAAGTATTGAAAACAACTACTCGTGTTGAAATCCCATCTATAGTTAATCCAACATATATAAACATTCTACTTGATGGTTTTTCAGCACAATGGGATAATAATTCAAATTCTACTCATACGTTATATATAATAGAATCATCAACACATTCAGATTTCTCATTTTTATTTAGAACAAATCAAACATATCAAACATCAATTGTATTTGGAAACCTAAATTTTGGAACAAGATACTATGTTAGAATAAAAGCAAGAGGAATAAATAATGAAGAGAGTGAATACTTAGATCTTGGTTCAGTTGAAACATTATATAGAGCAGAAAAAATTATAAATCACACCATTCAAAACATATTGTCAATACCATTTTCATATGGTTCAATAGAAGTGATAATTCCTCCTTACTCTCTTGGCAGTGCTACTAGACTTTTTATTGAACCTATCTCTTCCATACCTCAAGCGTTATCAAATGCGGCTAATTTAAATCACACTGGATACGCTGCAAGGGTATATATAATTCCAAAAGTCCTTTTTACAGGTCCAATAACAATAAAAATTCCATATAGCACACTTCCTCCATCAGTAAATCCAAATAATCTCGTATTAGCAAGATACGATGAAGAGAAAAATCTTTGGGTTCCTTTACGTTCACATAAAACTTCAAACTATATTATTGGTGAAACATATGGTTTTTCCATATTTGCTATAATGGAGCTTATAGCAGCTAACAATATTGACAATATCAAAATATATCCAAATCCATACAAACCAAATACAACACCAGGATATCTAACATTTTCAAACCTTCCACCTAACACACAAATATACATACATTCACTTTCTGGAGAACTAATAAAAAAACTAACTACAAATAATTGTGGAATGGTTCAATGGGACGGGAAAAATACAAATGGTAAAGATATATCATCAGGTATATATATAGTCGTAATAGTATCTCCTGATGGCAAAAAAGTAATTAAGAAAATTGGAATAGAGAGATGAACATATTCATAATTTTAATCTTACACGTAAATATTTACGCATACTTTAGCAAAAACACTCACGGAACATATGCATCAAATATTATTAAAATTAACCCAAGTCCAAGATGCCAAGCTATGGCAGAAGCTTGTAGTTCATCAATAAATGATGCATCATCCTTAGACATTAATCCTGCATTAATAATTAATATAAAAAAACTTTCTGTTTTTGCATCTAATTCAATTTATTTTGAAGACATATCAATGAGCTCATTCTTTTTTGCCAAAAACCTTGGTAAAAATACTGGGACTTTTGGATTTGGATTAAAGAGACTTAGTTGGGGTGAAATTCAAAAGACTGACGAATTTGCTTCTAGTTTAGGTAATTATTCCCCATACGAAATGGTAATAGAAGCTGGATTTGCAAGTTATCTTTCAGGACTAACTAAACAAAAAAATAAAAGAATAGTATTTGGTGGTAGCGGAAAAGTTATAATAAATAAAATAGAAAATACAGCAACAACTTTATCAAGTGATATAGGTTTTATTTTTCCATATCTTTTTGAAGACAAACTTGTAATTTCATTTGTTATTCAAAATATTCTTGGAAATATGAAATTAGATAAAGAGTCTTATCAAATACCAAAAGTAATAAAAATAGGAAGCACTATTTTTCTATCAAGAGAGCTTATAATTAACACTGATATAATATCACCTGAAGATTCTGTATCATACATATCCAGTGGTTTAGAACTTTCAATAAGATTAACAAGAAGAAATTATTTATATCTAAGAAGCGGAATAACCTCCAAAAATATTGGAGATTTAAAAGAATATTCACCTTTTAGTTTTGGTATTGGAATAAAATATTGGAACTTGTATTTTGATTATTCATATTCACAAATGGGATATTTAGGAAATATAAATAAATTTTCCTTTCACATAAAATATTAATATTTATCAAGTTTTTTCAAAAACCAAAACCAAACATATGAAATAACCAGAGATAATGGCATTAAATAAGGGAAAAATTTAAATCCAAAAGAGTTTAAAAATGAAAGAAATATTGATATAAATCCTTTAGCAAAACGATAATTAAAAGCATCTATAAGTTGTTTAGTTTTAAATCTAATATCGAAATCAAACGGAATATACAAAGTTTCCTTAGCAGCTCTGTATATTGAATAATCAAGTGATTTAAACAAGAAAAAAACAACAGAGGCTGTAAAAAGAGATGGATTAAAAATTGCATATAAAACACTAAAAACATGAACAATAGGAATAAAGAAAAGAATTCTTATAGGTTTTAAATTCCTGAGAAGTAAAGGAGATAGTATAAATTGAAAAGTAAATGAAAATATGTTAACTGTAGTCCAAAAATTACCAAGATATTTTGTTCTCTCGTCTTTTAATGGTATTTCCTTTTTAAGATATTCAGTAAAGTTTAAATCAGCAAAAGTTGAAAAGATCTGAGATATAAAAACTGTTACAAAAAGTACTTTAAGAATATCATTTTCTACTATATTCTTTATATAAGAATAATTAGTGTTGTTTTTATTTTTTGGAAAGAATGATGGAAGCTCATAATTATATGCAAACCACATAATTAACAAAGCAAATAGAAGAAAAAAACTACTTAATAAAAAAAGCTTCTCTGTCGAAAGAAATCCAATCATTTTTACAACTAAATAACCTCCAATAACAGAACCTAATGCTCCAAAACCAGCAATATATCCATTTAATAATTTTGCCTCATTTATTTTTAATATTGAATTAATATAAGACCAATAAATTTCAGATAAAACAACTATATATGCTTCTTTGAAGATTAGAACAGAAAAAATAAAAAAGGAAATTTTTTTTGTGCTTCCATAATAAAAAGTAATCATTAAAATAAAAAAAACTAAAAATGACAAGATAGTAACAATTTTAGGTCCTAATCTATCAAGAACTTTTGAGTATATAAAAATTATAAGAATTAAAATAAGTGGAACAACAGCAAGAGCATAAACTTTATCTGAAGCATTATATCGCGATAAAAAAACGGATTCAGCAGATGATCTAAAAAGCTCGTATGATATAAAACAAAATAAAGCTGAAAAAGCTGCTATGAAACTTGCAAAAAAAACAGATTTTCTTTGAATATCTTTAATAAATAGCATTGAAGAATTTATTCAGTTAGTATTTAAACATGCCTTTTTCATATATTAAAAGAGTCTTTCCGTTTTTCAATTTAGCAGTAACAGTTTTATTTTCAGTATTTATCAAATCCCAATGTATTGCAGAATCATTATAACCAAGTTTTTCACGATCAGATTTAGAAAGTTTAGAAGAATCACCTTTATATGTGTCTATATAGGCAGAACCTATAGCTATATGGCAATTTCCAAAATTTCCCCCATAATTTTCATCAAATAATATATCAGCCATAAATTTATCTATTTTGGAAAATCTAACATCAGTTAACGAAATCTCACCGATTCTTCTTGCTCCTTCATCAGTCTTCATTATTTTTTCTACATATTCTTGACCTTTTTCTGCAGATACTTTAATAGCAAAACCATCTTTAAATTCAATTTTTATTTTCTCTATATAATTCCCACCCCTAAAAGTTTTTAAGTTTGCATAATATGTTCCTTGAGTATATCTTGCATCAGGAGATGTAAATATTTCAAATGATGGTATATTATGTCCACTTCCACCAAGAAATTTTCTCTTTTCTCCTATTTTTATTTTTAAATCCATATTATCTGACTCTATTCTTACTTCATCAATATTTAAACCATCAATCCATCTTTTAATTTCATCTATATTTTTAAAAACTTCTTTCCATTTTTTAACTGGATCTTTCTCATTTAAAAAACATGCCTTTACTATCTGATTTGTATATTCCTCTAAAGAAAGTTCAGCTTGTTCTGCAAGTTCATTAGTTGGATAAGTACATAAAGTCCAACCAAAAAGTTTCTTTGACTCTCTAAATTGCATTATATCTCTTAAAAATTTTCTTGCTTTTGCAAACTCTGCCTGTTTTGAAGTATCAACACTTTTAAGATGAGTTAATGAAGATGGAGCATGAATATAGATATTGGAATTTAAATTTTCAAAAAACTCTTTCTCGCCTTTTGGTATAAATCTCAATTGTTCACTAGATGCATAAGTGTAAAAATCCTTTTCCATCGTTGGAGTTAATATCATTCTAGGTATAACATTTAGTCCATCTTTTACTAAAATTCTATAAATATACTCAACAAGTTTTAATCCTTCTAAATCAAATCTTAAAAGCACAGTTGAGCCTTTTTTTAGATTAGGATTAGTATAATAACAAGCCCATCTCATTACCAAAGCATACTTTTCTATATAATTTTCTCTCATAACTCCCTCCTTATTTACAATAATATCTTTTTGCTTCATCTAAGTAAGCTTGATAATACAGATTATCTTCAAATAAGTTTTTTTCATTATAATGCTTTATCTCAATTAAATACTTTACAACAATTTTATTTTCAAATTCAACATAACCAAAATTATTCTTTTTATCTTCATAACATATATCTGACAAGTGAAATTTGTCTACTTCATTAATAATATAATGAACATATCCTTTTATCTTCCAAGATGGTATAGATAAGTATGAAAGCAGAGGAGTTTTTAAAAGAAGTTTAAGAGAATATAATCTTTCTAAAAGTTCTGTATTTTTAAATATATCATATGAAAAATCTTGATTAAGATATATTGAAGGATATACCACATTAAGATAACAATCATTAGAATAACCAAAAAGAAAAAGTTTATAAAAAAATTTTGGCAAAATAAAAACTTTTATATCTTCATTTACATTAATCGAATCTAATGATTTCTGGATATTTTCACATATATTATCAAAAGAATAATCTGAACTGATATGCCTTATAGTTATATTTTTAGGACAACTATATTTTTTAAATGCTATATAATCAGGTTTAGTAAAAAATAATATTGTTAAAAATAAAAATAGTAAAATAAGATATACTAAAAACCTCATTTCTTACTCATTTCTTAGATAAATACCATATTATCAAAGCTATACCAAGCGACACTAGTTTAATCTGCCAGTTTTCTGTAAAATATTTTTTTAAATTCATACTCTATCTGCTTTTCTAAATAAACTTCTTTGATTTTTTGATTTATACAGAGATAAAAGATCTTTTTCAAGCTCTTTTAAATCTACTTTTACCATTATCTGTCCATTTCTAGCTACAGACACATCCCCACGCTCTTCAGAAACCACAATAGCAATCGCATCCGTTACCTCACTAATTCCAATAGCAGCTCTATGCCTCATACCAAAAATAGAAGAAAGGTCGCTTCTTTCAGTTAGAGGGAGTTGACATGATGAAGCAACAAGTCTATTACCAGAAATGATCACGGCACCATCATGTAGAGGCGATTTTTTAGAAAATATTGATATAAGAAGTTCTGAACTTACCTCTCCATTTATAAAAATACCTGTAGAAATAAATTCTTTAAGTCCCATATCTTGCTCTAATACTATAAGCATACCAATCTTTTTAGAAGAAGCTTCCTTAGTAGCTTTCATTATCTCAATTATAAAATTATATTCACGTGGGACTATAATCCTACCAAACGGATCAGAACCTAAATTAGCTAATGCATTTCTTATTTCTGGTTGAAAAACAACTATTAGTAAAAAAACACCAGCAAACCAAAATTGTTGAAGTAGCCAAAAAGTTGCGTTTAAACCAGCAATATTACTTAAAAAGGTAATAAAAGCAAGGAGAAAAATCCCACCCATGATTTGAACAGCACGCGTACCTTTAAGAATTAAAAGAAGTCTATAAATTATGTAATATACAATAGATATATCAACGATGTCTAATATATAATTACTCATCCCCTTTATCATCTTAAATAATTTTATGTTCCATTTATTATAACATTCAACTCTTCACCTGATATTGTTTCTTTTTCAAGAAGAACATTTACAATTTTATCAAGTATAATTTTGTTTTCTATAATTATAGATTTCGCTTTAGAATAACATTCACTAACTATTCGCTTAATTTCCTCATCTATATTTTTTGCAGTTTCATCTGAATAATGATGTTGTTTAACAATATCTCTTCCTAAAAAAACCTCATGTTCATCTTTCTTTAAAGATAATGGACCAATCTTATCACTCATTCCATATTCCATAACCATCTTTTGAGCATAAGATGTTGCTTTTGAAAGATCATCCTGAGCACCGGTAGTAATTTCTCCAAATATGACCTCTTCTGTCGCTCTTCCTGCAAGTAATACAGACAGTTTAGATAGAATGTCATTTTTTGAAAGGAGATATTTATCTTCTTGGGGAAGCTGTAAAGTATATCCAAGAGCAGGTCCCCTTGGTATAATAGATATTTTGTGAACTGGGTCACATCCATCAATAATTTTTGCTACAAGAGCATGTCCTGCTTCATGATAAGCAATAATCTTTTTTTCTTTTTCAGAGATTATCCTACTTTTTCTTTGAGGACCTGCAATTTGTTTTTCAATGGCTTCTTCAACATCTGAAAAATCAACCTCTTCTTTATTCTTTTTTGCAGCAATTATTGCAGCTTCATTTATTATATTTGCAAGATCTGCTCCAGCAAAACCAGGCGTTCTTTGAGCTACAATATTAAGATCTACTGACTTAGATAGTTTTATTTTTTCAGCATGAACTTTAAGTATTTCATAACGTCCATTTAAATCTGGAACAGGGACATGAATTCTTCTATCAAATCTGCCTGGTCTAAGTAAAGCAGGGTCCAAAACATCTGGTCTATTTGTTGCCGCTATAAGAATAATTCCTTCTTTTACTTCAAAACCATCTAACTCTATTAAAAGCTGGTTTAGAGTTTGTTCTCTCTCATCATGTCCACCACCAATTCCTGCAAATCTATGTCTACCAACAGCATCAAGTTCATCTATAAATATGATAGCCGGAGCATTTTTTTTAGCTCTCTCAAATAAATCTCTTACTCTTGCTGCACCAACTCCAACAAACATTTCAACAAACTCAGAACCACTTGCACTAAAAAAATTAACTTGTGCTTCCCCAGCAACTGCTCTTGCTAAAAGAGTTTTACCCGTTCCAGGAGCACCATATAAAAGAACTCCCTTAGGTAAAACTCCTCCAAGTGTTCTGTATTTATCTGGATTTTTTAAATAATCAACTATATCAAGGAGTTCCTCTTTTGCCTCATCACATCCAGCAACATCCTTAAATGTTACTTTATTCTTTTTAGGATCAACCTGTCTTGCTCTTGATTTTGCAAAATTCATAGCTTGCTTTCCGGTAACATTTGCTTGCCTAAAAAATATAAACCACCAGGCAACTATAAACAAAATTATCCACCCAATGTTAAATAGGATTGTTGTAATCCAGCTCCTATCAGGTACACCTTGAAAAACTTCAACACCTGAATTCTCCATATCCTTAACTAAATCAGGATCAGATAAAGGTATAGTTCTAAACTTAATAACCTTACCATTTTCAACAACTTCACCTCTTATTGTATCGTTAGATATGTAAACTTTTTTAACTTGCTTATCTTTAAGTTTCAATTTAAAATAAGAATATGGAACCTCCCTTTCCCGTTCACTCATCATTAAACTATTATAAATTCCAGCAAGAAGTATAAAAAATAAAAACCATAGCATCATTTGTTTAAAAGTATTATTCTTTTTCATATGACCTCATCCTTTAAAACCCCTATATAAGGTAAATTCCTATAATATTCTTTATAGTCTAATCCATATCCCACTACAAATTTATCTGGTATATCAAAACCAACATACTTAAGATTTACCTTAATTTTACGGCATGATGGTTTATTTAGAAGTGTACACACTTCTAAAGATGCAGGGTTTCTTGCTTTCATATTTTTAATAAGATAATTTATAGTAAGTCCAGTATCAACTATATCTTCTATTATTAATACATCCCTTCCTTCTATTGGCTGTTTAAGATCTAAAAGTATTCTAACTACACCACTTGATTGTTTACCTTCATATGAAGATATCATCATAAAATCAACATTTAAATCTAATTTTATATCTTTAACAAGATCAGAGAGGAACATAAAACAACCCTTTAACACCCCAACCATAAAAAGATTTTTATTCTTATAATCTGAACTTATTGTTTTAGCAAGTTCATTAACTCTTTTAGATATAACTTCTTTAGAAAATAATATCTCCTTTATATCTTTATGCATAATTATATTTTACCTTTTTTGATTAACTAAATTCTTCTCCTTATTTCATACATCAATATAGCTGAAGCAGCAGAAACATTTAAACTATCAAACTCCTTTATTTGAGGAATAGAAACTATTTCATCACAATGTTGAAGAGTTTTTACTCTTATCCCTTCTCCTTCAGAACCAACTACTAAAATAATAGGGAAGTTAAAATTAATTTTCCTAACATCAACACCATTAGGAGATGAACCATAAACCCAAAAACCTTTTGATTTTAAATATTGTAATGATGCATTAAGATTCACAACTCTTATAAATTTAACTAACTCAACTGCTCCAGATGCTATTTTTTCTACTGTTGGTGATATTTGACAGTTTCTATCTTGTGAGAAAATAACTGCCGAAAAACCAAAACACACAGCATTCCGTATTATACTTCCAAAATTCTGCGGATCAGTAACACTATCTACAGCCAACCAACACAAATTTTTTTTGTTAATAAATTCTTCAACTGCCTCATCAATTGAATAAAATTTAACCTCATCAATTTCTAAAACAATATTTTGATGGTTAGCAGAAGAAGTTAACTTATCTAGTAACCTTTTTGGAGCAAATTGAACAGGAATTTTTTTTTTATTCGCAATTTTTATAATATCCATTAATTTTGAACCGCTTGAATTTTCAACTATAAGACGATAAATTTTTCTTTTTGATTTGTCCAAAACTTCTCTTATAGTATTAATTCCATATATATACTTAGCCATAAATCAAAGTATAAAAATATGTTCTTCTCTATCTACAGATATAATATAAAGTATAGAAGCAACAAGTTGTACTGAATTTACAAGCCTCATATAATCAAAATCAAAATGCACCTGATATGAATCAAAATTATTATTATCCAAATAAAGGAATCCAACCAAATCATCCTTTTCATTCCTTATAGAATAATAGCATCTTTTTTTAATAAAATAATTACCTATAACTTTTATAGCAATCCATATAGTTGGATATTCATCTCTTATTTCCATAAACTGATTATTATCTTCATTTATAAAAACATATCTTCTCTTCCAAAATCCAATTCTTTTAATCTTTATTGTTTCTCTACCTTTTAAATCTTTTATAACAAAACCATCCGAAGTAGATATTGCTGTAGAAATTTCAGCCATTTGAGAATCTTTTATAACTAATTTTGAAACAAATTTATTTTTATTATAATATGTCCAAAAATATGCTATTAAAAACGGAATTTCAATAAAAGAAAGTAAGTAGTTACCAAAAGGTATTGATAAGAATATATCTTCAATTATTTTATCATCGAAAATAGATATTAAACTCCAAAAACCATGAAAAAGAATCAATAACACAATAGAGGATGGATATAAGGCACGATATGGATGAGAAATAGACGCTGATAAAAACTGTCCAGTTCTTGTGATTATCTGATAAATAGTTTCTTTTGATGTTTTAAGTCTTGTTATTATGAACGGAAACAAAAAATCAGGTGGAAGTTCTTTAGGATATGGTTTAAGTCTTAAATTTGAATATTTTGAAATTTTAAATCTAAAAAATAAAGAAACTCCAATATAAATAATAATAATAAAAATTGTAAAATATGGAGACAAAGGCTTTCTTTCAACAACCATTTTAGAATTTTGATGTTGTGATTTTATATATTCTGAAAACTTTTGTAAAAAAGACTTTTTTACAACCTGCTCTTTTATACCAAGTGTTTTATGTTCAACAACTTCAGAAGAAGGAATAACATCTTCAATTTTGACAATTTCTGTAGAAAGAGATGTTTCAGTAGTTGAGGTGATAGAATAGGTAGAAGAATTTACAGGTATTGAAGATAATATATTTTCTGCTATGGAAATATATTGAAGATTTGTATTCTCTATTGGCTTAGGTTTTGAAACATTTCTTTTAGGTTTTTGTTGTGGTTTAGGAATTTCAATTGATTCACCTTCTTTTCTAAAAGTAAATATCATTTTTTTAAACAAATCCTCACCAATCCCACTAGATATAAATGAATATGTCAAACCATCATAAGTAAAAAGTGCAATGGTACTTTCTTTTCTATCTTGATAAGTGAAATAATAAGCTTTAGATTTTGTATGAATATTTGTAACTTTAACTGAACTTGGTTTTAAAGCTTTAGCTTCTATCTGTTGCCGTTGTTCTTCAAGTCGAGATTTAATATAAAAATCAGAGAGTTCATCCTCAAGTTTTATAAATTCAGCATAATTAGCTCCTTTTTCTATTCTTAAAGAAGAATTAGGGTCACTACCTTTCGTTGAATTCCAGCTACTATCAAAATCAAAAACAAATGAATCAACCTTATACAACTCACTCCAAAAATTAAAAGATAAGGCTAATAAAAAAATAATAAACCCATTCATAAATAATTACTACAAAATTAAAAAAGCTAACAATTTATATTATAACAAAAAATACTTTATGAGTTTAAAGAAAGCATAAGAGTTTCACGTCTAAAACGATATCCTTGTGAAAAAACTGAGTTATTCAACAATAAAGGAGATTTAAGAAGTGTTTTATAAACGGAAAACTTAGATATTTTAATTTTCGATTTAAGTGGATTTTTTTCGTAAACAAGATGAAGTGTATCCATAGCCCAATATATAGGCCATATAAGAGAAAGTTTAAGTGTAAATTCAGTTGGTTCTATAGCAGAAATAAGCTTTTCAGATTCATCAAAAAAATCAACACACATTATTATAACAGACCTTATAAAATCTTTAATTTTATAAATAGAAAATGGATGTTTGAGGTCTTCTATATTCACATTTTTTTCTAATAAATAGGTATATGGGATATAACATCTTTTTTTAGAAATATCCTCATTAAGATCTTTAAGTATATTTGTATATTGAAGAGCTTTACCTATTCTATAAGCAGAGGAATATAGATTTATTTTAAAAATAGATGGTTTATAATTTTTATATACATCATACCAATATATTGCTGGTATACCTCCAATTAAAGATACATACTTGTTTAAAATATGCATATTAGATATACAACCTTCTTTAAAATCACAAATATCAATCATCATGCCATTAGAAAGACCAAAAATTAATTTTCTAAAAATAGTTATATCATAAGATGAAAGATTCGACTTAAAATACTTTATTATTTCTTTTAAATTAATAACAAGTTCAGATTCATATTTATTCATATTTTCAACTAAATCTTTTAAAAATTGATATGAAAAAAAATTAGAAGAATCTTGAAAAACAGAGTTTTTTACAGCTTCAATGAACTTAATTTTAATTTTATTATCAATATTACTGACATCAACTACACTATCCATTGCTCTTGCTACAAGATATCCATAAGAAAGCATATATCTAATATAAGGTGGAAGAATAGTAAAACTAAAATTAAGTGTACGGGAAGTTTTTTTTAAAAGAAAAAGATGATCTGAATGTATTTTAAAATTCATATTTATATTTTAACAAAAATCATTCCTTTACCATCTTGAACTAATACTACTAACGGAGAAATAGTTCTAACCCATCTAATATATTTTTTTTCCATAATATTAACCATTTTAGAAATCTCTTCCCAATTAATCTTATTCATAGCAACAGAAAAATAAGGTATATTCATAGCTACTATATTATGAAAAAAATGAGTTCCATAAGATGGCTCAACGTTGAAATTTTCAAAAGACACTTCAACAATAGTTCTTACCATGGATATATCATTCCATTTTACAGGAATTCCAAGATATCTATCACTACTACCCCACCTCCCAGGTCCAATAAGTATATACTTTCTTCCTTCATTTTTACATATATTATTTATCTCTGAAATTTCTTTAGCAATATTAATAGTTTCCATATTGTTAAAAGAATCTTCTTTAACATAAACTATATCAGTAATATCAGTAACAAATGAATTCCCAACAGTTTTATCAGATTCCAGCAATTTCTTTGAATTTTTATCATCAACAATATATTTTCTATGATATAACCTTGAAATAAGATTTCTCACTTGAAGAAGATAAAGTGATATATAAGATTTAGAATAATCTATATCAACAGCAAATTCAATCTCAACATTACTCCCCATATAATAAGTAATATTCTTTACAATTTCAATGAAAACTTTATTGAGAGAAAAATTTTCAGATCTTATAATAGGAAAAAGTGTTAAAATTGGCATACCATTTTTCATATATCCATCAACAATTTTATCATCTTCTATAAAATAAGTTGAATAAAGTAGTTTCATTTCATCAGACGGTTCTATACTTTCAACAGCTATTTCTTTCATACTAGAACAACCAAAATAGGAAAGAGATGACTGTTTATCAAGAGAAATTACAACAATCTTTTTCTGAGAGTTCTTAATAATCTCAGAGTTGTTTGAAAGTTGATGAATCACTAATGGATTTAAAGGAGAATATCTCATAAAATATTTTCCACTTACAACTATTTCACCAAGTCCTGCCGCAATATGAACTATAGGGTCCTCAGGTTTTAATGGATGTATTGGATAAAAGTTATAGGATTGAATTACACCAGAAATCAATGGAAAATAATAACCTTTAATATATTCTCTTCCAACAACTTCCTGAATAATCACTGACATTTTCTCCTCATCAGGTATTAGAGGATTCATCTTTCTAAACTCTCTGGCTTCAGCAGAATAAACAGAAGCATATATAAGTTTAATTGCTTTTTCAACAAGATTAACCGTATCAGATAATTTCTCAAGTTTTGGTATCATAAATGTTTTATATATACCTGCAAAAGGATAATTTTTAGAATCTTCAAGTATAGAAGAAGATCTAACAGCAATAGGACCTTTAATTCTTTCTACAAGCGATACAATGTCCCTTAGAGCATAGTCAGGAAGATTTATATTTTCAAATATTTTTGAAAGTTCTATTTCAGAATAATTTCCAGATGTAAAATTATCTAAGTTATTATGCTCTATAAAAAAATCAAACACATCAGATGCAATTACAACAGAATTAGGAGTTTTTATTCTAACACCATCTATCTCATCTGGAATCATATCTTTTCCAAGGAGATAGTTCAGAAAAGCAAGTCCCCTAGCTTTTCCACCAACAGAACCATTTCCAATTTTAGCAAAAGGGATATCAGAGGAATATCTGTTCCTATCAAATTTAAGAATAGTACCAAGATGCGTTCTATACATAAACTGATGTATAATTTCAATTAAATAACTACGAATCTCAGATACATTTGAAAATTCTTCTATTTTCTTTGGTTTTATTTTATAAGCTATTTCAAATTCAGTTCTTGCAAGGAGCCATTTTGAAAAATGATTTCTTGATGCATGATACAAAAGAGATTTTTCTGGAATTACCTTAAGAATTTTTATCATGGATTGTAAATCATAAGCACGGGCAATTTCTTTACCCGTACCATCATCAAAAACAAAATCTCCAAATCCAAAATATCTCATAATAAAGTTTCTTAGTTGTTTAGAAAGATCAGATGAGTTTTTATTAAGAAAAGATGCTCCAACACTCAATGCTTTTTTCTCATATGTTTGATTTGATGATTGAATCAAAACAGGCATATCTGGAATTTGTCCTTTTATTTTTTTAGCAAGCAGTAAACCTGCCTTTTCTTGGGAGTTCCCTCCTGGATATTCTACATCTGTTATAACTCCAAGAAGATTATTATGATAGTGTTCAAAAAAATTCCAAGCATCAGAATAATTATTAAAAAGTACTATTTTCGGACGAGCTCGCATTCTAAGAAGCTTTCTCGAAGAACTCATATCATCTGCCATAACTATTTGCATTTGTTTTATCATCTCATTATATATAATTGGCAAATACATTGAATAAAACCTTATATTATCTTCTACAAGCATAACACACTGAACTCCAAAAGAGAGATCGTGTTTCAAATTAATCCTATCTTCAATCAAATTGATTATAGATGAAAATATTCGTGTATCTCCTTGCCACAAAAATAAATAATCAGCTGTCTGCTTAACCAAATCACTAAGTAAATTAATATCTTGAATACTAAACGATAATATAACAAGTGGAATAGAATAATTAATCTTTACTATTTTAACAAATCTATCCATATCAAATTCTGCACTTTGAATAACTGATATAACCAAATCAAATTTTTGTTTTTGAAGCATATTTATAGCATCATCAGAATTTTTAGCTTTTTCTATATTTATATTATCTCTTCCATAATAACCAAAACCCAAAGTATCCAGGAACATATCATCATCTATAAACATAAAAGAATCATACAACGAAGCAACAATAAGGATATTTTTTATTCTAAAAGGCATCAATTTTTCAAATATTTCGCTACCTCTCAATTCCATAAACTACTCCACGTTTAAATAAAAAACCCCGGATACCACTTAAAATAAGATATCCGGGGTATAAAAATATATATTAAATAATACCTTGTGCTAACATTGCATCAGCAACCTTAAGAAAACCAGCTATATTTGCTCCAGTCATATAATCACCTTTAACTCCATATTCTTCACTTGTTCTAAGACAAGTATCATGGATATTTTTCATTATATTTCTCAAATGTCTATCAACTTCCTCCCTAGACCAATTCATTCTAATAGAATTTTGAGTCATTTCAAGTCCACTTGTAGCAACACCACCAGCATTTGATGCTTTTCCAGGAGAATATAATATTTTTGCTGATCTAAATACTTCTATAGCACCAGGAGTTGATGGCATATTTGCTCCTTCAGATACACATATACAACCATTTTTTACTAATTCTTTAGCATCATTTTCATCTAACTCGTTCTGAGTCGCACACGGTAAAGCTACATCCACCTTTACTCCCCATGGTTTTTTGCCTTCAAAAAATTTAGCATTTTTGAATTTTTCTACATACATCTTAACCTCATCTCTTCCAGATGCTCTCATTTTGAGAAGATAATCAATCTTCTCTCCATATATTCCATCCTCATCTAATACAAATCCGTCAGGGCCTGATATAGTTACAACTTTTGCTCCGAGTTCAGTTGCTTTTAAAGCAGCTCCCCATGCAACATTACCGAAACCAGAAATAGCTACTCTTTTACCTTTAAAACTCTCTCCTCTAGTTTTCAACATTTCTTCAGCAAAATATACAACACCAAAACCTGTTGCCTCTGGTCTTATCAATGAACCACCCCAAGTTAAACCTTTTCCAGTTAAAACTCCAGTAAACTCATTTACAATCTTTTTATACTGACCAAAAAGATATCCAATTTCCTTAGTTCCAACACCAATATCACCTGCAGGGACATCGCAATCAGCTCCAATATGTCTAAAAAGTTCTGTCATAAAAGCCTGACAAAATCTCATAATTTCATTATCGCTTTTTCCTCTAGGATCAAAATCTGAACCTCCTTTACCTCCACCCATAGGTAAAGTAGTAAGAGAATTTTTAAATATCTGTTCAAATCCTAAAAATTTAAGTATACCTAAATTTACTGAAGGATGAAATCTTAAACCACCTTTATAAGGTCCTATTGCACTATTAAATTGAACTCTATATCCTTTATTAACATGTATTTCACCCCTATCATCCTGCCAAACTACTCTAAACATAATAACCCTTTCTGGCTCAACTATTCTATTTACAATCCTCGCCTTGATATATTCTGGATGTCTCTCTAAAGCAGGGCCAAGAGTTGATAAAACCTCTTCTACCGCCTGATGAAATTCTTTTTCACCGGGGTTTCTTTTTTTAACATCATCAATAACACTGTTAAGATATTCTTTAATATGAGAATTAACTTGTGTAATCATTTAAGGACCTCCTTAAATACTTTTAAGAGCAGTGCTCACATAACCTATGTTACAAATCTATTTATAAAAAGTCAATATTTAAAAATTAAGGCAAAGACAATTTTCCAAGAATCACCTTTTCTTTTGCTCCTGTAACGGTAGGGCAATTAGATGGTATACCTGCGACTCTACATGCTCCAAGTAACGCAAATCCAGCAGCTTCTTTGGCAAGTGGATGGATATTATACTTTGAAATGTTATTTACAGAAATATTTTTAAATAATTTTTTAAGATTATTCATTAATGTATTATTAAAACTACCACCACCACTTACAATTACTTCTGATATTTCTGTTTTAACAAACCTATCTACCGAGTATTTAACACACAAAGCTGTAAAGTAATTTAATGTTGCCAATATATCTTCTATCTTTTCGTTTTTAAAATCAAAACTTTTTCTTATAAATTCTATACCAAATTCTTCTCTATCAAGTGATTTCGGTGGTTTTTTATGGAAAAAAGGATTTTTTATAAATCTTTCTATCTTTGAATAATTTATAACTCCCTTAGAAGCAAGAAAACCATTTTTATCATAACTCTCCCTATCGTTAGTATAAATTCTAATAGCCCAATCCATTAAACTATTACCAGGTCCTGTATCAAAACCAAAGGTTTTAACCCCTCCACCTGTAATTGTTATATTAGAAATTCCACCAATATTTAATAAACATATAGCTTTTGTATTATCACCAAATAAAAACTCATCAAAAAATGGTATCAAGGGAGCTCCTTCTCCACCAAAAACAATATCACCAACCCTAAAATCATAAGCTACTGGAACATTAAATTTTCTCGCAATAAATTCAACCTCCCCTATTTGAAAAGTTATCCGTCTTGATGAATTATGATATATAGTTTGACCATGACTTGATATAAGATCAATCTTTTTTATCCCAAATTTTTTTATAAACTTACCAATCATATCTGACCAAATAATACCAAGTTTAAAATTAAGTTCAGCAACATTTTGAGTTTTTAGTTCTCGTGCCTTCATTATATTAATTTGAAGGACTTTGGAATATGTAAAATTTTCAAACTGAATAACCTTTAAATATTTAGGATTGAAAGAAATTTCACAATAAGCAATACTAAGTCCATCACAACTTGTTCCAGACATAAGCCCTATTACATAAAATTTATTTTTCTTCCTCATATATTCTCCTCAATATAAAACTCTCACTAAATCCAAAAGCCACTCTTGAAGTTTCCCTAATACAACAATATATTAGCCTATCTATCATTTTGATAAATTTTAAACCTCTGTTTTCTAAAGAATAATATTTAAATATATCATTTATAGTAACTGATATTTTTTTAAAAACAACAAAAATAAACAAAATATAAAACGCATATCTTGACATATGATATTTCATTAGAAAATTATATATTTTCCTAAGAGCTAAATTATCATTTATATAATTAATTAAAACGCAGAATGAATAAAAATGAAGAAATATCTTAAAATTATTTTTAACTGATTTGTGAGAAATAGAAAACTCAGGCAATTCAAAACTCATTAAGATAAGGAAAATAATAAGAAAACTCCAAACTTTAACACCACCAGAAAATCGAAGAGATTTAAAAGAAATAAATGATATTAGAAGCAAGAGTAAAAAAAACAAAATTAGCCATTTTTTAAAATCTGAAATGAAAATCATTATCAAAAAAATAATTACAGGATTAATATATTTCATTTTTTATTCGCCTTAATACATTAATTGTAAGCAAATATGAAAAAAAAGCAACTATAAAATGTAAAAAAATCCAAATAAAAAACATATATATAAAAAATGAAGATTTGATTCCCAAAAAATTAGAAATAGAAGATGCTGCTTTTATATAAGTATCAAATATAGTGTTCCCATACATTATTATATTTGTTACAAAAAAATGTGGAATACCTTCAAGTACTGCAAATGTAGTGGCAATCAAAATAGATAACCTATTCAAACCAAATATACTATAAACAACTTCTATGATTATGCCTTCAACTATAATTCCAATGACAGGCCCAATCTTAAATCCACCTATAGATATCACCTTACATAAAGCTGCAACAATACAAGCAATCAAGTTTACTCCAAATCTATTTACATAAAATCGTAATATATTCATAAATATACAACCAATTCCAGCCATCAATGCTCCTTTAAGCGGGAAATTAATCACATGTAAATATCCACCAATAATCATCTCAAAACTCCCCCAAGCAACACCAAAAACACATGGGAACACATAAAATTTAATATTGTCAAAAATAGTCATAATTCTATTACCTCCACATCTTTTAATATTAAATTTTTCTTAGAAGGAGAAGCAATTAATACACTGCCACCATTTTTTACATATTCATTTAAAACCCATGAAATTGCAATACTACTCTCTCGATCAAAACTCATAAGTGGTTCATCAATAACTATAATCTTTTTACCTAATATTATTGAATATGCAATTAAAACCTTTTGTTTCTCCCCATAACTTAACCATGATATAGGAGTAGTAATTTTATCTAAAATATTTAAGTGTTTAAAAATTTCAACATTTATTTTCCCATTAAAAAGCTCTAATATGTTATTTGCAAATATTCTAAGATCAGGATTAGGAGGAATATAGAACAAATTGGAATACCAAGTGTTATCTAAAAACCTAATTGAGCCAGAATATACTCTATCATAACCACATAAAATTTTTAAAAAACTCGATTTTCCACTCCCATTTTTTCCATAAATTAACTTTATATCTCCTTCTCTAATTTCAGTAGTTATTTTTTTCTTTATATATTGATTTTTCAAATCAACTATTTCAATCAATTTACGACCTTTTGAAGCTGAAGTAAGAGATAGTTTTGATTCAAAAAGTGACTCCTTACTTTCAATCACTCTGAATTTCTCTATTTTAAAAAATCTATCAGCTATTGAATCCAAATTATTAAAATAATGAGAAAATATTATAACTTTTTTTTCCCTTACTTTTTTAAAAACTTCAGCAATGAATGAAAAGCTATCATCATCTAAGTATGCGAAAGGTTCATCGAATATAAAAACTCCATCATTTTCAAAACTAAGGGACAGAGATAAGAAATATCTTTGTTTTTGCCCATATGATAGGCAATCACTTTTTTTTTCTTGTAAATCAGACAAGTCCCAAAAAGTAAAAAAATCATTGACATTTTTAAATTTAAAACTTTTTATACTAGAATAAAATATAACTTCATCTAAAACTTTTTCATGCATCAACCCAATGTCATTATCCTGTCCTACATAAATTATATCAAAATCTTTTTTTCCGTCTAAAAAAATTTTTCCTGAAATTTTTCCATAATACAAATTAGGTATTAATCCACAAAGTATTCTCCATAAAGTGGTTTTACCAGAAGAATTCGGTCCTGTAATTATATTTATACCATTTGGAATATCTATATTAATATCATCAAATATTTTATGATTATTATAACTAAAACTCAAATTACGTATTTGCATATATCTAAAAATATATCCTTTTCTTCAGTAATATTGTATATTTTATACTCCTTAATTTTAAAAAATGAAATTACATCTTTTATCATATAAGTTCTTACAACTACTATTGAAATAATATCATGTCGAATTATAGCTAAAAATAATTTATAAAAACACATCTTTTTAAGCTCAAATGGACCTATTTCATCAATGATACTATATTTATAATTTGAAACATCTATGTCTGTTACTTTCTCAAATATATGATGATTTATGATAATATTCTTTCCATTTATAATAATCCCTTTTCCAATTAATTTAGAATTCAAATAAAGCCAATATTCTCTTGTAGTAGCATTATATCTTTTATTAGAAATAATACACAAAACATCTTTTCTATTAATAAAAAAATTCTTATATATCTTTTTAATTAATAAAGTTTTACCAGAATTTATTGCTCCATGAATAAAAATAATCATTCAATCCTTAATCTAAACTTAATTAAATTATTATTTTTATAATAAAAAACCCCATAAAAGAAAACATTTTTTTTAAAAACATACTTAATAAAATATTTATCACCTTCCCACATATTAATTTTGGATAATTTTTCTAACTCAATCCATACAAGTTCTCCTTCATTTGAGCTTTTAATCCTACCAGAAAAATTATTTGTAAGATAAACAAAAACTGTCCAACAATTGACACCATCAAATTTTGGGAAACGAAGTATACCTTTAAGAATAGGATTTTTTATTTTTAAACCACTTTCTTCCCTAACCTCCCTTATAACACATTCAAAAGGGGTTTCATCTTCTTCGACTTTACCACCAAGTCCATTATATTTATTTGCGTGTATATCATTTTTCTTTTTTGTTCTATGAATCATTAAAACTTTTTTACCATCACATACATAACAAAGAGTTGCTAATATGTTATTTGAATATATAATCTTCATAATGTTATATTATAACTTTTTCAACACAACATTGCTTACAGATAAGAAGGTGTCCATCCTCACATAGCTTCTTAATCTTTGAAATAACTTCAGTATTTTGTATAAAAGCTTCTTTAAAAGATATTTTCTTTAAATCTCCAATTGAAAAATTACTCATCATCGGACATGGTAATATTCTTGCAGATGGTGTTATAACAGCACTCTTAAACAGAAAATTACAACTGATATTTGAATCTTCTAAAATTTTTTCCCCACTAATTCTTCCACCGTGTATTTTTTTTAAATTTAAAAAAATATCCTTTACCTTCTCTATATTTATATTATTTTTTATCTCACTAAAATATGAATGCATACCTATAAATTTACCTCCTAACAAATTATTAGTATGTTCTATTAAATTACTGTCTATAAAACTTGCAAGTTGTAATCTGATCTTAGAAGGATTTAAATTAATAATTTTTGAAACACTTAAACTCAATTCATTAATATTGTAAGGCGAAATGGTTAAATATATCATAAAGTTTGGCTTTTTCTTACAATATTTCCTTTTCAACTGACTTAAAAATTTAACATTATTCTCTACTTTATCATAAACACTTTTTTTCCCTCTAATTTTATCGTGAATATCAGCATGTCCATCTATAGAAAATATAATATTATCAAATAAATTATTTCTTACAATTTCAGATATTAAATCCTCATTAAGAATGCTACCATTAGTAACAACAGAAAGCAAAAAACCCATTTTTTTTATTTCAAAAACTAACTTTAAAAAACCTTCATATAAAAAAGGTTCACCTCCTATAAAAGTTATTCTTGTTACATTGTCTTTCTTTAATTTCTCACAAATATATACTGCTGTATCTAATTCCATTTTTTCTTCTTCACCTCTTAATTTTCTATAATTATTATTCCAGAGCTTACAAGTAAGGCATTTTAAATTACATGAATAATCAATCTCTAATATAACTCTTTTTGGATATGTCATATAATATTAGAATAACATATTTTGGAATTATAAGAAGCATTACAAGTTGGGCAAAAGTAGCAAGAGAGATTTTAAAAGGTTTAATAGAAAATGGTATAGAAATATCAATATATGAGACAAAAGGTTTTCTTTATGATAAAAATTTTAATCTTGAACTTCTCGAGAAATATGTTTCACATAAAACATATGATATTATTTTTACTTTTGAACACCCATTAAAATACAATATTTTACCTAAATCTTCATTCAAAATTGGATTTTTAGTATATGAATTTACTACATTACCACAAACTTGGATTGAAAATATCAACAAATATCTTAATATAGTAATAGTTCCATCGACATTTACTTATAATGTATTTGTAAACTCAGGTATTAGAAAAGAAAAAATAAAAATACTAAGATATGGATATAATCCTATTTACTATTATCCAACACCAAGCACGAACAAAATCAATAATTTTTTAACTATATCATCACCACACAAAAGAGAATCTCTTGATATACTACTTGAATCTTTTACTGAAGCATTTAAATATAATAATAATGTAAGATTGACAGTAAAACTTTCATACTCACAGTTTAAGAAAAATAAAAGCTTCGAAATACCATCATTTGACAAATTAATAGAAAAATACCAAAAAATATTAAATTCAAAATTAAAAATAATCACAGATAAATTATCGGAAGAAGATATGGGAAATTTATATAGAAATTCAGATATATATATATCACTCTCTAAAGCTGAATCATTTGGATTACCATTTTTAGAATCACTTGCCTGTGGAAGACCAGTAATATCATTAAAATATGGAGGACAAATAGATTTTCTAAATGATAAAAATGCAGTTTTCATAAAACATACACTCAAAGAAACACAAGATGAAACATATGAAAAAACACAAGAAAGACAATTTATAGCTTATCCTGAAATTAATGATTGTATAGAAAAGTTAAAATTAGTACATGATAAAAGTTTTTATGCTCAAATAAATTTTGAAGAACTTAGAAAATATAGGTGGAAAGAGATATGTTCTGATTTTATTAAAATAATAAGCTAATTAAATATTATACGGATTTACGCTCTTGTAAAAAAACTCTATAAAACCAGCAGTTACTGAAATAATTTTAGGTATTACATCTTTCGCTATAGTATCACACGCTTGCTGTGTTAAAGAATTATTTGGTCCATCTATTTCGCTTAAATTGCCATTATTGTTATAATAAAAAACATCATCATTTGAATATCCTTCATATCTATCGGTAGGATATTTTCTCGATATTTTTGCAATATAGGAGAAGAATTCTTTCAAAGATGTTTTTCGAATAATCTTACCATCAGTTTTATATTTATCATAATTATCCAAGATATAAAGTTCAAAAGAATCTTCATTAGGCCAATTATGAGAAACCCAATAAGTATGCGCTGGAACACTCATATCTGCAAGAAGATGTAAAACTCTTCCAAGATAATAATACGCTTTTTCTTTATTTGTTGTATAATTAGGAATAACGTAATTATTATATATATATTCAGCTCTATTTAAAGCAGTTGATGGATAATATGGAGGTTTACATATATTCCAAATAGCAACATATGAAGGATCATATGGATTCCAAAAGTGCTCTGCTACTGGAACTGAACAATAATAAAGTTCACCATAATAATCAGTACCTCTATCCTCTGAATAAGAATCATCACCTGCATAAACTCCTGCTCCCATAAGAATTTTATCTTGATATGTATATAACTCAGCTCTTATACTTGAAGGTAAAATTCTAATTGCTTCATTAACTATATAAGAATGAACCATCAACTTATGTTTTATTCTTTCAGGTTTTATAACATTTTGAGAATAAATATCTAAATTTAAAAAGAAAAAAACAAAAAATATTAGTGTTTTTAACATAATACCTCCAATATTCTGGAATCTCATACTATTTTTTTACATAAAAATAAAAACTTAAAAAGAGTTATAGGGACTAACGATATATAGTAAATATGGCCTATATTATTTTCCAAACTTTAATATATCCATCATCATAAGCAACAATTATATTTCTATCATAAAATGTAAAGGAATTTATTTCTGATGATGAAAAATCACTAATAGCAACTTCTTTAAACTCTTTATCATAAACAATTATATGATCCGAAACCGATACGAACAAATATTCTAGATATGATGTGATATAATTTATCCAAGATGGCATTTTAATAAGTTTAATTAAATTCATGTTAATATCTCTCACTTCAAGCTTTTTCTCCATAGATCTTGAGATATATATCATCTTTCCATCTGTGTATATAAAATCTATTCCATAAATATATTCATTATCATATGAAGCAAATTCTTCAATCTCTAAATCACATACAACAATTTTAGAACCACCAAGTAATATTTTATTATTAACAACACACACTGATTCAACATCTCCTATATTAAAATCCTTCTCTTTAAAAGAAGAAGAATTAAGTTTATATACCCTTATAGTAGAATCATCTGATGCTGTAATAAATCTATTTTTATCTATAAAAACAAGATCATTTATTCTACCTCTATGTGACGGATATTCAAAAACATGTTTAAGTTCTAAATCAAATTCTTTAATACTACCATCATCTCCATAAGATAATAATCCAGACTCATTTGGAAGCTTACATATTCCTTGAATATCTTTATCATGTGCTTTAATTTCTTTTATAAGAGCATAATTAAAAATATTCCATTTCCTTAAAAAATCATCCTTACTACAACTAAAAATTGAACCATCTATAACCAAAACTCCATTTACACCATTATTTGCAGCTTTAAATTCATATACTTTTTCAAATTTCATTTCTTCCTCCTTTTTTATTTTTCAGCATATACAAAAATATCTGAATAAACAATTTCTTTAAAAGGTATTAAAAATGATACATTTCTAATAACGTTCAAGAATTTATCACTGCCTGTAAAATAATAAATATAATGTGGATTTTTCCACAAAGAATATTTTATATTTTTAAAACCTGCTAAACTTAAAATTTTTTTTATCTCACAAACACTTAGTTCATTCACATGATATGGTTTTTTTAAACTATCTGGAAGCATATCTTTTAAATTACACCTAAACCTAAATCCCGTAAAAAAACCAATAATGTGATATAAATAAAGACCATATTTAATAAATAATTTGCCAGGAGAAGTATGAATAAAAATTTTCCCTTCTGTTTTTAAAACCCTAAATAGCTCTTTTAAAATAAGCATAAGTTCTTTTTTTTCAATATGCTCGATAACATCATTCATGACACAAGCATCAAAAAATGAATTTTCAAAAGGGAGTTTATTATTAACTATCTTAAAGATATGAAATGAGAGTTTTCCTCTTTTTTTCTCCCATTTATTTTTTAAAGAATTTGCAATTTCAATGGCATCATCTGATATATCACATGCATAAGATTCAATACCGTTTAACGAAAATTTTAGAGAAAACTCCCCTCTCCCACACCCAAAATCAAGAATTTTTGAAATATTATGTTTAGAAACTATATCATAAATTCTTCTAAGTCTTTTGGATAAAACAAAGCCACCAGAAGACTTAAAAGTTTCAAAACCTTCACAATGATTTAAAAGATATTCCTTTGTATATATAGATGTCATTACTTTTTATAAGTCGCTGTAATTACTGATTTAATCCCACCTCTTGGAGTAAAATCACCAATTACTGTAACTGATTTTGGTTTTACATATTTAACAATATCTTGAAGTATATTATTTACCACATTTTCCATAAATATACCTAAATTTCTATAGGCAAGAAAATAATATTTTAAAGATTTAAGCTCAAGACAATATTTATCAGGAACATATTCTATAGTGATAGTTCCTAAATCAGGCAAACCTGTTTTTGGACATATTGAAGTAAATTCTGGATGTATTATTTTTATAACATAATCATTATTTGGATATTGATTTTCCCATATATCAATTGATGGTAATTTTTTCTTTTTAAATCCTATTGCATGTTGAGATGTATAACCATAAGAAGTTTTTTTCATATATTCCTCCTTCTTATCATATTCTTTCTATCCATAACTTAGAAGCATATTTTGAAAACTTTTTCTTATTAATTTTAGATAAATAAGAATCATCAATACTAAAAAAATTGAAACTAATATTAAATAAATTTTCAAAAGCAGTTTTTATAATATCATAATGTATAGAAATATTTCTTGCATTTTCAAATTGCAGAGATGCTTGATAAAGCATATAATCTGAAAATTTTCTTAACGCACCTCCTAAAACCTTTTGTCCACTGAAAATAAGATCCATATCAACTGGTTTTTTAAAACACTCCATAATAGGATTATTTATATTATAATCTGACGTATTAGTTACAGATATAGATAAATTAAATCCTTTTTCTTTATAAACATTAAAGATAGATGAATGAATCATCTCATAAGTTTTTCTTGGATTAAAATCTCCAGGGCTAAAAAAAATAAAAGAAAACGTTATATCATATTCATGTATCACAACACCACCACCAGTTGGTCTACGAGTAATAGGATAATTTTTAAACTTTTCATCCAAGTTGCCATAAACCTCTCTAAATTTTTGAGAAAAACCAAAGGTAATACCTTTGTCTTTCCATTTATAAAATCTAAGAATATATGGTGCTGGAAGCATTTCACACATAATTTCATCACACGCCATTTGCTCATACACATCAAAAGGTTGAGTTTGTATAATAATGGCTCTAATCATAAATTAGAAATTCTTTTCACACCACTTTTCTATTTTACATTTTTCACACATAGGATTTCTCGCTTTACATATGTATCTCCCATGAAGCACCAAAGCATTAGACAAAAAAGCCCAATCCTTTTTATCAAATATATTCATAAGATCTTTTTCTATCTGAATGGCATTTGATGATGAACTAAAACCTGTTCTTTTTGCAACTCTTTTAACATGAGTATCTACTACTATACCTTCAGCTTTATCAAAAACATTTGAAATAACTACATTTGCTGTTTTTCTTGAAACTCCTTTAAGCGTCATTAATCCTTCCATAGTTTGTGGGACTTTCCCATTAAACTTATCCATAATTATTTTGGATGTTTCAACTATGTACTTTGCCTTTTGATGATAAAAACCAGTTGGCCTTATGATATCCTCCACATCTGATAAATTAGCTTTTGAAAGCGTAAAAGCATCTGGATATTTGTTAAATAAGATAGGTGTAACTTTATTCACCGTTATATCAGTAGTCTGAGCTGAAAGTATAGTAGCAATAAGAAGTTGAAAAGGATTCAAATATTTTAGTTCAGTAGAAGCATTTGGAAACTCTGCTTTTAATGCATTAACAATAAGATAAGAATCTTTTTTTATTTTCATTGATTACCTTTTGAAATAGTGTAATAATAAATTCCCATATAAACAGGATTATCAACAAAACCAGATATCTCCTTCCTAACAGCAATAAGTCCGTAAGGATGAACTGTATAAATTTGATAAACCTCTTCATTGGCTATATTTATAATTTTTTCATAAATCTTTTTTCTGTTTTTCCAATTATTTTCTTTAACAGCAAGTTCAATTAACCTGTCAAGTTCTTTATTTACAAAACCTTGAGATTTTGGATATCTTCCTTCTGAGTGATAAAAGGCAAAAATAAAATTATGTGGATCTGCATAATCTCCAACCCACCCTCTAGTAAAAAGAGGCATTTTTCTATTTTGAGCTTTTTCCAAATAAAGTGCCCAATCTATTCCTCTTATATCTATCTTAAACTTTGAATTTATTGATTCTATCTCTTTCTTTAATATTTCACATGCAATTTGCCTTATATCACTACCTGTATTATATGTAAGAGTAAATTTAAACCCTTTTTCCCAAAGTTTACCACCAAATGCTTTTTTAAAATGATATTCCGCTTTTTTAAGATTATAATCATACACTTTTATCATATCAAATAAAGCAACAGATTTAGGTACAGGAGAATATGCTCTATCTCCCTTATTTCTTAAAGTTTCTTTAAGGAAAAGATCGTAATTAAAAGAATAAGCAAATGCTTTCCTAACATCTTTATCCTTAAAGAAATCTGGTGGTATACCTTTCCCATCAAGCTTACCACTACCTATATCTGGATTTGCTGTAGTATTTATATCAAAAGTAAAGAAAAAAACAGGGTCTGTTGAAAGTCTTTTGAGTTCTGAATAAACTTTAATATTTTCTATACCTTCAAGTTGAGATTCATATATCCGGGGCACTTCTATAATATCAGCGTCACCATTTTCTATCATTAATTTACGAGTAGAAAATTCATTAACTGTTTTTTGAATAACTAAATCTATCTTACTTTTTCCTCTCCAATAACTATCAAATGATTTAAGAATTATTTGTTTTTTTGCTTGATCCCAATTTGATACAAAAAATGGACCAGTCCCACATTCTTTATTGATAAGAACTGATTTGTCTTTTGACCTATTCAAATAATTTCGTATTGTTTCATATTTACCATCCCATTCTCCCAATTTAATTGCAAATCTACTATTAATCACATAAGACCACCTTGCTATAATAGATAAAAAAGGAGCAAATGGTTTTTCAAGCTTAATAACAACATTATCACCATCAATTTTAATAGCTCTCTCAAACTGCTCTTTTGTAATTTTCAAATTTCCCTGTCCATCTTTAATAGATGAAACTCCAAAGATAGGTTCTAAAAGAAGAGATGATGGACCACCTGGCATATCTGTTATCATAAATCTCAAAAGAGAGTATTTTACATCTTCAGGAATCAGCTCATCACCATTGTGAAACTTTATCCCTCTTCTTATAGGAAAAACATAAATGCTACCATCCTTGGAAATAAGTCCATTATCTTTTGATGGAACTTCCATAGATATTAATGGTATAAAGCTATCAAGTTTATTTCCATCAAAACCTATTAATGTTTCATAAATATTTATTAGAGTACCATGAGTTATAGCATCGTAAGAATAAGAAGGGTCAAGTGATGTAATTTCTCCAGTATGCGCAAAGTACAAAAGTTTATTCCTATTTACTTTAGAGCATCCAACAAAAAGAATCATAAAAAAAGAGAGGATTATAAAATATCTATTCATTTTTCCTCCTGTTTAAAAATTTCTATAATACTTTGTATTTTTTCACCATCTGTAATTATATATGAAGTACCATATTTATTAACTATCCAAGCTTTAAAAAATTCATAAGGGTCATAAACTAACTCCACGCTCTCATCATTAATTCCAGCTGGATCATTAACAATTATACCACCTTTTTTATTAATACCTTTTATAACAACAAGGTGTCCATTTGTTTTCTTTATGGGAGAATTTTTTAATTCTCCAGGTCCAAATGAAATGCTAGCAATAACAGGAACACCAATTTTAAGAATCTTATACAAAAAGTCATATGAATTAATTCTTGCTATAAAAGCATAAAATCCTAAAAAGGATGCATATGAAGTATTAAAAATCCAATTACCATATATTGATGCAGAATTATCATAAACATATCCAGCTACACTAACTGTATCAACTTTAACACCGTAATACTTTAATACCATTGAAAGAGATGTTGGACTACATATATCTTGATTATACTCAACTTGCTGAGTCATCTGTGAAATTTTGGGGACTTCAATATTTACAGCGGTAGTAGGAATAAAAGTTTTATAAATAAGTTTATGACTAGTATCAGTCATAACTAAATTAATAAGTTTTATACCTCTTTTACCTTCTCCCAAAAAAACAATACCAGCATCCAATTCAGAAACTTTATTTTTAACAGATAAAATATCAATATCTACTTTTATATCGTTTTTTTGTGATAAAAAACTAACTGATTTAGAAGGTGAAAAATTTCCAAGATAATATCTGTTACCTTCAAAATCAGAAAAAAGACAGATCGTATCTGACAAATTCATATATGGTGAAACAGAGAATATAAATTGGTTAAAACTGAATTTTGAACTAACTCTAAACTTAATTTCTGCTTTTTTGCTAACATCAACAACTTTAAATATATTTAGTCTTTCACCCTTTTTAAAATTTTCTAACTTCACTACCTCAATCTCATCTGGCTCTACAATTAAAATATTTCGAGACATTTGTGAATTAACATCTTGCATAAATAAAAGAAAGATAAAAATATATTTCATTCACAAATATATTTTACAGAATTTATATATTTTTGAAAAACTATATTTCTAAAATAAGAATTCATTTTATATAATTAAATAAGATGAAAAAGATAATTTTAAAAATTACTATAAAAGCATTTGTTTACTTTTTAATTATTTCATCTATTATATCTATACTTTTATTCTATTTATACACCAACCCTAAAAAATTTAAAGGTGAAATTACACCACAAGAATTTAATCTCTCCTGGCAAAATGTGAATATAGAATCACAAAATAAAAATCTTAAAGGTTGGTTAATAGAAAATAAAAAAACAAAATTGGCCATAATACTTATGCATGGTTGGCCTGCTGATAAATCTGATATCCTACCATTTACTTATTTTCTATACGACTTCGCCACATTATTATATATAGACATACGAGGACTTGGAGAAAGTGAAGGATATATATGTGGTTCAAAATATGAAATAGAAGATATACAAAAATGGATAAAGTTTTTAAAGGAACGCGGATTTTCAGATATTGCTATTTTCGGTTACTCGTATGGTGGTTTTTTAGCTCTGAGAGCTGCTTATGAAATTAAAAGTTTAAAATTTGTGATATCTGATTCTCCATTTACAAGCATATATAACATAATGATAGATATAATAAAAAATTATTCAATTTTGAAATATCCTATAATTTTTTTAATGAACATAGAATACCGTATAATATGTGGAGAAAAAATGGATAAATTTAATATAAACACTTACATAAAAGATTTTAAAACTCCAATATTAATCATTTGTGGGAATAAAGATAATCTTTGTTATCATCAAAATCTCATAAATTATAATAAAATAAACCCTGTTATAAAAGTTGAACTAATGGAAGGACTTACACATGGAGAAACGCTAATAAATAAAAAGTACAAAAAAATTATAAAAGACTTTATAAGGAGTCTAAAATGATAATAATAATAAATTTGATATCTTTTTTAATCTCAGCTCAACCACAATGTAGTGGAGTTACTTTTTCAACTCCTTGTTATGGGAATTGTCAAGATTTTATTGATAGGAATATAAATGGAATATGTGATATATGGGAGAAATATAACGCTCTAAAAAAAGAAAGCGAAAACAAACAAAAACTTAATTATTCTAATCAATCCACAAAACAAAAAATTTTAAATCATGCACTGATTCATATTATCATTATAAGTATCATCATAGTTATAATCGCTGAATTATTAATAAAAAAATTAATATACATAAGGATTATTTTAAATTGGATACTTCTTTTATCTGCTACAATATCCTCATTAACTGGTTTTTTTCTTTATTTTTCAATATTTATTGAAATTAAAAAAATACTTTATACACTACACATACAATCATCAACTATATTTTTTATAATCGCAACACATCACACAGTTAAGAGATTTAAATGTATGTTAAATAATTAATTATCTCTTTCTATAAGATAGATATACCCTTGCAGAATTTATACCAATTACAATAAGCATAAATATTGTCAAAAAAAATACTATATGTTGAATATAATAAATATTGCCCATAATACCATTTATTAAAATTATCAAAGGTAAAATAAATAGATGAAATAAAATTACAAGATATGAATTTTCTTTTATTATATTAAGCATAAAATTACAATAATTTTTTAATTCAACAATAATCTTGGGTTCATTCTTTAAAAGAATAATATCACAATTAAAAGAAAAAGATTCTGGATGAATCATTGTAATAATTGATACATCCGACGACAGCAATGCAACTAAATCTTCAACAGAACGTCCAATAGAAATCATTTTTTTCCCTGCAAGTTTCATCTTAATTATATATCCTTCTTTTTGAATTTGAGGAACTGAATAATAAGTAACATCTAAACCTTTACTACTTTTTTCATTAATCTTTCCAGAATCTGAAATCAAAATTGTTTCAAATCCATTTTTTCTAAGCATATCTATTGATTGAAAATCTATCCCTTTATCATAAAAGAAAACTATTGTATTTGAATAAATAACTGGTATTATTGAATCAATATTTTTTATATAAAATCCTCTCTTTATACCAGAACTTGATGAAAAAATATAAAGAAGAGGAAATATTATCCATATAACGTATGGATAAAGAATAAAGATAGATATAAAAATAGAATCTATTACTGAAAAATTTACATATTTTTTAAAAGAAAAAATAGAAATTAACAAAATTATAATTGGGATAATAATTAAAAATTTATCAAATATAATAAAAGGAATATGTATAAAATACGATTCTTTTTTATTAAATTTAGAAGAATAAGATAATATATTAAAAAAATTTGAAAATTTAGGTTTTTTAATTATTCTTGCTTCTATTTTTCCCTCAAGCACAAAAGATCCAGCATAAATCTCATCTCCTTCTTTTTTTTCAACTAGATTATTACTACCTTTGATAAGAGATTCATCAATAATAGCTTTACCAAATATTATAACTGAATCTGATGAGATGAAATCTCCTTTTTCAAAAATAACGACATCATTCTCCATAATATCTTCAATATTAATTCTTTCAAAACCTGATTCCTTTTTAACTTTAATAAATGCAGGCATGAAAGATTTAATAGTCCTAGAATAAGTTTTATTTTTTATTGAAAAATAGTTAAAAAGATAGAAACCAATATAAATAACTAATATAAAAAAAACTATTATATACCAACTTACAAAATCAACTAAAAATAAACTTGGGAATAGAACAACTATCAATTTGTATAAAAGAAATGAAAAAAAGTAAATAAGAGTAATAGAATAAATATTTATAGTCTTATTAACAGATTTATGCTTTTTAATAAAATCATAACTCAACCACAATATAATAAAAAAGTAAATAGGAAAAGATATATATTTATTAGTCAAAAACTTATCTGAATAATAAAACACAACAAAAACTAAAAATATCCATATTAACTTATTAAAATTTAACAAATTATATGGAATGCTATCTACTTGATTTGATGTATCACTTTCAATAGAATAATTTTTTATTTTGACATCAAAGCTTAATATTCTTGAGATAATTTTCTCATACTTAACAGCAGCATCATCATAAATTATCTTCATAACCCCACTCATATCAAAAATTTGAACTGATAGCACCCCTCCCATTTTTCTTATGTTCTCGTATATAGAATCATATATGTTATTATTATAATCACCTTCCAGAGATATCAAAAGCTTATATATTGCCATTATCTTAACATCCTTTCATATTCCAAAAAAACATCCTTTCCAAAAATATTTAAAGAAGATATTCTTGGATTGCCAGTTTTAAACAAATCTTCTACAAAAAGAGAAAAACTTATGTAAGAATATTTATTTATAATAAAAGATATTAATGAAACAAGATTAGATTTATAAAATAAATTATCTTTTCCTAAAATCATATCTGAACTTAAATTAAATAACATTTCAACAGGCATGTTAATTTTTTTATCTTTATTTACATTAATATAACTCAAATAACTTGAATCAAAATCTAAAACCACCCAATAAATAAAACCATAATATAACCATGGATATATTTCTTTATTATGTGAAAAAATCTCTGATATTATACAGCTAATAACTGCTTCACTTACAAATTCTATCGAACTAATATATATAAGTTCATTTTCTTTATTATTAAAATTAGATAATCCACTTCCTATAAAAAATTTATATGGATATTTATGAGGTAGAGAAAATGAATATTTAGAAATAAAATAATGATATATATTTTCTGCTTTTGTTACAAAATCTTTTAAATGTATATTTTCATTAGAATAAAAGCAAAAATGAACTGAACAATATTTATATTCAAAGGAAGAATTATTTTGAACATACTCTTTTACATTTGATAAACTACAAGAAAAAAAGAATAGAAAAAAGAAACATTTTTTTTTCATGATAATTTAATGAGTTCGTTAGTAATCTGAATTTTAGAAAATTTTAAAGGGAAAGGAAATTTATCGAGGGGTAATTTAAAAACAAAAAAATCAGAAAAAAATACACCAAAACTAAATCCACCTATTCTTATACCAAGTAATTTTAAATAAATTACATTATCTTTAATTTCTGGTGAAAGATATATAACCATATCAAAAAAATTGAATTTTTTTACAAATTTAATTACATTATTCATAAATATTAATTCAATTTTTTTTCCTTTTGTGTTTTCTAAAGCTGCTGCAATTGAATATTGATTTATTATTGCATTTTTTATCTCTAATTTTGAAAAGCTAGATATAATATATTTGTTGTCTGTATTTATAATCACATCTTTTAATACACCTTTTACACCATAAAAATCAATTCCTCTATATCCAAGATAACCAATATCAATATATAAATCTTTAAGATTATCTGTAGATATATCTGTATCAACTACTTTTAAATTTATATCAGAAATTTCCATCTCTGAAACTTTAATTTTTGGAATATAGTAAGAATCTTTATCCAATTTATAATTACAAAATGAATTTTTCAACAAATAAACTCCACGATATAAAAAAAGGTCTTCAAAATCTTTAATATCATAATCTTTTTTATCAGTAATTAAATAGCACGAAAAAGGTAAAAATTCCTTAATACAATTTCTAAACTTAAATTTTTTAATCATATATCTCTCTTTTAAAATCTCAAATGAATCTGAATTTATATTTTTCTCATATAGCTTAACAGAAACTGGAACTTCATAAGGAATTAAATTTTGTTCATTTGATAATGCATAAAGAATATGTTTGACTATTTTTTTATTATCACTATTTTCAGCATAACCCCATAATTTATATCCTCTAAAATTTAAAGAAGATATATCAAAAGAAGATAAAACCATCATTAAAGTAAAAAAATAAACAAGTTTTTTTCTTAAAGTACCAAAAGTCATAACAGAAAAACCAAGAATTATCGCCGGTACTGTAAAACCAAGAATTTTAGGTGATATTGAGATGATAAAAAAAACTAACACTGGATAAAAAAACCACCTAAATATTTCTTTTTTACAAATGTATATATTATATAAAGAAAAAACCATCCATATAAAAAAAGGAAAAATAATAACAAAAGAAACCAAACCAAAATAATTAATATATGATTGAAATAATTCTTTAAAATTGAAATAACTTAATATAAATTCATTATTTAAAGATAATTTTATTATAAAAATAATTATAAATCTAATATAAAAAATAATTGAAATAATAGCTGCAGGAATAAATATTGAAATTACATGGTTTGCATATGTAGTATTAAATAAAAAACTTATAAATGAAAAAGATGGAATCGTATATAAAATGAAAAATTTATCCGATAATAAGCCAAGTGAATAAAAAATGATAAAATATGGAACAGATTTGTATTGTTCCTCTGTCTTCATACGTATATAATAGTAATAACTCCAAATTAAGAAGGCAAAAGATAATATGTTCCCTGACACTTGCCTGGTAAGGTTGATAAAAAAGGGAGTTGAAATAAGAGCGGCTACAGCAAGTAATCCTGTCTGTTCATTTCTTGTTTTTGCTATAAGTAGATAATACCCTAAAATCCCAAATATCCAAGCAATTGTATTTATAACAAAAACACTCCATATATTTAATTCAAATATAAAAGAAATTAATTTTAAAATTATAGCATAAAGTGGCATTTCAAAAGAAGGAGACAAGTAATCAGTATGAAACAAAATATCCATAAAAGTTATTTTAGAGTAATCAATAGATGAAAGATGATAACTAACTATATCGATATTAAAATAAAAATATAAAAGATTTATAAAAAAGTAAATAGATACTAAAAGAAAAAGATGTTTATAATATTTTTTTTGAAGTTTTTTCTCTGAACTTATTTCTTTTTCAAATAAAATTTTTTCTAAAGCAAGTCTTGTTGCCAAAAATTTTTCTTTCAAACTCATTTTCCCCTATTCCTTATTCTGTTTTTTATATTTAAAATTCTTATATTATATTCTTTTTCAGAAGAAGGATCTATTTTTAAAGCCATATCACAATATTTTTGTGCTGTCATATATTCCTCAATTTTTATATATAAATCAGCAGCATAATAGAAATAACTAACCTTCGAAAGATTTGAAAGCTTTATTGCTTTGTTTATATCATCAAGTGAATCTATAATTTTATTAAGTTTTTCATTTATCTTAGCTCTAAGATAATAATAATTAGCATCTTCCTTTATATTTATGGCTTTATCTATATTTTTCATAGCAGAATCAATATTATGGATATCAAAAAATATTTTTGCTAAGGTATAATAAACTACATCATTAGTATAATTTTTTTCTATTAAATAATTTATATCTTTTACTGCCTCTTGTTGCATAGAAAGTTTAGAATATGCTAATGCTCTATAGTAATAAGCAAGATACATTTTTCCTTCTGAAAGTTCAATTGCTTTTGTGAAATCCTTAATTGAATCAATATATTTTTGCGTAAAATAGTAAACTAATCCCCTATTATAATAAGCATATCTATAAGAGGGATTAATATCTATAGATTTCTCTATGTAATAAAGAGCTTTATCATAAAGAGATGATTCTATATAAAATGACGCGAGATTATTATAAGCTGCAATATAATTAGGATTATATGTAATTGCTTTTAGATAATCATCAACAGCTTTAGTTTTATTTCCTATTTTTTCGTAAGCCATAGCTCTAGAAACATAAGCATCTGCATAATTTGGATTTTTTAATATAGCTGTTGTATACATATCAATTGCTCTGTAATAATCACCAGAAATAAAAAATAAGTTTCCTCTTTTAAGATAATATTCAGGCGATTGAGAACAGGAAAATAAAAAAAGAAACAATAAAAAAATACTATTTTTCACACAAACCTCCATTAGATTTAAACAAATCATCTAAAATAAACATTATAATACCAACAGTAATAAAAAAATCTGCTAAATTAAAAATAGCAGGAAAAAATTTTAAATCTATAAAGTCAATAACAAAACCATGTTTAATTCTATCAAAAATATTTCCTACAGCTCCACCTATTATAAAGTGAATACCATAAAAGGAAATATTAGATTTTATCTTTCTTTTAATATAAAAAAGAAATAAAAGAATTATGCTATTAAACACTATAAAAAAATTATTATAACCTTTAAACATCCCAAAAGCAACCCCAGTGTTTTTAACAACATGTATATTTATTAATCCATATAAGTATGATTCATACCACAATGACTGCTTCTTAACGATAATGCTTTTTGAGATAATATCAATTAAAAAAACCACTACAACAATTAGAGTACCTAAAACTCTTTTATCTTTAAAAATTTTTAACATTTTCTTTAACAGCAGATGCACATTTTAAACATAATTGAGGATAATCTTTATCTACTCCAATATCAGTTCTCCATTGCCAGCACCTAGGACACTTTATCCCATCTGCTTTTTTTACTATTATTTTGAAATCACCTTTAACAAGTTCAATTTGAGAAACTATACATGCCATAGCTATTTCAGAAACATTAGATTTTATAAAAGAATATAAATCCCCATCAGCTTCTACAACCACTTTACATTCTAATGAAGAGCCTATTTCACCTTTCTTCCTAACTAATTCAATTTCTTTCAATATATTTTCTCTTATTTCAAGTATTTTCTTATATTTTTGAACTATTTCAAGATTTCTATAAGGTTTGTAAATATCATCTATATTATTAAGAAAAACACTTTCCGATAAAGAAGAATCTATCTCATTTTTAAATACTTGCCAAACTTCTTCTGAAGTAAATGATATAATTGGAGAAGAAATTACACTCAAAACTTTTAAAATTTCATACATTGCTGTTTGAGAAGATCTTCTCTCTTTCGAGTTAATAGGGAAAGTATAAAGCCTATCCTTTAAAACATCAAGATAGAAAGAAGAGAGATCAATTATACAGAAATCTATAATTCTTTTCGCCGCATTTCTATAATCATATGTCTGCCAATCTGATTTTATACCTTCTACAACATCAGTTAATCTCGATAATATATATTTATCGATATCAGTCATCTCTTCCATTGTTACTTTCTTAGATGCCGAAAAATCTGAAAGATTACCAAGTAAATATCTAAAAGTATTTCTCACTTTTCTATACAAATCTATTGGAACAGATAATAAAGAATCAGATATTCTAACATCCTCTTTCCAATCACTCAAAGCAACCCACATCCTAAGTATTTCAGCACCATATTTTGATATAACCTCATTTGGAGAAACGACATTCCCTAATGATTTATGCATAGCTCTTCCATGCTCATCAAGAACAAAACCATGAGTAAGAACTGTTTTATATGGCGCAATTGAGTTTAATGCAACTGATGGAATAAGAGATGTCTGAAACCATCCCCTATGTTGATCAGAACCTTCTAAATAAAGATCTGCTGGATATACTTTGGATAGATTTTTACATACAGCATACCAAGAAACGCCTGAATCTAACCAAACATCAAGTATATCTTTTTCCTTTTCAAAATCATTACTTCCACATACACATTTAGAATTTTTAAGAATTTGAGAAGAAGTTTCTGTAAACCAAAAATCACTACCCTCTTTAGCAATCCTATCAGCAATAGAATATAAAACCTTAAAATCATCAAAGATTTTTCCACAACTTTTACACCAAAAAGCAATTATAGGTGTTCCCCAATATCTCTGCCTAGACAAACACCAATCAGGCCTTATTTTTATCATAGATGTAATTCTTTCGTATCCTTGAGATGGTATCCAATTAACCTTATTACATTCCTGAAGTAGCTTCTCTCTTAAGTTGACATTATCTATCTTCAGAAACCATTGTTTTGTAGCTCTAAAAATAATTGGTTGTTTACATCTCCAACAATGAGGATAACTATGCGAAATAAATGATGATTTTATAAGTATATTTTTTTTCTTTAACATTTCTATAATAAATTCGTTTGCGTCAAACACAAATTTTCCACTCAGTTCTTTAACTTCTTTAGTAAATTTACCAGATTCATCAACTGGACAAAAAACCTCAATATTCCACTTTTTAGAAGCAAGATAATCTTCCTCTCCATGCCCTGGTGCTATATGAACTATGCCAGTTCCACTAGACATTTCAACAAAATCAGTAAATATAACCTTCCGAGGATATCTATGTGAATCGTCTAAAAGCTCAATCAATGGAGCTTCATATAGTACATCTGCAAAATCCAAACCTTTTATCTTTTTTATTTCTTGAAAACCACATCCTGTGTTTTTTGAAAAATCATCAATTAATTTCGTTGCTATAATAAGATGTTCTTCTCCTACTTTAATAACTGAATAAAATTCATCATCTTTTAAGGCAACAGCTATATTTGATGGTAAAGTCCAAGGTGTTGTAGTCCATACTACAAGATATAAATTTGAAATATTAAATTTTGAGAATAAAACTTTAAACTTTACATATATAGAAGGTGATGTTTTATCCTTATACTCAACTTCAGCATCTGCCAAAGCAGTCTCACAAATTGGGCACCAATATATAGTTTTTTTATCACGCTCAATATATCCCTTTTCTAATAATTCTAAAAAAGCTCTTACTATTGTAGCTTCATATTCATTTGACATTGTAATATATGCTCTATCCCACTCTCCAAAAACTCCAAGTCTTTTAAACTCCTGTTTTTGTATATCTATAAATTTTAAAGCAAAATCTCGTGCTTTTTTTCTAAATGATATAATGTCACCAATATTTTTTTTAGATATTTTCAACTCTTTTAAAAGTTGCTGCTCTATTGGTAATCCATGACAGTCCCAACCAGGAATAAACGGAGTTTTATATCCAAGAATAGAATAAGATTTAACTACGAAATCTTTGAGAATTTTATTCAAAGCATGTCCTATATGAATATGTCCATTAGCATATGGAGGGCCATCATGTAAATAGAAAAATTTAGAACTAAATTTTTTTTCAATCATTTTCTCATAAATATAATTCTCATGCCAAAATTTCAAAATCTGAGGTTCTTTCTGTACAAGATTTGCTTTCATAGAAAATGATGTTTTTGGAAGAAAAACGGTATGAGAGAAAGATTTATTTTCTGTCTTATCCATAAATACTCCTTACAGAATTAAATTATATCAAATATTTTAATGTTGATTTTTTATTAAGCAATATAAAAAATTACTATTTCTGAAAAGACTCTATTGCAGAAGTTACTTCTTTTTTCAATGTATCCACAGTACATGGCTTTCTTAGAAAAGCTTTAACATTTTTTTCTACCATAAAAATCATCTCAGTAGATGGATCAAAATGGCTCGCAGTAAAAACTATTACTGGAATATTTTTTGTATCTTCATCAGATAGTAAAAGTCTCAACATTTCAATCCCAGATATATTCGGCATCATTACATCCATTATTATTACATCAGGCTTTTGGGATTTTGCTATTTCCATCCCTTCTTTTCCGTCAGAAGCAGAAATAACTATAAAATCTTCTTCTAATGCCATTTTAACTATTTCAATCATTACAGGATTATCATCAACAACCAGAACTTTTTTATTTTTTTCCATAAATCATTCCCCTATCTTAATAGAATTAATTTTTTCTTTTATCATATCTATTGATTCAAGTTTTGAATAAAATCCAACAACATTTTTCTCATTTTTAACAAGCATTTCTGTAGGAGAATTATAATCACTTGCCGTAAGGACTATTACTGGAATTTTTTTAAGTTTATCATCTTTCTTCATCTCTCGCAATATATCTATTCCACTAAATTTATCAAGATTTACATCAAGAAGTATTATATTAGGAAGAAATTCTCTCATTCTATTTAGAATATCATTTATCGTTTTAAACTCAGAAAAACACTCTACATTGCAAATATCAGAAAGAGACTCTTTAACAAGATTTAAAAATTGTATATTATCATCTATAACAAGAACTTTTTTCATATTACACCCCACATATTATAATACTAAAATGGGCAAGGAGGGAGTCGAACCCTCATGACCGTAAAGATCACAGGTTTTTGAGACCTGCGCGTCTACCAGTTCCGCCACTTGCCCTCAAAATAAAATATTAGCAAAATAAAAGAACATAAACTCATTCTTTTAATATTTTAATAAATATAGTTCTATCCCTAGGCCCATCGCCTTCAAAAAAATAAATAGATTGCCATCTTCCAAGAAAGATATTCCCATCTCTAATAAAAATAGTCAAAGAATTACCAATTACAACTGATTTTATATGAGCATGAGAATTACCTTCTAAATGTTTATATTTATCATTTGGATTTATCAAAAAATTAAGTTTATCTAATATATCTTTACAAACAGAAGGGTCTGCTCCTTCATTAATAAACAAAGCTGCGGTGGTATGAGGATTATAAATAAAACAAATCCCTTCAAACACATCCAAGGATTTTACAACTTGTTGAATTTTTGATGTAATATCTATGATTTGTTGTTGAGATGATGTTTTTATATTAATCTCTTTTATCATAAATATATCTCTATGTATAAGGTATATTAACTCTAAGCAACGGTTTTGGTGGTTTCCAATAATATATTGTTTTATGTATTTCAAAAACTATATATAAAAACTCTCGAATTATACATACAACAGGAACTGCAAAAACTACTCCCCAAAATCCAGCTATTTCTCCCCCCGCCATCAATGCCAAAACTACAACAGCAGGATTCAGGTTCACACTTTTTTGTATTATATAAGGTTGAATAAACCAATCATCAACAAACCTTAAAAAAATAAAAAATAAAAGCACTTTAAAAACTGAATATATTGTGCCATATTGAAGAAAAGCTATTATACATGAAATAAAAGCGCCAACAAAAGCGCCAACATATGGTACAAGACAAGATATACCAACAAGAATAGCTATAACTGAATAATAACTAATATTCATAAAAAATAAACCAAAAAAAGCTATAAGAGAAAGTACTAAAGCATCTGTTACAACTCCTCTAAGATAATTACCTAAACTATAATCTACTCTAGATACAATATGAAAAACGATTTCTACATATCTTGATGGTATATTATCAACTATAATATCTAGAATTTTTGTGCCTTTTACAAGTATAAAAAAAGAAATAAATGGAACTATGAAAAGAATCATAACATATGGTGCAATTGACATAAGATAAACTGGTACCTTTGTCAAATAATCAAGAAGTCTATCTTGTATATTAAACTGAGATATAAATGGAAATGTCTTCGACAATTTTGAAAAAAAACTATTTAATATCATAGACATTTTATTGTAGTATAATGGCCATTGATTAAAGAAAGAATCAATATCGAATCTGGCAATATAAAAAACTAAAAAGGTCAAAATTAAAAAAATCATTCCGCTAAATATATATAACATACTTACTATATAACTTCTTTTTATTCCTCTAACCTCAAAAAATTTTATTATAGGATTAAGTAAGTAAGAAAATGAAATGCTTAAAACAAGAATTATAAATGTCTTTCGTGCAAAATAAAATATTAATCCTAATAAAAATATAAAGATTAATGGAAGATATGCCTCTTTTAAACTTAATCGTTTAATCATTTTCAATAAGTGATCTTAATCTCGCAGACAATACACATGCAAGATTATAACTTATCATAGAAGCAATTTTTGGTTTTGTCTTTATCATATTTTCAAGATTTATTTTATATAACATAAAAACATCACTATCTTGTAAAGCTACAGCACACATAGTACGTGGCATCTCTTCAAGTAATGCCATCTCACCTACAAATTCTCCATCATTAACCTCTGCAACTAAACTTTTCATATCATTAGTATTATATAACCCAATTTTACCACGATAAATTATAAAAAGTGCTTTACCAACATCTCCTTTTAAAAATATTGTCTCTCCCTTTAAATACTTTTTTTCGTATAGATTCTCTAATAGATATAAAAGATCTTTCCTTCTTATACCTTTAAAAATATAGATATTAGATAAAAACTTAACTTTATCAATCGTATCTTTATCATATGCCCTATTAAAAAAACGATCCCACAATGTCATTTATTCTACCTTATTAAAAAGCTTAAATAGCTTAGATAAAATATTACTGATTATTGTATTTATTCCATCTGAAACAAACCTAATTCCCTTGAATGCAGGTTTAGCATTCTCAATTAGCTCATCAACATCAGATGTAAGTTTAGATATGTTTTGAGCAGCTTCTTTTAATTTTTTCAAAGTATCTATTATCTCAATAGCAATTAATATAAACATAACTGTAATTATTACTACACATATACTTATTACAATCTGCATTAGAACCTCCGGTAATTAAATTATACTAATTTATTTTTATAATAAACTACCATCTAAAGAATGGTAAAACTCCAATTTCCTTCCACATTTCTAAATTCTCCATACATAAATAAAACTTATTAATAGGAAAATTATATTTTTTTAAATTTTCAACTATAAAACTATATATCTCCCTCCTTATAGAAAAAGGATATCGAAGTTTACCATCAAAATCAATAATCATTTCACAGTCAAGTAATCTAGTGTCAGGAAAACGTTTTTCTATAATCTTTTTAGTATGTGGATAAAATCTAAGAGTACCACAACTAATCCACCTTATATTTTTAAGTGGTATAAATGAAAACAAATCAGAAAGACAATCTCTATATAAATTTTTCCAATTATCTATGTATATAACAGGATCAAAATGGACTCCAATATTCCATCCCGTTTTTACAAGCCTTTCTAAACATTCTAATCTTTTTTTATAAGGAGCACATCCATGCTCAAACTCATCACATATAAAAGATGGATTTATAGAATATGAAACAACAATATTTTGAGATATTCTTTCATTGAGTATATTATCTATAACTTCAGACTTAGTTTTAAATTCAAATATAATTCCATCAAAATTTCTAAAAAAATTTATTATCTTGCTTGAATGATTAGTTATATCATCATAAACTAAAGAATCAGTAAATTCTCCACTACCTATTCTTAAAATAGAAGATGATTTTATCTTTTTAATTTGTTCAAGATAATCATAAATATTAGTATTTATAATTATACCATCAACATTTTGATAACCTGAAAGATAACAATACTGACAATCAAAAGGACATCCAAAACCAAGATTCATAATAATATAACCACAACTTATACAATTAGATGTACAAGGACAAGCTTTAATAAAATCAAATCTCTCAGATGTTATATAAAATTTTCTTTTTCTATTATCATATTTAAAGTTACCTTTTATACTTTTAATAACATCTTTTATCGAATTAACAATTTTAAAAGATTTTATTTTATGTCTTTTAACTAACTTGCTAACAATATCTTGAAAACAACTATTCTTTTCTGCTACCACTTCTATCTCAACATATTTATTTTCTTTCCATATCTCACTATAATCTAAATCAATTTTTCCAAGAAAAAAACTATTTAAAGGATAATTTTTATACGAAATAGGATATCTTATTTTTATTAACTCTCTTTTAAACTGTTCATAATTTATATATTCTGGCAAAATTGAAAAATCAATACTTCTATTTTTTTTAAATATTTCAAAAATCAATCTCTCAATTTCTCTCCTTTTATTTACACCTAAAAATCTATATTTATTTGAAATATAATTTTTTACACATTGATAAATTTCAATAGCCTTCATCTAATCTCACAAAATTTAATTTTTTTCTTTTTCCTTCTTCAAGGATTTTTTCAAGTATTCTTAAGGTCATTTTATTTCTTTTGGGTGTATCATGAACTAAAATAATTTCACCAGGATTTATGTGTTTTATATATTCAGATAATATTTTCCCTTCATCATATGAATGCCAATCATATCCAAAACTCCAATTAATAACTTTATATCCAATCTCTTTAGCTATTTCTTGTGCTTGTTTAGAATAATAACCATAAGGATATCTAAGATAATTAGGTTTATATTTGATAATTTTTAAAATTTCAATTTCTGCTTTTTTTATTTCATCCTCCATAAGTCTCCTTTTATCACCTTTTAATTTATAAAAATTAATATGAGAATATGTATGACTTGCAACAAGGTGGCCATCAGAATAAATTCGTTTAAGCATATCAGGATATTTTTTTACATTCTGACCCAAAACAAAGAAAGTAGCTTTCGCATTATATTTTGAAAGTAGTTCACAAATTTCCATAGTAATAGACGAAGGGCCATCATCAATAGTCAAGTATATATTCTTTTTTTCTTCAGATATAAGAAATATACATATAATTAAACATATTTTTAAAATCATATTAAACCTCCATAGATTCAAACCTCTTAATAGCTTTTTTTAATATATAACCACTCAAAATTACATTAACTAGAAGGAATATAATAACAGAAGAATAAAAAAAGAATGTATCAAATTCACTATTTTTTAAATATTTTGCCATAAAATAAATCTTCATTGGATATGCAAACCATACTGCAACCCCTATTGTATAAGCAACAGAAGCTGCCATAAATAAAAAACCACCATAAGAAGATTCTATATAATGAATATTTTCAATATTAAAATCCGGAAATATTGCTCCCATAGATATAGCAAGACAACATATAAAAAAACTCATTATTACAGAAATGAAAATTGAAAAAGAGAACATAAATTCATCTATACATAAATAATATCCTGAAAGTCCAACAAGCATTAAACTAAAGATAAGTATATATGAAAAATAAAATATAAGTTTTGAATATAGAAACGTAGAAGCATTAATAGGTAATGTTTTTACAACCCAAATACTCCCATCTTCAATACTAATAGAAGTAAAAACAAATCTCAAAGCAAGAGCAGATATAACAAAGCCACTTATAATTATGTTTATAAAAGCAATAAAATTTTTAACATCTTGTCCGTCAACAGGAATATTTTTTATGCTAAATATATAAACCATACTTAAGGCAAAAACTAAAATAGTTTGTGAATAATATCTTACATCCCTTATAAAATTTTTTCTTTCTTTGAATATAAACATAAAAATTCCATTCATTTTTTTTAATTTTTTACTAATAACAAATTCAAATATTTTACCAACTTTAATTTTATTAGATAAGGTATTTTGAGCTCCACTAAATGCTTTTATATATATTTTACCTCCAATATATATAATCAATATACTAATTATTAAGAATAATAAATACTGAAAAATTAAATAAAAAAGAAAAGAAGAGTAATCACCGTTTGAAAATTTAATTAAAGATTTTGTAAACCACCAACTTGGTAAATAAGGAGCAGTTGGGGCTTGAAGATAAGAAAGATAATTAGCAATAATACCTAAAGCATCAGGATTCAAAAATTTCTCTGGCTTTGAGAATCTAACAGACATATAAACACCTGCAAATGAAAAACTAGATAATAACCAAATAGTATCTCTTGTCCTTGAAGACGGGAAAAAATACATCAACACAATTGAAAAAAAAATTCCGAAATAAGAAGCTAAAAAAGCATAAGGTACAAGCAAAATTATAAATGCTAATATAAAAGAAAAATTAAAATTACATACTTTTATCATAGCAATAACATAAGGCAACATTATAGCAGCAAGGCTCCAAGATGAGTAAAAGACACTTAATAAAATTTTATCTAACAAAATCGCCTTTTGTGATATTGGAAGAGATAGCAAAAACTTTAAATCTGATGAGTAAAAAAGAGTAGTCATAGAAATAATTAAAGATGAAACTGCTATCATAAAAAAATTTATAAGGAGAACCATTGCTGATAATTTCCATATAAGCAACATACCAATAATATCTATCTCCTTAAGATAATTTAAAATTCTCCAAAAACCAAGATACAAAAAAGAAAGAAGTATTAATATAGCAATAAAAAAAATTAAATTTTTTATCTTTTTCCATTTACTTAAGCTTTTTATACGATTAACAAAAGATCTAATATGATAAGAAAAAACTATAAAATAATGCTTCATTAGGTATTTATAAGATTAAAAAAGACATCTTCAAGTGTTTTATTATTATATAGATGAATATTTTGAACTGAATCATTAAAAATAATTTTTCCTTTATTAAGAACACATATTTTATCACAAATTTTTTCAGCCATTTCAAGGATATGAGTACAGATAAAAATAGAAGTACCATTTTCTTTTAGTTTTTGAAGATAAAGCTTAAATTTCCTAACACTTAAAGGATCAAGTCCAACAGTTGGTTCATCAAAAATCATAAGTTTAGGTCTTCTTATAATAGCTGATGCTATTAGAATTTTTTGCTTCATCCCATGTGAATATGTTGCCAGTAATCTATCAATATCCTCTGATAAACCAAAATATTCAGCAAGTTCCGATATTTGTTCATCGCAATCTTCAATTCCATATATCTCCGATATAAATTTTAAGAATTCCCTTCCAGTCAAGTTAGGATATACAAAAGGTTCATCAGGAATATATGATATAGACTTTTTGGCTTCAATCGGATTTTTTACAACATCAATATTGTTTAGATAAATTTTACCGGAAGTTGGGATTAAAAGTCCCGCTATCATCTTAACAGTTGTGGTTTTACCAGCACCATTCGGACCAAGTAAAGCAAATATTTCCCCTTTTTCAATATTAAGAGAAATATTATCAACAGCAATTGTTTTTTCAAACTTTTTAGTAAGATTTATTATTTCAAGCATTAGCTACTTGTATTTTTTTCAAATTTTTTTCTAAAATCTTGTACTTCAATTCTTGATACAGAGGTTCTAAGATAATGATTAGCTACATCATAAAACTTCTGCTGTTTTAAGGCCATGTGAAATTGTTTATCATCTTTAATTTTTTCATTCTTAATAATTTGTTTATAGAAACTTATTTCATCAGGACTTACCTTTACTGTTTCAAAAAGAAAAGATTTAAACCTGTTAGCAAGTCGGAGTTCTCTTCTCCATTCCTCATATTCTTTTGGTGTCATCTTATAATTTGACCAAATACTTGTCACATATATACGAGGATCAAACTTACCTTCAATTAGGAATGCTTGTGTGTTTTGTATCTCCATAGCAACTTCAAAATCACTTACTTTAAAATTAAACTTCTCAGATTCCATTTTTAGTACCTCATTAACTACAAGCTCTTTAAATACTTCTTCCTTTACCATATTTGCAATTAGCTTATAAGCATCTTCACTATCAAGCTTTTTATTTTCTTTAATCACATTATCCATGGCTATAGAAACCATTTTTTGATAATTCTGCCATGAAATTTTTTTCTTTCCAATTCTAGCTACAGTATCTCCCATAGTTATTTCACCAATATAAGCTCCAAGACCAAAAAATATACTTATAACAAATACAACAACAGTAATAGTAAATATCACCTTTTTATGTCTATTAAAAAATGTAATCATACTTTCTCCTTTTTCATTTCAAGTTTCCCACAAAAATAACCACCATCTTCAATCATTATTCTTGATGTTTTAATATCTCCATTTACTGAGCCAATTGACATTATCTCTACAGAATCTGATGCTGTCAAATTTCCATTAATACTTCCATATATTATACATTTCTCACAAACAATATCACCATTTATTCTAGCTGTTTTAGCTACAAAAACTTCTTTTGAACAAGTAATATTACCATCTACCATACCTTCAATTTTAAGAGAACCTCTTGTATTAATATTTCCACTAAATACACAATCCTCAGCTATGATACTTTCAGTTGCAGTTAATTCTGATATTTTACCTTTCAGACTTGACATAACCTAACTAATTTGTTTACTCTATTATACTTATATATTTAATAGGATTCTTAGGAACACCATATTCCCAAACTTCATAATGTAAATGTGGCCCAGTAGAAGTCCCAGTAGAACCAAGTTTACCAATAATAGTTCCTCTTTTAATAATATCACCTACCTTAACCATCACTTGACTCAAATGTCCATAAAGTGTTGTGTATCCAAAACCATGATCAACTATAACGCACAAACCATAACCCATAGCCCAACCAGTATATCTCACAACACCATCAGCAGTAACTTTTACATCAATCCCAGGAGTATTTACAATATCAACACCACTATGAAAATCGTATGAAAAAGTAAAGGGATGAATCCTATATCCGAAAGATGAAGTAATATATCCAGTTACTGGCCATCCTTTAGGAGTAGAGTTTATTCTAGAAATATGAGAAGTAAGATAATTAAATAGTTTTTCATAATCTCTTATTCTTTGTTGAGCTTCAGATTTTATCACTCTATATGTATCTGTTATTTCCTTTTCACTAAGTCTTGAATAATCAATTTTATTTATTACATTCGCAAATCTAAAAAACTCTGATGACGAGGGACCACCTATAAATTTTCTATCTACAAACTTATTACCTGAAAATGATATTTCACTAAGCTGCATGTCTGCTTTTTTAAGAGCAGCAAGATAAGATAAGCCATCTTCTGCTTCCTTTACGATTTTAGTAATTTTATATTTTAGTAAAGTATTCTCTATTTTTAGAGCATAGTAGTCAAAATATGAAAAGAAATTAAATAAAGAAAAACTAAATACTATAAAAAAACTGAACATAACAATAAAAAAACTTAAAAAACTTAAATTAAATCTAAATGAAGGTAGATAAGAAGTTGGTGTTAAACTTATATAAATCCTATGTCTTAAAAAACTTTTTAAAAATTTTTTAATTAAATAAAAAATATCTCTCATTATAATATAAAGTTTAACTAAATATAGGAATGATGTCAATATTATTTAAAATATGTTTGAAAATACGCCCTCAACGGGATTCGAACCCGTGATTTCCGCCTTGAAAGGGCGGCGTCCTAGGCCACTAGACGATGAGGGCATATTAATCTAAGAGAAACTGAATAATAGAGAAATGTAATTATATATTATCAATTTATTTTGTATAATGTCAAATAAAGGAGCATATATGGAAGAAAAAAAGCCCAGTCAAGAAATTAAAACAGACAACGAAGAAAACAAAAAAATAATAGAAGAAGTAGAAAAAATAAGAAAAAGGGAAAAATTTTTAAAGATTATATCAATTATTTTATTATTAACAATCATAATATCTTTTACGATAGTATATGTTTTATATAATAATTATCGAAAAGTATCACAAACTATGGAAGAAGTTGTAAATAAAATTGAGCAAGAAATAGATACAAATAAGCATATAGAAGAACTAAAACAAAATACTCAAATAATTACTTCCTCTATATCATTTGAAAGCACTTCTCTTTCAAAAATAGGTGGGCTTTCAAAAGATATAATTGAGACAGCGTCAAAATCAGAAAATATTAAAAATGTTGAAGAAATTGTAGACGATTATTACAATGACCCTGCTATAAATCAGTTTATAGAAAAATTCAAAAACGATCCAGAAATGAAAGAAATATTTGAACTACCACCAAAAGAACGACCAATCAAAATGTTCAAAAAAATGAATGACCCAAAGTTTATGCAAAAAATTACAAAAGAATTTCTATCAAATCCTGAACTGATGAAATCTTTTATAAAAATGGGAACGGATCCTCGAATTCAAAATATAATGAAAAATATCTCGAATAAAGATAATGTTTTAAAGGTACCTATAGAATCTAAGAATAAACAAATTAGTCAATAAATTCATGTTTACAAACACTCCAATATATCTGACCAAGAGAAATACCACCATCATTCACAGGAACTAATCTATTTGAATATACTTTAAAATCAAGAATGGATAGATTTCTGATTACTCCATTTAAAATATATCTATTTTGAAAAACACCACCACTTAACACCACATTATTTATAGAATATTCCTTTCTTAAAATATTACACATATCAACAATTATATTTATAACAGAATTGTGAAATTTAGTAGAAATTTTCTCTCTACAATGTTTATAATCATAAATTACATCATTTAAGAAATTTGAATATTTAAGAATATATTTACCATTATGTTTTTCTATAGAGAATTTATAACTTTCCAAAAAATCTTTAATAATAAATGTCTCCATTCGCATAGGACCCTCTGCTTCAAAATCTGAATAAGTTTTACCAGTAACTAATACTGAAAACGCATCAAATAATCTTCCACAACTTGAACTATAAATACCATTTATTCCTCTATTAATTGATCTTAAAACTAATTCCATCTCCTCCTTTTTGACCTTATCTTTTAAAACTTTAAAAATAAAATCTTTCTTATCTTTAAAAACAGAAACAAAACTTTTCCATATATTTTTAATAGAACTATCACCTCCAAATAATAAAAAATTTTCTATATGTGATATCCTAGTTACTTTTTTATCCTTAACTATAAAAAACTCTCCACCCCATATATTTCCGTCCATACCATAACCAGTTCCATCGAAAGACACTCCAATTATATTATCATAAAGATTATATTCTGCCATAACCGAATAAATATGTGCTATATGATGTTGAACATATATTTTCTTACCAATATTAAAACTACTTGCCGCAACAAACGAAGATCTATAAAATGGATGCATATCGCAAATCATAACAGTAGGTTTAAAATCATAAAGCTTTTTCATATTATTAAAAGTATTTTTATAATGAGTAGCATTTTCATGAGTATCTAAATCTCCTATATATTGGGATAAAAAAATATCACTACCACGCAGAAAAGCAAATGAATTTTTCAGGTCACCCCCACAAGCAAATAATTCTTTACCAAAAGAAAATGATAACTTTATTGGATTTGGAACATATCCCCTTGATCTTCTTATAAGTCTAAAAACATTATTTTCATCAACAAATCCTACACTATCATCTACCCTATTTATTATCTCTCTGTTATGGCATAAAACAGCTAATTTATTAAACTTAGATATGGCTTCATAATTATCTTTTACTATAGGTTCATCCTTAAAGTTTCCAGAAGTCATAACCAAAGGATTTAAAAAACCTTTTTCCATAAGTTTTTTAAAAATAATTAGATGAAGTGGAGTATAAGGAATCATGACACCAACACAATCAAGATATGGTGCAACATATTCAAAATTTTTATAATCTTTTTTTTTAAGCATCACTATTGGAGAGATAGATGAATTAAGTACTTCTAATTCTTTTTCACTTATGTACAAATATTTTTCGATTTGAAAAACATTTCCAAACATAACAGCAAAAGGTTTGAATTCTCTTTTTTTTATCTTTCTAATTTTCTCTACACTCTTACAATTAAATGCATCACAAGCAATATGAAATCCGCCCAGTCCTTTAATTAAAACTACTTCACCCTCGATTATCTTATCGACAATAAAATCTATTGCTTTTATACCATTTACTTTTTTGTCCTTATAAACAACCCACGTTTTTGGTCCACATACATGACAAGCATTTGGTTGAGCATGAAAACGTCTATCTTTAGGGTCATTATACTCACTTAGACATTCTCTACACATTTTAAAAGAATTCATAGATGTATTTTTTCTATCATAGGGAATCTTTTCTGTTACAGAAAATCTAGGTCCACAATTTATACAATTGGTGAAAGGATATAAATATCTTCTATTTGATTTATCAAATATATCGCTAATACAATCTTTACATATCGCTATATCCGGTGGTATTAGGGCTGATTTTTTAGATGAATTTTTACTTATAATTATTTTAAAATCATTGAAAACTTTGTTTCTAACATCCTCTATATAAATATTATCTATTTTAGAATTTACAGGTTTTTTTTCATTTATATTTTTTATAAAATTTTTTAATTCCTCATCATTACTAATATTTACATATATTACAACACCTTGAGAAGTATTTGATACCGTTCCTTTAAGACTTAAAGATTTTGCCAAGTTATAAACAAAAGGTCTAAATCCTACACCTTGTACCGTACCAGTTATAACTATCTTTTTAGTCATTTAATTTTTTCGTTTAAATAATCATACTCACTGCCAAATAAACTATGAGGAATCAAATATGAAAGTATCATAATTATAGAAGAAAAAACTATATATTTAGATGCATCCTTTTTTCTTAGAGAAAACAATAAAGCAACACTCCAAGACAAAAAAACTATAAGAGTTTTATTATCTGTTATATCATAACCTAACGGAAACCCACTCCACCATAGTCCAAAAGCTTGTTTTTGTAATAACCCTCCAAATATAAACCCACCAATTAAAATCAAAATCCAATTAACATATAACAACAAATAAGAATATTTTTTATCAAAAATAACACCAAAAAATATATATAAACTTAACACTAATGAACCAAACATCATAACTATATGTATAATTAAAATCCAATTATCAACTTCATTTTTAAATCTTAAAATAACATTTTTTTTATTTATTTTAAACTCATTTTCTCCAACTTTAGTATAAACATTATATTCAATCTTAGCAGCTGGTGGAAAATTTGTAGGAATTCTAGCTATAAATTTTTTATCAGAGTCTATAAACTTAAAGTTAATAATTTTAGATTCTTCATTCATTTCATATCTCTTATATCTAACATAAAATTCTCCAAAATTAGAATCTATAACTGCAAGACATTTTTGTTCTTTTATAGTACAACTTCTTGGAAAAAAATATTTTATATTATTAGTATAAAGAACAACAGACCCCTTTACTGGATATGTCGGTCCTGTTATTCTCTGAAAAAAGGCTAAAAATATTGAAATGATAAAAGAAGCAAATATATAAATTACTTTTTTCAACATATCCTTGGTAACTGTTCACCACTTACACTTATAATCATCCTTCGCATACCTGAAATTGATCTAATATAAACTCCACTATCAGGCAAAACTCTACCAATAATAACAGCTTTCTTACCATAATAATGTTTTTTCATTCTCCCTATTAACTTATCTCCATATTTACTATCAACAATAACAACAATTTTTCCCTCGTTAGCAACATATAATGGATCTATTCCCAAAATCTCACAAGCAGATTTGACTGATTTATTTATAGGTACCGATGTTTCTTCAATCTCTATTCCAAAACCACAAGATGACGAAATTTCAATAACCCCTTCCGCAAGACCTCCTCTTGTTAAATCTTTAATACATCTTATTCCAGGAATATCTTTTATTGTTGAAATAAGCCCATTTAAAGGAGAAACATCACTTTTAATATTTCCTTTTATTCCAAGCTTATGCCTTTCATTCATAACAGCAATACCATGTGCAGCAATCTCACCATTTATAATAAGCAAATCACCTGGTTTAACATTTCTATAAGAAAAATCTAAATTTTTATCAAAAAAACCTATGCCAGTGGTATTTATAAAAACTCCATCAGCTTTTCCCTTTTCTACCACTTTAGTATCACCACAAACAATCTTTACATTAGCCTCATCACACGCCTTCTTCATTGAACTAACTATTTTCTTTAAATTTTCAATCTCAAATCCTTCTTCTATAATAAAGCCAGCAGAAATTACATAAGGAATAGCTCCACTAACTGCTAAATCATTGACTGTACCACATATAGATAATCTTCCTATATCTCCACCAGGAAAAAATAATGGACTGACCACATATGAATCAGTAGTAAAGGCAATTTTTTGATTATTTTTCTTAAAAACATATGAATCTTCAAATATATATTCTGACTTAGATATTCTCAGTTCTTTAAGAAATACATCTTTTATTAATTCAAAAGTAAGTTTCCCACCACTTCCATGTTCCATTTTTATCAAATTCTTCATCACTATTTATTCTCCTTCCTCTTAGAAAGTATAAAATTCATAAATTTGCTTACTTCTTTACTAAATTTTTTCCTCTTATTATAAATCATATATATAGTTCTATACAGTGGAGTAGTAAATCTATAAAACTTAAGTCTTGAATTTTTCTCATCTTCTATTACAGAATTTATAGGAAGAATAGAAAATCCAGCATTAGACATAACTGCTGCTTTTATAGTATCAATATTATTTAGCTCCATAGTTATATTTAACCTTATATTATTTCTTTTCAGAATATTATCGATGAACTTTCTTGATGGTGTGTTTCTCTCAAAAAATACAAGTTTAAGTGAAGAAATATAATACATTGGAACTATTTTTTTTTCACCAATTTTAAATGAATTCGGCGTTACTAAAACAAGTTCTTCCTCTGCTACTGGTATAGAAGAAAGATTATGATCATTAACACTTTTACAGGCAACAAATCCAATATCAGATTCCCCTTTTATTACCTTCTCTATTACTTCTTCCCATTCCATGTAATTTAAACTAATTTTAATAGTAGGATTAATAGACATAAATTCTCTTATATAACTCCCAAGTGAATATATCCCCACGCTATATATAGATGAAATCCTAACTTCACCTATTATAGACTTATTGAAATTTGAATTTATTTTTTCAAGCATTTCATTATATTTTGAAACTATTTCAGATGAATATTCATACACTATCTTTCCAGTTTCTGTAAGTTCAAGTCTTTCATTTTTTTTAAGAAATAGTTTAGTTTTGAATATTATCTCTAATTTTTTCATGTGTTGACTTACAGCAGATTGAGTTACAAAATTCAACTCTGCTGCTTTTGTAAAATTCTGTGTATCAATAAGATCTTTAAACATTTTTAATGTTTCTATATTCATTTTTTTACTCCATATTTATACCAAGCTGCACAAGCTCCTTCAGATGAAACCATACAAGGACCAACAGCATCTTCTGGCTTACATTTTTTTCCAAATAATGGGCAATCAGATGGTTTTTTTAATCCTAACAAAATCATACCACATAAACAACCTTTGGGTTCAGAAGAATCTTTAACTTTAATACTAAATCTTTTCAAAGCATCAAAAGATATATATTTTTTTGAAAACTTATATCCTGAAGATTTAATAACTCCAACTGCTCTCCATTTCGCATCCACAATACTAAATACTTCTTTCATAATCTCCATTGCATATTGATTGCCATTATAATTTACAGCTCTACTATATTCAGTCGTAATTTCATTTTTCCCATTTAATTTTTTTTCAATTAATAAATCAATACTTCTTAAAATATCAAGCGGTTCAAAACCAGATATAACTGAAGGTATATTATATTCTCTTAAAAACTCATATGATTTAGTTCCGATTATAACACTAACATGTCCAGGCAGTATAAATCCATCTATAATTCCTATTTTAAAATCAACTAAATATTTTAAAGCAGGAGGTACTAATTTAAAAAAAGGAGTAACACTAAAATTTTTTATATTATTTTCATAAGCATACTTAACTGAAGCAGCAATAGTAGGAGCAGTAGTTTCAAAGCCAACCCCAACAAAAACAACTTCTTTAGATGGATTTTCACAAGCAATATTTATCGCATCCATAGCTGAATAAACAACTCTAACATCTTTATTTAATAATCTAAGTGAAGATAAACTTTTTCCCAAAGTTCCTTTCACCTTCATCATATCACCAAATGTCGTGACTATAACATCATTTCCTTCAGCCAACTTAATAATTGAATCAACCTCACCCTGTGACGTAACACATACAGGACATCCCGGACCTGAAACAAGATTAACATAGTTAGAAACAGTATCTCTTATACCACTCCTTGCTATAGCCATTGTATGAGTACCACAAACTTCCATTATAGATATATTCCTTGAGTATTTTTTTCTAAAAATAGATGCTTTTTGTTTTATTGATTGAACTATTTCATTTGCTATTTTAGAATTAGACCATACAGATGAAGAAAAAATTTTACTTGTTCGAATCATAAATTCTTTTAAAAGTATCAAGAGTTTTTAATGCTTCATCTCTATCAAGTTTTTGAATAATAAATCCTGCATGAACTAAAACATAATCACCTACAGATATATCAGGGAAAAGAACCTTTGAAACTGTCTTTTGACTACCTCCAAAATCCACAACAACATTATTTCCTTCAATTTTAATAACTTTTGCTGGAATGGAAAGGCACATAATACTCCTCTAATTAAATATTAGTAAAACTTATAATAGTTAGTCAAATTAACTGATATCATGTTATAATTTATTTATGATATTTGTAATATTTTTAATAAATATTTATTTATCATCATTAGAAACTGAAAAATTCATTTTAACAAAAGATGGTTGTTCTATTTCAACAATAATAAATATATCTACTACAAGTAAAATAATAGTTTTTGAAATACATGGACTTGGATCTGATAAAAAAGAATGGAATTTATTAAATACCTATTTAGAAAAAGAAAAACTATCCTATATATCCTTAGATTTAAGAGGGCATGGAAATTCAATAAAATGTAGTTATGGTAAAGTTAAGTATCCTAACTTATCATTATATGACTTAAAAAGCTTCACAAATGATTTAGATAGTGTATATAAACATATAAAACAAAATTACCCAAACCTAAAAATTATACCAATAGGAGCAAGCATTGGAGCAAATCTTGCTATGACTTATTTTTTTAACAAATCAGAAAAAATTATATTATTATCTGCAGGGTTGAAATACACAATATATGAAATAAAAAATATATTTGAGAAAACAAAATCTAAGATTTTCTTTATAGTATCTAAACAAGATACATATTCATTCGAAAGCACAAAAATATTTATAGATATAATATTAAAAAGAAAAACAACATTTGATATTATAACAGCAGAAAAAGGGCATGGAGTAGAGATTTTTAATGAGCCAAATGATGGTATTAATTACATTTCAAGATTAATATACTGGATTAAAAACTAATCATCTCTTAATCTATACCACCTACATATATTATTCCAAGAACATTTATCACATATACCTTCTAAATCACTTTTAGTTTTAAAAACATCATAAATAATTCTTTTAATATCTTTATAACTATAAACTGAATTAACATCTAGTTTTGTCTTCTGATAAAAATTTCTATCCATCTCTATTACATACTCATCTCCTCCTTTTTCATTAATACATTTATTATTTCCAAGTTTAGGACAACATTTACATATATCATCTATACATAACACTGGTATAACCAATGGATTTTTTCTAAGCATCTCTATAATATTTTTCATATTTTCTATAAATGCTTGTGAATATCCTTTACCTTCAAAGCCTTCTATACATAAAAAGTGATGTCCTCTGATTTTTATAGTCATAAATATTTCAACTTCGGGGCGGCCGGATTTGAACCGGCGGCCTCTTGGTCCCGAACCAAGCGCTCTCAAGCCATCTGAGCTACGCCCCGCAATAATAATTTTTTAAAATATAAAAAATCAAACTTTATATTTATATATTTTCAACTTCTAATAAAATAAAAGAACCTCGGGGAGCAGGGAATCGAACCCTGGGCCTCTCGCACCCCAAGCGAGCGCTCTACCACTGAGCCACTCCCCGATAAATAAAGATCTTATCTATATATTTTACATTATTTTATTTTGAACTTCTTTCTAAACTACTCTATTAAATAACTTATTATCCTAAAAGGAGCATCTTTTTTATGAAGCATGGAAATATTTTTAGAATACTTATTATAAAAATCACTATTATTTATTATAGACTCAATTGAAATTCTTAATTCTCTTTCATTTTTTGGACATATAGCGTAAAAATGTTTTTTTAAAAACTCCCTATTTCGCTCTTCTTGTCCAGGTAAAGCATTCCATACAATAAAAGGTTTTGAAAAAGCGGCAATTTCAAAGATAGTTACTCCTCCTGGCTTACCAATAATACAATCACAAGCTGCATAATATTTAGCGATATTTGAATGATAACCTAAAGGAATAACTTTAACATTACCTAAATATTTATAATTTTTAAGTTGAATAAACAAATGTTTATTAGAGCCACAGATAACAAACACATTAACCTTTTTATTAATAGATTTTATTACATCTATTATTGAAATTATATCACCAAGTCCCTTACTACCACCACTTATTAAAAAACTGAATCTATCTTGAATATTTAATTTAAGGCGTATATGTTTTTGATTATAATAAAGATAAAACTCTTTTCTAAGAGGCATCCCAATAATCTCTATTTTAGAATGATGAATTCCCCTTATAACCAAAGATTTATATGTTTCATAATGTGGAACGAAATATTTATCAAGGTCATCTGGCCAGAAAGAATGTGCATATATATCAGTTATTATACCTATATGCTTTTTAATACGAAACTTCATTATTTTTCTATCAGCAATTATAGATGAAAAAGCATGAGTGGAAACTATAAAATCAATTGAATTTTTAATAATATGTTTTTCCAATTTTCTTGTATATATAGTGGGCGCAGTTAATCCTAATTTTTTATGAAGAAAGCTAATTAAAGGATTATCATAAAGATAACTCCAAAGAGCTGGAGTTTTTTGTATTACTTCAAGATACCCTTTAACTATAATTTTAGCAGCATTAGAAAAAATATCTGAAAGATTAAAAAATTTATATTTCATTATATCCTTTGGAATAAAATCCGAAACAGCCTTCGCCACTACAAAATGACCACTTGGTTCATAGCCATATATAAAACCAACATTAGTAAAATTTCTTTTTTTATCCATACAGAAATTATATAATTTTATAAAAGAGTTATTAAAAAGATAACTTATGAGGAGGAATTATGGTAAATGAAATAGGGTATTTGCTTGCAGAAGCTACTCATAAAATGTGGAGTGTTACCATAAATTATTTGCCAAATATAATATCTGCTTTTATATTTATAGTAATTGGTTTTTTCTTATCTAGGGTTACAAGTTCAATATTTGAATACCTAATGAAAAGAGTCAAATTAGACACATTTACTGCTAAAGTTGGTATTAATGAAATACTTTTTAGAATAGGTCTTGGTAAATCTCCTACAAAAATACTTAGGATTGTTGTTTATTGGATAGTTATGCTAATATTTATTGCATCAGCAACAGCATCTTTAAAATTAAGTTTTATATCTAGCATTTTGGAAACATTTATAATAAAATTTACACCAAGGGTTATAGCAGCTATAATTATAGGTTTTGTAGGTATAATCATATCAAAAGTGATAGAAGACGTAGTATATAACGCAGCAATAGCAAATAATCTTAAAGCCGGAAAGATGTTTTCAAAAATAATTGCAGCAGTAGTTTTAGTATTTACAAGTATAATAGTTATAGAGCAACTTGGTCTGGATATTAAACTTTTAAGATCAAGCATAAATATACTTTTTGCATCACTTGGACTTGGCTTTGCCCTTGCGGTAGGAATTTCTTTTGGACTTGGAGCAAAAGATATAGCAAGACATTTTTTAGAATCAATACTTTCTGAAAAAGACACAAGACAAAATTAAATTTTTAATCTTTTATCAACAACTCTTTTTATCTTGCCTGTTCTTTTAATTCTTTCAATTGTATCAGGTGGCACTATACTTATTTTAGGTTTATCAATCCAACCCATTCTAATACTTTCAAACAAATCTTGGCAATTTTCAAAAATTTTTTGTTCAAGTTTAGGTATTATATTTTTACTTTCTTTCCAGTTCTCAGATTCAATAATTATTTCTAATATATCTTTTGCACCTTTTTTATCAATAATAACCTGAAAATTAAAACTAAGTCCTTCAATAGAAGATATTGCTTTTTGTATATCCCATACAAATATATGTGCTCCACCAGCATGAATTCTATCATCACACCTTCCAACAATCTCAAAAATTGGTTCGTTCCTACCACACTTACACTTAAAATCTAACCATCGAGCAAGATCCCCGATTCTATATCTTATAAGTGGCATTTTTCTCTTACCAAGTGGTGTTATTAAAACCTCACCAACTTCTCCTATTTTAGTTGGCTTTAAAGTCTCTGAATCAACAATTTCCAAATACTGTGAATTATTAAATAAATGATGAAACCCTTTTTCAAGATAACTACACTGAAAGCCAATAACACCAGCATCAGCACTCGCATATCCTCCAGATTTAATTAAAACATTTTTTCCAAAAACATCCTTCCAAAATTTTATCATCTCGTCAGTTACATACTCCCCACCATAAAATATTTTATTTATATTAATTTTTAAATTTTTATTTTTTACATATTCAGTTAGTTTTATCAAAAAAGAT
>JANZZP010000051.1 GCA_026419335.1 Elusimicrobiales bacterium | reverse complement strand
TCATGTTTTTGATTTGTTCCATATGATGCTAAATCAGGGGTAATAAATCTTATATCTGTAAAATTATTTTTTAATAGTATTTCTACTTCTTCTATTATCTTATCAATACTTTTGTGTCTCATTTTTCTACCAAATATAATAGGTGTTTGACAGTATTTACATCCATATGAACAACCTCTTGTTATTTCAATTGAACCAAATCTTTTATATTTTTGTGATATCGAACCAAACTCATCAAGTGATATAAAATTCTTTGGTATGTATTTATATTCATATATATTTCCTTTAAGAAATTCCCTTATTGATAGTTCCCCCTCACTTATAAATATGTGATCGAAAGGAAAGATATTTGTCTTATTTGAAAAAAAAGCTCCTCCTCCTATAATTTTTGTTTGAGGTTTTAATTTCTTAATTTTTATAGCATCTTCTATTTCTTTTTTAGAATTCATATCCATAAATGAAAAGACAACTACACTACTTCTATCACATAGAGATATTATTTTATTTAATTCATTTTCAAAATATATATCTAAATCAAATTCTTCGATTGCTTTTGTAAGGGTATTTATTGAATATTTGTTTGATGAAGTGGTTTTGAAAATTATTCTCATCTAATCAACAATTTCTGATATATAAGAAGTAATTTTTTCAAGATATATTTTATCTGTTATATCGAAGTTTGAATATTTTTCTGAATCTATGTCTAAAACTCCAAAAACTTCTCTATTTTTTCTAAATATAGGAACAACTATTTCTGATTTAGATACTGATGAGCATGCTATATGTCCTGGGAATTTATTTACGTCTTCTACTATGATTGTTCTTTTTTCTTTCCAGGATGTTCCACACACACCTTTTCCATATTCTATAAAACTACATGCTACAGGTCCTTGGAATGGCCCAAGTACAAGTTTATTTTCTCTAACTATATAAAAACCTGTCCACCAAAATTTAAAAGTGTAATGTATTAATGATGATAAGTTTGCTAAAACTGATATTATATAATCATTTTTATTAATTATAGTTTTTGTATAGTTTAGTAAATTTTTATATTTTTCTTCTTTATTTTTTCCTTCTATAACAATATCTTCAGCCATATTTTTAATTTTTATTATTTTTTATTTTTAAATATGTTTCAAACGCATTGTATGAGCTTCTGGCAAGAGGTCTAGAGACAACTGCTTTAAAACCTAAAGATAAAGCAAAATTCTTTAAATCTTCAAATTCTTTTGGAGTATAATATTTTTCTACTGGAATATTTTCTAAAGAAGGTTTCAAATATTGTCCTATAACAACTATATCACAACCATGCTCTTTTAAATCTTTGATGGTTTTTTTTATTTCATTTCCTTTTTCCCCCATTCCTATTATTATTGATGATTTTGTAGGGATTTTAGGATTTATTTTTTTAGATTTTTCAAGTAATTTAAGTGATTTTTTATAAGATGAATTTGGTCTTATATAATCATATAACCTTTCAACTGTTTCTATATTATGAGCTAAAACGGAAGGATTTGATTCTAGTACTATTTTTAGATTTTCTTCATTGAAAGATAGATCCGGTATTAATGGTTCAGTTAAAGTTAAAGGAGAATGTTTTTTAATTTCATTTACTACTAATGCAAATTGTGATGCTCCTCCATCTTTAAGATCATCTCGTGTTGGCGATGTGAAAACTACATACCTAAGATCCCATTTTTTAACTAATTCAGCAATCTTTATAGGTTCAGTAGGATCTGGTGGTGTTGGGATACCTTTCTCTACACTACAAAATTTACATTGTCTACTACAGTATTTGCCGAGAATAAGAAAAGTTGCATGTTTTTTATTAAAGCATTCTCCCTTATTTGGACATTTTGCTTCATAACATATAGTGTATTGTTGATATAGATAAAGATCTTTTGTTATGTCTTGAGCTATTAATTTTCTTATTGAATTCTTTTTTTCTTTTATTTCTTCAATTATCCATTTTGGATAATTCATAATTTATAGTTTAAATATCCATTTTTATTTTAAGTTCATCAAGCTGTTTTTTAGATACATAAGATGGAGCTTGTGTTAAAGGACATATTCCGCTTGTAGTTTTTGGAAATGCTATGACTTCTCTTATTGAATCATATCCTAATATCAATGCAACAAGTCTATCAAATCCTATCCCAATTCCTCCATGTGGTGGTGCACCATAAGAAAGAGCATCCATTAACATTCCAAATTTCTCATTTATTTCTTCATCTGAATATCCCATTAAATTGAATATTTTCTTTTGTATTTGTGGATTATGATTTCTGATGGACCCAGAGCCAAGTTCTACTCCATTTAAAACTAAATCATATTGACATGATTTTATATTTTCAAGTTCTTGTTTTATATCAAGTTTATAAATCTCATTAGGTAAAGGTGCGGTGAAAGGGTTGTGTGTGGCATCATATCTCTTTTCTTCTTCTTTCCATTCAAGTAGAGGAAAATGTCTTATCCATAAAAAAGCCCATTTTCTAGTTGGTTTTTCTTTTTTTATTATTTCATAGCGAAGTATAGGAAGATATTTTAATATGTTTTTTTTATAATCACTTATTGCAAATAAAGTTTCTCCTTCTTTTAAAGATGTTAAACTTATAAGATTTATACTTTGCGAATCTGATAAAAATTTGGATAAAGGAGATTCCACTTTTGAATCCTTTATTTTAAACCATACTAAACCTTTTGCCCCATTTTCTTTAATTAATTCTGTTAGTTTGTCGATTTCAGATCTTGACCAATTATATGATGATTTAATAGCTTTAATTATTCCATTATTTTTTGTTATTTCATTAAAAATCTTAACTTCTGAATTTTTAAAAATATCAGTTATATCAATAAACTTTAAATCATATCTTAAATCTGGTTTATC
>JANZZP010000079.1 GCA_026419335.1 Elusimicrobiales bacterium | reverse complement strand
GGTTGTGTAATTACAAATGAAAAAACTCAACAAAAATATTCTGCTCATTCAAAACACCTTTTTCCTAAAGTTTCGATTCTTGATCCAACAACGACTTTATCTCTTCCTATTGAACAGACTGCTTATGGTTGTGTTGATGCTATGTTACATGTTCTTGAAGGTTATTTTACAACTAAAGATACTGATTCAATAATTACAGATAATTATGTGTATGCAATAACTAATTCTTTGATTGAATCAACAAGGAGAATACTAAAAAACCCCAATGATTTAAATGCTCGTTCTTCTATGATGTGGGCATGTAGTTTAGCTTTAAATGGAATGGAGGATTTAGGATATAGTAATACTGAATTTGTAAATCATGTAATAGAACATTCGTTAAGTGCTATATACGATATACCACATGGACTTGGACTTTCTATAATTTTTTGTGGTTTTTTAAAAAAACTTCATTTTGAGAAAAAATTTAATCGTATAGCGTTATTTGGAAGAAAAATATTTAGTTTGCAAGGAGAGAGAGAGGAGATTGTTTCCAATAAAACAATAGAGAAGATAGAAGAATTTTTCCGTATTGAACTTAATTTAAAAACTCGACTTAGTGAAAATTCAATTTATTCCAGAGATTTTGATAAAATAGTGAAAAATGCTTGTGAGCTTGGAAATTTATGGGGATGGAGTTATAAAGAAAAAGATGTATTTGAGGTACTTGAGTTTTCAAAATAATTATTTGACTTTAAATTCATCAATTATTGATAGAAGTTCATTTGCTGTTTTTTCAATAGAAAACTTTTCAGATATTGTTTTTGTTGAATTTTGTGATAATTTTTTTCTTAAATCATAATTTTTTATTAAGTTTTCAATTTTTTCTGCCATTTCAGCATAGTTTCCCTTTTCAAATAAAAATCCGTTTATTCCATTAACAACTATCTCATTATTTCCAGATATATTGTTTGCTACGACACATACTCCACATGCAAGGGATTCTCTTATTGCTCCACTTAGTGCTTCTCCCTTTATAGATGAGTTTACACTTATATCTGTTATATTTAAAATTTTTTCAACATCTTTTCTTAACCCAAGTAATATCGTTTTATGTTTCGGTACACCTATATCTTCAATAAGTTTTATCATTTCTAAACTATTTGTATTTATACCTGCAAAAATTAATTTGAAATCATATCCTTTTTCATATAAAATCTTTGCAGCTTTAAGTGTTATATCTTGGCCTTTTTCTTTACTGAAATTTCCGATATGAGATATTACCAAATCATTTTCATGCAGTCCTAAAGATTTTTTGAATTTTATATCTTTTTCCTTTTTATAAAATATGGAGGTGTTTACACCACTATATATCACCTTAATTTTTTGTGGGTTTATTCCATAATCGATTAAGATTTTTTCTATACTTTTGCTAACTGCAATAATTACATTTGTATCTTTTGATAAATAACGTATTTTTACAAATAAATTTTTAGGTATTGGATGGGATACTCTTCTAAAAGCAATTAAAATTGGTTTATGTTTTGATATTTTTTTAGCCCAAAATGAGTAATTATGTGCTTTTGGGTGATGAGCAATTACTACATCAAATTTATATGTTTCAAAGATTTTTTTTAAATTTAATATTGTTTTGAAATCAAAATCTCCTCTTGGATTAAAATCAAATGTTGTGTATAAATTAGATATCCTTTCTCTAAGAATAGAGTTTGATGGTGAAGCAAAAAATGATTGTATATCTTTTTTATTAAATTCATTTGCAATTAAAATTGCTTGATTTACTCCTCCAGAAAAGCCATTTGATTCTGTTATATGAAGTATTTTCATATAAATGATGCTTTTTTTAATCTTTCCATTATTGCTATGCCTTTTTCTCTAAGTGGAATTTTTTTGATATATATTACTTCTACATTTTTATTTTCGTCTGCTTTGTGTAGATAATCAAATAAATTCCTTGATGCTTCATCTAAGTTTTTATTAGGAGATAGGTCTATGAAAAAAGCATATTTATTTATTGCTTTTTCCCCAAATGAAATAAAAGCAGATTTATCTGGCTTTTGTATTTCTTTTTGAGAATTTACTATGAATAATTTTTTTATTGGTGAATAATGTTTTTTTAACATTCCTGGTGATAATTTTTTGTTTTTATTGTTGTATTTTTTTATTTTTCCCTTCCAGATTTTTTTTAATTTTTCAACTGTTACTGCCCCATACCTAAGAATATATAATAT
>JANZZP010000069.1 GCA_026419335.1 Elusimicrobiales bacterium | reverse complement strand
CAACAACTCCACTACAATTTGCAGGCATAGCTACATATTCAATACCATGCTTTCCAGTTGCAGCAACTAAAATAAATTTTTTTCCACTATCATAATTATATAATTCATTAATAATAGAAGAAACTAATGGACTACATTCACCCATAGCTCCAAGACTCATATTTATTATAACTTTACCTGGAATAGAAGAAAATTTATCCCTGACAAACTCAAGTGCTTTTACAAACCCCTTTTCTGTTAGGAAAGCACCACCCCCACATAAACCTCTAAAAACATCAAAAGAATATATTTTCATTTTAGATATTCCAGCAATCCCCTGTCCTATATTATTCCTTAAAGCAGCAGCAACTCCAGCAACAGCTGTTCCATGAGGAAACCCATCTGGATTTGATTGTTGAAAATAAGGAAGAGAATTCAAATATTCCTCCCAACTGTTTATAATATTACAATCTTCTTTTATAACAACCTGTGTAGAGTATAAAATTCCACTAAAATCAGGATTTGTCGGATCAATACCACTATCAATAAGAGCAAGAGATATAGTAGTATTATACACTTCAAAATCCCAAGCTTGTAGAGCGTTAATTTTATTTAAATAATACTGAACTCCAAAATACTGATCTGATGGAATATAAAAAGGCTTAATTATCCTATTTGGATAAACTTTAATGCTATTTAAAAGTGAGAAAGCTTTTATTGAGTTATAAGAAACTCTATTTTTGTGATAAACAGAATAAAAATTTTTATAAATTCTTTGAATTTTTTCGTAACCATAAGATTTTAATATTTCAATTATTTTATCTTGTTCTCTCTCATCTATCTGAACAATTAATTCACCCTTTACTGCTTCAACATAAATCTCTTTTCCTTCTGAAGTCTTAATTTGAATTTTTTCAATTTCAGAGAAAATCATAGAGTTTAATACTAAAAGTAATATAATTATAAGGTTTATTTTTTTACTTTCCATAAATCTATTATATATTTAAAAACAGATTTTTTATATTCTTCATCAATAAAAAAAAATTCTTTAGGGGGAAGTATAAGAAAATAATCATTTTTCTTAATAATTCCAAAAACTACATTGATACCATCAAAATTAACTATGGCATTTGCAATCCTTTTTTCAGATTTAAGCGGTATAAATTCAATTAATTTATATCCAATATTACACTTATCTAAATAGCTACTGAAATTTTTATAAACACAATTCATTATTTTATTATATAACTCTTTATCATTTATAAAGACATTTTTGTACTTTTTTAGCTTATACACGCTATATGGTAAATTAAAAGTATCCTTATTAGCTTCAATAGAATCTATACAAAACTTATCACAAAAACAAATGGTTATAGTTCCTTCCTTTTTTAAGCAATGTGAGATATCTTTTGAATAGATATTAAATGTAAGAAAAATAACTAAAAACTTTATAATAATCAACCCCCAAAATTTATTTTTCTTATTATATCTACCAAATCATATATATCATCTAATTCCCAATCAGCTCCTGAATTTTTTGTATCAAACTGATTGCCATATTTTGCCCATGCTGTAATCATACCAATATTTTTTGCTCCAACTATATCTCTTTCAGCCCAATCACCAACCATAATCGAATTCTGTGGCTTAACTTTCAGTTCTTCAAGAATTTTTAAGAATGGTTTAGGACTTGGTTTTCTTTCATTTGTATCATCAAATGTAATAACTTTTTCAAAATAATGATGAAGCCCTAAAGATACAATCCTCAACCATACAGGCAATCTTGGAGCATCAGAAACAACACCTAATTTTATTCCCATCTTCAACAATTCTGAAAGAGTTAATCTTACATGAGGATATAACATCATATATGCCTCTTTTGCTTTCCTATATCCAATAATCCCAGCAGCAAGTATTTTATAATCAATCTCACCAAATTCTCTAAAAAGCACTTTATCAAATATATTCTGATCCTCTATTCCTTCTTCCCAGTAAACTTTAAATATTTTTTCTATCATTTCTTGTTTTTTTATCTTCAATCCAGCATCAATCATATAATCAACTGCAGTATCTACAGCAGCCCTTTTCATTTTCATAAAATCCATTAAAGTGTTATCAAAATCAAAAACAACCGCCTCTATCATATCCTTTCCACATATTCAAGAGTTCTTGTATCAATCTTAACTTTATCACCAATATCTACAAAAAGAGGAACTTTAACTTCTATACCACTTGAAAGTTTTGCTGGTTTCATAACATTACTTACAGAATCTCCTTTAACACCTGGGACCGTTTCTACTACTTCAAGAACTACGGAAGAGGGAAATAATACAGTATAAAATTTATCATTCAAATAAAGCCCTTCTAGTTCCATATTCTCAATAAGCAAATTTGCTTGCTCCCCAAGTTTTTTAAGCTCAACACTTACTTGTTCATAAGTAGATGAATCCATAAAGTAAGCATAATCAGAATCTTTATACATAAAAATCTTTGGTCTTTTCTCTACCGTTACTTCATCGAATTTGTCTTCAGGTCTATAACTTGTCTCTATTATAGCACCTGTATCTAAATTTTTTAATTTAACTCTTACAACGGCTTTTGCTTGGGATTTCCTATGATGCTGATATGTTAAAACTTGAACTATTTGTTTATTTTCATTTACAAAAATTGTTCCTTCTTTAAAATCCGAAGCAGTTATCATTAAATCCTCCTTAAAATTTAAATTATCTTATAAATATTATTTTATCAAATCAAAATCTATAAATTCATAAATTTCATCTATCATCTTGAGACATTTTTTATCTTTTCTTCTATCACATTCAATAATTGCATTTTTCATTAATGAATCATAATTAATTAATTTAATTGGATTGGTTTTAGATTCAATTATAAACTTTTTATACCAATAAAGTTCTTCAATTATTATAGAATAGTGGTTATTTTGATTGTCTCTTTTATTAATACTTTCAGCAAAGTTATTAAAAATTTTTTCTTTATCTATACCATCAAGACAATTTTTGTCATATAGTTTCTTTAAAAAATAACATGATTTCCATAATAGGTGGTAATTTTCACTTTCTATGGCACAATTAGATATAAAAGGAAGTGCTTCCATAATATATTTTTCCCATTTTTTTCTCAAAAATTTATTTATATTTACTAAATAATCTTTTACCGCTTTACTAAAATTTTCATATTCTTTTTCAGTTTTTTCATAAATCTCCTTTTTACCACTAGCATAAGATATTATTTTTTTTTCTTCAAGAGCTACTTTTCTTTTCATATCTTCATCAGTTAATGTTACATAACCTTTAACTTCATCTAAATACCGTTCTTTTATTGCTTTAAGATAATTTTCAAATAAATCAATTGAAGAGATAAAACCACCCATTGCATAACCACTATATAAATCATAATATTTTCCTGAAAGAAGATCTAAAAATAACTTTCTTTCTTTAATCATTCTTTCATAAAAATAAATATCAGTTAAAATATATGCTTCATATTCAAATTCTACAAACTCATTTTTCAAACTTCTAAACTCTTTATATTTCTTATCTTGAATATAATGAATAATTTCATGTACAAATAGGAAATCTGTATATTTTACAAATTCATTTCTTACCTTATCCGAATACCTCATTACCATTTCAATCTTTTGCTTATTATAATCTTCTATTGAAAAAAATATCATTAAATATTTTAAATTAAAAAATATTCTACCTTTACTTTCATACCAGGCAAGCCATTTATCATCAGCATATTCAAAATAAATTTTTATATCATCTTTTCTTACTTTATCTGCAATTTTCTTACCCTCATTGGTTATAGATATTCTTTTTAAATATTCAGAAAGTAAAAGTTCAGAAAGTTGAAGTTTCAAATCACTTCCAAAACAAAGGTTAAAAAAAATGATAAGACTACAAACAGCTGTAAATATCATAAATAAATGATATAATTTTATTATAAAATCTAAAAAATTCAAGGAGGTTATTATGTCAGATAACAACAGAACAGGTGAAATTTTAACAGCATTTATAATTGGTGGACTTGTAGGTGCTTTAATTGGAATTTTATTTGCACCAGCAGCAGGAAAAGTTACTAGGGAAAGAATCGGAGATTGGATAGAAGAAAAAAAAGAAGAAGCAAAAGAAGCTATTGAAAGGTTAGAAGAAGAAATAAAAAAGAAGAAAGAAGAGCTTTCAAAATAATTTTTCTATTTAAATATTCTAAAAACCACGGAAGAAAAAAAGAAATTAAACTACCTAATATAACAAAAGAACTCCATGGAATATGTGTTATTCCTTTTCTGTTAAATATCATAAATAATAAACAAAGTCCTGAAGAAATTATCATAGACAAAATCAGAGAGTTAGAAGAAAACTGTTTCTTTGTTAATATACCAATTAAAAAAATTCCAAGAAGACTTCCAGCTGTAATTCCGTGAACTTCAAATCCAAACCATAAGATACCTTTAACATCTTTACACATATATGCAATTATAGAAAGTAAAACGGCAAATATTAACATAGATAAACGAGTCATTTTAATAGATTTAGCTTCTGAAATATTTTTTTTAAATACTCTATACACATCATTAACAAATGAAGTGGACAGAGAAAGTAAGGGAAGGTCGACTGTTGCTAAAAATACAGTAAGAAAAACTAAACCTTTAAATCCTGTGTCTATGAAATTTATAGTAAAGTATGCAACAATTTCATCTGGATTACCTATATAGTTAATATGAGCGCTTTGAAAAAACAAATATATTAAGCTTCCAGCAAAAAGATAAACTATCACCAATAAAAAAGACGCAAAAATTGTAAGTAGAATAGTTTGCTGACTTTTTTTTCTAGTTTCAAGAGTAAGTAACTTCTGCATCATCTCATAATCAGTACCGAAAGATGCAAAAGAGCCAAAAATCCCATTTAAAAAAGCAAGGATAAAAGTATCAAACTTTTTTAAATCAATGGAGATATTTATTATATTTAATTTACCTGCGTCATTTAACAAATAAGCAGCAGTAATAAAATTGTAACCACTCATTTTTAAAGCAAAAAAAATAATCATAGCCCCAGTAATATAAAAAACAACTGCTTGATAAGCACCATTTGATAAAACACTCCTCATACCACCCCAACTTATAAAAAGTAATGAAACTAATACAAATATAAATATAGTAAGAAATAAAGAAACTTCAAACATAACAGATATCGTCATTGCAGCAGCATAAAGTCTTATGCCTGAAGCAAAAACTCTAGTTATAAAAAAGAACATACTTGAAGATACTCTCACAGGGGATGAGAAACGCTTCCCTATAAATTCATAAATTGTAATACAGTTATAATTATAAAAAACTGGTATGAATAAATAAGCTATAAGAATACGTGAAATAGCAGAACCAAGGAAAAACTGCAAATAACTCCAACTCCCACTAAAACTTGCCGAAGGTACACCAATTATTGTAAGTGCACTTATCTCAGTTGAAACAAAAGCAAGAACAACTTTAAGTATCCCAGACTTTTTTGAAGCAAGGTAAAAATCATTTTCATTATTATTTAAGCTTTTTTTAATATATCCTATGAAAAAAAGAAGTAAGAAACCAAAAATTATAACTATAAAATCTAAAATAGAAAACCTATTATTCATAAATTTTGACTGGCATTTTACCTTTGACAGATGTTATACCACCAATATATTGAGCAGCAACTCTCTGAAATTCAGCGAAATCATCAAAAAAACACATTGCTAAATTAACTCTATTTAAATACCCATCTAAAACAAAAGGACTTCCAAAAGATATAAAAGAAACTTTGTTTGAGTTAGATATTATATTATTAATTTCTTCTTTTTCTTTATCTGCAAGATTTATCTTTCCACTAAAAGCTTTAGGTTTTGAAAATGATATTATTATGGTTGAATCTGCTTGTGAAGGTGAATCTATGATTTGAAAACCTATTTCTTTTAATCTCTCAATAAAAAATACTGATTTATTTTTTCCATCAGATAAAGTTTCAAAACAATATATTTTCCTACCAAAAACTATTTTATCATCTTTAACAACACAACCACACATATGACTCATATCAAGTATAATCTTTTTATGCTCTATCGCACCTATAGTAGATATATCACGAGCCCGATAATTTGATATTCGCCTTTTTGAAATCATATTGTCAAGTCTTCTTAACGAGGTATTAATTTTTTCTAAAGATATTAAACCTCTATTAATAGCATCAATCATAGCATGATAAAGTCTAATAGGGTCTTCTGGGTATAATAATAAATCTGCTCCAGCGATAAATGCCAATACTCCAGCTTCTGTTTCATTTTTTATTGCCTTCATCATAAGAGCATCAGTTATAACTATTTTGTTATAATTCATCTTATTTCTAAGAATTCCTCCTACTATACTATCAGATAAAGAAGCTGGGTTTGAGTCGTCAATATTTTCAATAAGAAGATGTCCAACCATAACTGAATCACTTATCTCAGATAATATTTTAAAAGGAATCAATTCCAGAGACATCAAACCTTCTATATCTTTTTTTATTTTTGGAAGAGACATATGGGAATCAGTATCAGTATCTCCATGCCCTGGAAAATGTTTGATACAATTTATTATGTTAAATGAATTAAGTCCGGATATAAATTCTCGTGCAAAGCTGCTAACTATTTCAGGTTCATCTGAAAAAGCTCTTAGATTTACTATTGGATTCGCATGATTTGTAGCTATATCTATAACTGGGGCAAATATCCAATCGACCCCTAATGCATCAGCTTCAATAGCTGTTATTTCTGCTTTTCTCCTTGAAAACATTAAGTCACCTGTAGCAGCTACTGCCATATTTGTTGGAAGCCTAGTTGCCCCTTTTACCCATTGACCCACACCATTTTCATAATCTGCGGCAAATATAAGAGGATGGTCACTAGCGTTTCTTAAAATCCTTATAACCTCTATAACCTCATCTACACTTCCACCATATAAACAAAAACCACCAACACCAAGATTAACAAGTTTTATAGCATCATCTATTTTAGATTCTCCAAACCTAAAATGTGGAAATATTAATCTAGCTACCTTACGTGAAATATCCATCATCTTACCTCCTCCTTTTTAATTTTTTTCCAAAGTTTTATTACATCCTTTGCTGTATAACATTTATCACCTTTAAAAACATGAGGATGCCTTCTTATAAGTTTATTATTAAGATTCTTAATAACATCTGCTATATCAAACCTACCATTTCTTGCAGCTATTTCACAATGAAAAACAACTTGAAGAAGTATATCCCCAATTTCTTCTTTCATATTATTATAATCATTTTTCTTAACCGCAATTTTAAATTCTTTAACCTCTTCATCGAGATATTTTAAAAGAGTATTATGAGTTTGTATTCTATCCCAAGGACATCCTTTTGAAGAACATAGCTTATGCATTATATTTAATAGTTGAGTAAAATATTTTTGAGATTTTTTAAAACTTATTTTCATACCAAATTTGCTAAAATAAAGTATATATAAATTTTATTTATATTCAAAGCTAAAGAAGGAGAATATGGAAAAAGAGTATTTATTTAAAGTTCTTGATAAGGGATTTGTAAAACTTATAGATTTTATAGGAAGTGATGAAAAAGCTGTTCTTGCTGCAAGAGTAAGTTTTGATATGAAACCTAAAGGAGAAGAAAGAGATAAGAAACTTATAGAATATTTACTTAAACATGAACATTTTACTCCATTTGAACATTGTGTTTTCCAATTTCATATAAAATGTCCAATATTTGTAGCAAGACAATGGATGAGACATAGATGGGGTTCATATAATGAGGTTAGTGCCCGTTACACAGAAGTAAAAGATGAATTTTATATACCAGAAAAATTTAGAATACAAGATACTAAAAACAAACAGGGATCTTTAAGTTCTGAACAGCTTGAACACAAAGAGCTAATTAAAATATATGAAAATGCAGTTGAAACTTCATACAAAATATATTTAGAACTATTGTCAAAAGGTATAGCAAGAGAAATGGCAAGGATGATACTACCAGTATCTTCTTACACACAATTCTATTGGACAGTCAACGCGAGAAGCCTTTTAAATTTTCTTAAACTAAGGCTTGATGAACATGCTCAATACGAAATAAGAGAATATGCAAAAATAATAGCTAAAATATTTGAAGAAAAAATGCCTTGGACATGGGAATCATTTAATAAAATTTATGGTAAAAGCAATTAAAACTTTATCACTTTTTTTTATATCTATATTACAAATAATTCGTTTAAGTTCGTTAGAAGAAAAAGAAATAACAAACAAAGAAATAAAAGTAAATATAGAATTTAGCGGAATAACACATCCATACGATGAGTATGATATAAGAGCTGAATTTGATGGAAACGTTATGTTTGTTTATGCATCAAATTTTGATATAGTAAAAAAATCTGATATTCTTCTTAGACTTGTAACAGGTGAAGTAGCCGCATTACTTAAGACTGCAAAAGATCCTCAGGAAAAAAAAGATATACTCAAGCGTTGGAAAAACATGTTCAGATATTCTGATATTAAAACACCTACTGATGGAATAATAACAAAAATCCATGTAGATAAGGATTCTTTTGTAAAAAAAGGAGATAAACTTATAACTATAGCAAGAAAAATGAGAGTCATAGCAAAAAATACAAAACCACTTAATATGACACCTGTAAATGGTTTAGATGCTATCGTTGAAACTCAAACTCAAAAAAAATATAGAGCAGTCTTAAATAACTTTATTCAGGAAGGAGAAGGAAAATGGAGATTTTTTCTTGATTTTGAAAAAATTACTGATGTTAAAGTTGGAGAGAAAGTTACAGGGGTAGTAATCGTTGCAAACAAAACTGCTACAAGAGTTATACCTAACTCAGACGTATTAGAATATGGTGGGAAAAAATACATTCTTATAGAATTTGAACCAGGAATAATTAGTGAAAATGAAACAGAGATAATAAGTTTTAAATATAATTATCTCAAAATAACAAAGGAGATTTTAAATTATGTCAAATAATGTTTTTTCAATATTTACATTTATAAAACTTTCTAATGAATTCAAACACTTAGAACTTAATTCAAGAATTGCACTAAAACAAGAGTTTGAAGATGCTATAGCAAATTGTCAAGAAAAAATATTTCTAAGAACATACGCTATAAGCAATTTAAAAGAGGATTGTGATATATTAATGTGGAGAATGCATCATTCCTTAGACTTCCTTCAAGAAATATGTACAAAAATACTTTCGGCAGGTATAGGTAAATATATGGAAATAAAATATACTTATATCGGCTTTAAAAATTTCAATGAACAATTAAATGAAATCAATCAAAAAATAGGAATTTATCCATATTTATTACTTCATCCTTTAATAAAACATCAAACATGGTACGAATTAGTCGATAAAGAAAGGGAAAAATTAATCGAAGAAAGGAAATCCGTTATACAAAACTACTCAAATCTTCTAGAAACCATATTTGAATCTTTTGGAATTGACGACCAAGATATGATAGTAACTCGTGAGGCAAAAAAATTAATAGATCTTATAGATTGTACAAGTAACCTAAAAAAATTAAAAAATAAAAGTTATACATTAAACGACAAACCAGTATTTTTATGTATCGGAAAAGATTTAAGATATATTCTTGATATGTTAGGATAGGGGGGATTATGAGAACAATTGGAATAATAATGGCTGGTGGAAAAGGGGAAAGATTATATCCTCTCACAAAAGAAAGATCTAAACCTGCTGTGCCTTTTGCTGGAAAGTACCGAATAATAGATTTTGTTTTATCAAATTTTATAAATTCACAAATATTTGCAAACTATGTACTTGTTCAATATCTATCTCAATCTCTTATAGAACATATAAGACAAAATTGGGCATTTTCAAGCGTAACAAAAGATCATTTTATAACAGTTGTACCACCCCAAATGAGATTAGGCGAAATGTGGTATAGGGGAACAGCCGATGCCGTAAAACAAAATTTAAATCTTATAAGTGATTATTCTCCAGATTTAGTCGCCATATTCGGAGCAGATCATATATACAGAATGGACATAAGACAAATGATTGCATTTCATATAGAAAAGAAAGCGGATGTAACAATAAGCGCAATAACTGTCCCAATAACAGAAGCATCCAGATTTGGAGTTATTACAGTTGATGAAGATGATAGAATAATTGGCTTTGAAGAAAAACCTAAAAATCCAAAACCCATTCCATCAAATCCTTCTTATGTCTATGCTTCGATGGGAAATTATATTTTTAGCTTCGATATTTTAAGAAAAGTAATGCATGAATATGGTGATAATGAAAATGCAGACTTTGGAAAAACTATTCTTCCACAAATATTCAAACATTACAGACTTTTTGCTTATAATTATTCTAAACATAAACTTGCAGGGATTAAAATACATGAAGAAGAAAATTATTGGAGAGATGTCGGAACAATTCAATCATACTTCGACGCACATATGGATTTGCTAGGAATAGAACCAAAACTCGACTTAAATAATCCAAAATGGCCGATAATATCTCAAAAATTTATATCTGGACCAGCGAAAATAATTCAGTCAAACATAGAAGATAGTTTAATATGTGATGGCGCAGTTGTAATTAAATCCTCGATTAAAAAGTGTATTATTTCATCTAATGTTATCATACATGACAAATGCGAACTGTCTGAATGTATAATAATGGATAATTGTGAAATTAAATCTGGAACTCGACTAAAGAGAGTCATAGTTGATAGATATAATGTATTTGAACCAAAAACAATAATAGGACACAATCCTTCAAGAGATGCCCAAAATTATTTCATAGACACTTCGGGAATTGTGGTAATACCAAGAGGCATTTCAAAATGGGAATAAAATATTTTTCAATTCATGCACATTTCTATCAACCACCTAGAAAAGATCCTTGGACAGGAATAATAATAGAAGAAACTCCGACAAAAATTCACTCTTCATACAACCAAATGATAACAGACCAATGCTATGGACCTTTAGCAATACATAAAATAAAATTAAACGATGATTTTATAAATCTATACTCAATTATCAATTTTGATTTTGGTCCAACTTTATTAAACTATATAGAAAAAACATATCCGAAACTATATATAACAATACAAAACTCAGATCATATCTCTACAAAACTATATGGTTATGGAAATGCTATTGCTCAAGTATATAATCATGCTATAATGCCATTATTACCTTTACATGAAAAAAAGCTATATGTAAAGTGGGGAGTTGAAAGTTTTTTTAGGACATTTAAAAGAAAACCATTGGGAATGTGGTTAAGTGAATGTGCTTGTGATAATGAAACTCTTGAAGTCTTGATACATGAAGAAATAAAATTCACAATTCTTGCACCTCACCAAATTAAAAAAATAACAAGGATAGGAGACGAAAAAAATGTTACATCGGACATAAAACCAGGGATGTATTTATGGAAATCAAAGGTTAATCCAGGAAAAAATATTATTATATTTGTATATGATTACAATTTATCTAAACTACTCCACAAAGATATCCAAAATACAGAAAAATCTGTCTTGCGTATCACTAATATTACTTATGAAAACTCACCCACTATAATTGCAACTGATGGGGAAAATTATGGACATCATATAAAAAGCGGAGATATTTACCTTTCAGAATTGATTAAAAAAATAATCAAAGAAAAAAAGATAAAAATAACAAATTTATCTTACATATGTAATAATTTAAAACCAGAGTATGAAGTGGAAATAAATGAAAACACATCATGGTCTTGTCCACATGGAATCGAAAGATGGAAAAATGAATGTTTGTGTTATGTAGATCCTAATAAGAAATACAAAAAGTGGAAAAATACATTAAAAACTGCATCAGATATTATTAAACAAAATTCAGATAATTTTTTTTATTCAAAATTAATAGAATATGTAACAAATCCACAAAAAATGCTTGAACAATATATAGTAATACAAGAGGAATTTTCACCTCACAACTTTTTATCATTTATACAAAAAAATTTGAGAAAAAATAATATATACTCTTCCAAATATCATGAAATAATAAAGTTGTTTGATATGGAATTAAAATCGGCATTTTTTAGATGTAGTTGTGGGTATTTTTTTGATGATATATTAAATATTGAAGCATTAAACAATATTAAAAACTTAATCTTCGTATCACAAATACTAATTGAATATTCTTATCATACGCAAGAAATAGAAAAAATAATAGATAATATCAAGAAAGAAAAATCCAATCTTGATATAAATGTAAAAGAAGTAATAGAGAAAATAATAGATGATTCTCAAAATTATCTTGAAAAAATGGCATCTGAATTTTCATATCTCCATTACTTAAACTTTCATAAATGTTTATACAACACTGACTGGAAATTTAAAATAAATCAAATCAATAACATTGAATTTGAAATACAAGCCACACATATACCTACTTTAAAACAAAAAATTATTAAAGTAAAAATATTAGAAGAAAAATCAAATATAATTTTTAAAACTATTAACATAGAAACTGGAAAAACAAACATATTAACACTTGATGACTTTAATAAAGATATTAAAAATCTAATACTTATTTTAAAATCAAACTCACATAAAGAAATGTTAGCAAAACAATTCTTATATAAACTATCAAATTCTCTAATACCTTACGAAATTGTTAAAATATATATTGAATTATTAAAGAACAATATAGCTCATACTTTACCATTTGCATATGAAATAGCTTTGTCAATAATATCAATAGCATCTACAACATCACTATCACTAATTAAAGAACTTAAAAAAGAAATTTCCCAAACACCTCTATCATCACTTTTATGGAAAATCGAATTAATAATGGAGAAAAATTATGATAACTAAAAAAATTAAACTTTCAGATACAGAACAGGCATTATATGTACTTGGGCCTCAAGATGTTTATTTAAGAGAAATGGAAAAAGAATTTAAAGTTTCAATAAACATAGTTCATGATGAAGCTGACAGTGGATTAATATTAATCATCAAAGGAAAAACAAGAAATGTAGATAAAACAATAAATAGAATAAACCAAATAATATCAAAATATATTGAAATAAAAAAAATCTCTTTCTTCAAAGAATATGACAAGGAAAATTCAATAGACATGGCTTTGGAAAATGAAAATGATATCATTTACAAAACAGATTTTGGCGAAATAATAAAACCAAAGACTGAAAACCAAAGACATTACATAAAGACAATATATACTAATGATATTATTATTGCAATTGGTCCAGCAGGTACTGGTAAAACTTTTTTAGCTACAGCAGTCGCTTTGAAACTTCTTAAAGAAAAAATTGTAAAAAAAATAGTAGTAACTCGTCCTATAGTTGAATCAGGAGAAAGGTTAGGATTTTTACCTGGTGACATAGACGAAAAAGTTAATCCATACTTAAAACCTGTATATGACAATTTCTATAATTTGCTTGGCCCTGAAAAATTTCAGATTTATAGAGAAGAAGATATAATAGAAACACTTCCACTCGCCTATATGAGAGGAAGGACTTTGGAAAATTCATTTATAATACTTGATGAAGCACAAAACACAACTACTCTACAAATGAAAATGTTTCTAACTAGAATGGGTATGAATTCTAAAATAGTAATAACTGGAGATATAACTCAAATAGATCTCAAGGAAAAACACTCTTCAGGATTGTTAACTTCTTTAGAAATTCTCAAATCTATAGAAGAAATAAAAATAATACGATTTGATAACTCAGATATAGTAAGACATCCATTAGTTTCAAAAATCATAGATGCATATGAAGAATGGGAAAAAAATTAATATAAATATAATAGGAAATAAACATGTGTATCAACATATAGAAGATTTAATCAACAAACTTTGTAAAAAAATATTAGATAAATCATTTAAAGAAGTTTATATAAATTTCATTGGCTCTAATGAAATTAAAAAAATTAATTCAAAAGTTTTTAAATCAAATAAGTTAACTGATGTTATAACCCTTACATACAATATCACTCCAAAATATAAATTAGGAGAAATTTTTATTTCAATTCCTCAAGCAGTAAAAAATTCAAAAGTATATACTATTTCACAAGAAACTGAGATTCTTATACTTGTAACACATGGTTTGCTTCATTTGGTTGGATATGATGATAAAACTATTAAAGACTTTAAAGAGATTAATATTTTAACCCTAAAAAACTTAAAGAAACTTTTATAAAATAAATCTTAAGGAGTTCATTATGAAAACAGAAGAAATTAATTTTACAGATATAGATAAAAAACAACAGGAAAAATGGTATTCATCTAATCTCTTTAAAACTCCTATAAAACCTTCTTCAAAAAAATTTTATTGTCTTGATATGTTTCCATACCCAAGTGGAGATGGACTTCATGTTGGACATCCGGAAGGATATACTGCAACCGATATAATATCAAGATATAAAAGAATGAATGGTTGGGATGTCCTTCATCCAATAGGATGGGATGCTTTTGGACTTCCTGCTGAAAACTACGCAATGTCAAAGAAAATTCACCCAGCAATAGTAACTGAAAAAAATATATTAAATTTTAGAAGACAAATAAAATCTCTTGGATTTTCATATGATTTTGATAGAGAAATCAACACAACAGATCCTTCTTACTATAAATGGACTCAATGGATATTTCTGAAATTGTATGAACATGGTTTAGCTTATATTAACGATATTCCTATAAACTGGTGCCCAAATTGTAAAACAGGACTTGCTAATGAAGAGGTTTTTAATGGTAAATGCGAAAGATGTGGAACTGATGTAGTAAAGAAAAAGCTAAAACAATGGCTTCTTAAAATAACAGCATACGCGGAAAGATTATTAAATGATTTAGAAGAGCTTGATTGGCCTCAGTCAACAAAAGAGATGCAAAAAAACTGGATTGGTAAAAGTGAAGGAGCAGAAATATATTTTCCAGTAAAAGGAACAAACATAAAAATAACAGTTTTTACAACAAGACCAGATACAATTTATGGAGCAACTTATATTGTAGTTGCTCCTGAAAATGAACTTATAAGTAAAATTACACACCACACAAAAATTAATGAAGTTTTAAAATATGTAGAAAAAAGTATTAACAAAAGTGAGAGAGAAAGAATAGAAAACAAAAATAAAACTGGAGTATTTACTGGAAGTTATGCTATAAATCCTTTGACAGGAAAGGAAATTCCAATATGGATAAGTGATTATGTTTTGGGAAGTTATGGAACAGGTGCTATAATGGCAGTACCAGCTCATGATGAAAGAGATTTTGAGTTTGCTAAGACATTTGGGCTTGATATAGTTTGGGTTATAAAGCCAAAAAATGGAGAAATAGATATTTCAAAAGCATTTGTAGAAGAGGGAATAAATTATAATTCAGATATATTAAATGGGCTTCCAACTCCACAAGCAAAAAAGAGAATAATAGAATACCTTGAAGAAAAAAATCTTGGCAAAAAGAAAATAAACTATAAATTAAGAGATTGGATATTTTCAAGACAAAGATATTGGGGTGAACCAATACCTATAATTCACTGTGAAAATTGCGGTATAGTACCATTAAAAGAGCAAGAACTACCTCTTACTCTTCCACCATTAGAAAAATATGAACCAACTGGTACTGGAGAATCACCTTTGGCATTGGTTGAAAATTGGATAAATACTACCTGCTATAAATGTGGAGGTAGAGCGAAAAGGGAAACAAATACTATGCCACAATGGGCTGGTTCATGTTGGTATTATCTTAGATATATTGATCCGAAAAACAACTCAAAAATTGTAGATCCGGAACTTGAAAAATTATGGATGCCAGTTGATTTATATGTAGGTGGTTCAGAACATGCTGTATTGCATCTTCTTTATGCAAGATTTTGGCATAAATTTTTATATGATATAGGAGTAGTATCTACAAAAGAACCATTTATAAAACTTATTCATCAAGGCATGATTTTATCTTACGCTTATAGAGATTCCAAAGGAGTTTACAGATCTTATAATGAATTAGAATTTGAAGCTGACGGTACCGCAATAACAAAAGAAGGGGAAAGAATCAAACCTATAGTAGAAAAAATGTCAAAATCAAAAAAGAATGTAATAAATCCAGATGAAATCCTTGAAAAATATGGGGCAGATACTTTTAGAATGTATGAAATGTTTATGGGTCCACTTGAAGATTCAAAACCTTGGGATATGCGTGCTATAGAAGGAATTCATAGATTTTTAAAAAGAGTTTGGAAATGGGCAAATGATATAATTCCGTCTATTTTAGAGGAAAATCTATCAAAAGAAATCTTAATTTTAAGGAATGAAACAATAAAAAAAGTTACTCAAGATATAGAAAAACTCAGAATGAACACAGCTATATCACAACTTATGATATATTTTAATGAGATATCTAAAACCAATTCGAAAGAAGATTTTGAAACTTTTTTAAAATTACTTCATCCCTTTGCTCCACATATAACAGAAGAAATTTGGGAAAGATATGGAAAAAAAGGTTTTCTATTAAATGAAGAATGGCCTAAATTTGATGAAAAAATCATAAATGAAAAGAAAATTGAAATTCCAATACAGATAAATGGAAAACTTAGAGGAAAAATAACTATACCATCATCAACAGTAAGACAAGAGATTGAAAACATCGCAAAACAAGAAATTTTAAAATATATTGAAGGAAAAGAAATAATAAAAATAATATATGTAGAAAATAAATTGATAAATTTTGTGATTAAGTAAAAGGGGGAAATTATGAAAAGAATTTTTTTATTTCTATTAGTATTAAGCTGCGAGTCGAAGATTATATATAATCCAGCCCCACAAATATTACCTCAGCATATAAAATCAATAGCAATTAAAGCATTTTCAAACAAAAGTTCTATATTTGGTATAGAAGAAAAATTAACTTTAAAAATAATTGATGAATTTATAAAAGATGGTAGGTATAATATAAAACCTGAGACAGATGCAGATGGAATTATTCTTGGAGAAGTTAAAAGTTATATAATGACCCCCATCCAATATAACTCTAATATGATACCTACTGCATACAAAATAACATTAAATTACTCAATAAAAATGATAGATAAGATAAAAAACGTAATTTTATGGGAGGAAAACACTTTAACAGCAAATTATATTTTTTCAGATTCTTCTCTTCCAGGAGGTATGACTGAGGAACAAGCAAGAGAAAGACTTTGGGAAATAATAGCAAAAGATACAGTAAAAAGAACCACAGAAGGTTTTGGCTCTGTAACAGGAGTATCAACAAAAAAACTTTAACATGAAAGTTAAATCTGAAAAAGAGTTTTTAAAGGATATAGTTAATCTTAAATTAGATAATGCTTATATATTAATAGGAGATGATACTGAAAGGAAAAAAAATCATCTTAAACAACTAAAAACAAAAATTCCATCTGAATTTGATTATACCACTTTTTCACAATCTCAATCTATTGAATTGCTTATTTCAGATTTAATAACACCTCCATTATTTGCTTCAAAAAGAATTGTAGTAGTTGACAATTTTGAAAAACTTAAAGCTAATGATAAAAAAAACATATTTTTATATTTACAAAATCCATCCAACTCAACCTCACTTTTCCTTCTTCACAACGAAAATCTTAAAGATTATCAAATAAAAAAAGAATATGAAAATATAAGTGCTACAATAATCGTATTTCAAGACATAACTCCAGATGAAATAAAAGAATTTTTCTTAGATTTTTTTAATAAAAGTAATATAAAAGTTGATAATAAGACAATGCAATACATATCAAATTCAATTATAAATTTTTCCCAGATGAAAAATGAAATAGAAAAACTATGGCTTTATACTGATAACAAAAATATACTAACGTTAAAAGAAGCACAACAACTTATAACATCTTTTAAAGAAATAGAAATATCTGAAATATCAGAAAATATTATAATGAAGGATATAGATAAATTTAAAAATACTTTAAACATATTAATATCGCAAAAAGAAGAACCTATTAAAATTCTCCAAGCAATTGAATATACATTAGAAAAGATATTAAAGATTAAATTGATTCTCAAAAAATATACAAATCCGCCTTATGAATTAACTCAATTATTAGCAATATATAAATTTGACATTGAAAAAGCCAAACGAGCAAACATACATTCTTTTTCTGAGGAAAAACTTATAAAAGCAATAGACCTATCTGTAGAAGCAGAAAGCATTCTTAAATCATCAGCACATCAGGACTTTTATGGTATTGTTTTGAACGTATCTTATTTTATTATTGAGCAGTTAATGAGCTCTTAAGCATTTTGGTTAAATCAGATTTTCTATTTGCCGCATTTTTCCAATGAATTACATTCCTTTTCGCAGCTTTATCTATAAGAGAATAGAGCTCACTAAGCATATTAGACGCAGCGTCATATTTTTTAGACGCTATTAATTTTTTAAATTCTTTAATCTTGGCATGAATCCTTGTCTTAATACCTTTATTTACACTTCTTCTTTTTAATGAATTCCTGTGTGCTTTCAAAGCGCTCTTGTGTCTTTTTGATTTAACAGCTGCCATATGTAGATTAGTTTACAAAATTTTCAGAATTAAATCAAACACATTTCCCTTATACAACAAGCAAATTTCTTACTATTTCAAGAATATCCTTTTCCTTTGCTGGTTTTAATATATATGTGTTTGCTCCATAAAGTATACTCATTTGTATTTCACTAGGATTCCCATCTACAGTAAGCATAACTACTGGTATTTTTTTTAAAACAGGATCTTTTTTTATTTCTTTTAACACATCTATACCACTTTTAGAAGGCATATGAATATCAAGAAGAATAAGAGATGGGAGATATTGTCTTAGTTCTTCAACAATTCCAACAATTTCACTATAAGTTCTTACATCATAACCATTAGATGAAAGTATAGACTCAATTATATTAAGAATACCTATATCATCATCAATAACTGCAATTTTATTATTCATAACCCCCGCTAAAAACAAAACTGCCGCGGGTTGGGATCGAACCAACGACACCTGGTTTTTCAGACCAGTGCTCTACCACTGAGCTACCGCGGCAGTTCATAAATATATTTAACAAAATTAAATATAAAAAATCAAATTTCATACTTACTTAAACTAAAAATTATAAAAACCCTTGATTTGTCAATATCTACTTTAGTATTATTTTAGTTATGGATAAAATTCTATTGAAAATTTATGGAAAGGTTCAAGGAATAGGATATAGATGGTTTATATATGAAAAAGCAACAAAATACAACCTTTCTGGATGGGTTAAGAATAATCCAGATGGCAGTGTTGAATGTGCAGTTAAAGGATTATGGGAAGATATAGAAAAATTTATAGTTGAAATTAAAAATGATCACCCATCTGCTGTGATAAAAAAAATAGACATATCTGATTGCCCTTCAAATATAGAATTACCAGAAAATTTTCAAATAATAAGATGAGGGGGAATAATGAAAAACACAAAAAATAAAAATAAACAAAGAAAAAAACAAAATGTTAAAAATCCCCTTTTCAAAATAAAAAAAGAGGATGAATTTGAAAAAGAAATTATTGAAGATATTTCCAAAGCAACAGAAATCCCATTTGATGAATCAAAAGAAAACAAACAGGAAGATACCGTAAACATATCAGAACTTTCAACCGATTCAACTAAACAATACATAAAAGCTATAAGTCAAATAAACACAAACATAACAAGAGAACAATTACATCAACTTTGGCAACGAGTTAAACGAGGAGATAGAAGAGCAAAAGAAGAAATAATGAAAATGAACTTAAAATTGGTAATTCCAATTGCAAAGAGATATTTATATCCTGGAGCAGATCTAATGGACTTAATAGAAGAAGGAAATTTAGGACTTCTTCATGCAATAGACAAATTTGATCCAAAAAAAGGATATAGATTTTCAACATATGCTTCATATTGGATAGAACAATATATAAGAAGATTTGTAGAAGAACAATCTAAGACAATAAGAATACCACCACATGCCTGGACTGCTCTAAGAAAATGGCTAAGGCAATGGGATACCCTCCATGGTAAATTAGGACGCGATCCAACTCTTACTGAAATGGCAAAAGAGATGCATTGGACTGCAAATCAAATAAGAACAGTTTTAAATGCCTATGAAATTATAAAAGGAACTACATCGCTTGAAAATCCAATATATAATAAAGATCAAGAAGAAGATATATTAGCACATGTAATAGAAGATGAAAAACAATCTTCACCAGAAGATGTTATATCTGTTTTAAAAATTCATGATGAATTAAAAAATGCTCTCTCACAAATTGGTGATAGAGAAAGAATGATTCTTGAAATGAGATACGGATTGAGTGGGACAAATCCTATGACACTCCAAGAGATTGGAAACAAACTAAAACTTTCAAGGGAAAGAGTAAGACAAATTGAAGAAAGGGCAATTCTTAGACTTAGAAGAATTGCTGCTAATATGGGTTTAATAGATATCTCTAACAAGATAACTCCAAATTTAAAGCCAGGATGGAACTTACCGAAGATACAAACAGATATACTTGGAAATCCAATAACTAAAAAGGAGAAAAAATGACAAAAACAAAAGAACTTCAAAATGAAATAAAAAAATTTATAAGAGATGTCCCTGATTTTCCAAAAAAAGGAATATTATTTAGAGATATAACACCATTTCTTGAAAACCCAGAAATCTTCAAAAAAACTATTATACATCTTAAAAAATATTATTCAGACAAAAAAATCTCCAAGGTTATTGGTATAGAAGCACGAGGATTCATCATAGCTGCCCCTCTTGCCCTTGAATTAAATTGTGGATTTGTACCTGTAAGAAAAAAAGGAAAACTGCCATATAAAACTGAATCTATAACATATCAACTTGAGTATGGAACTGATACTCTACAAATTCATTCAGATGCAATAAAAAAAGGAGAAAATGTCCTTATAGTAGATGACGTACTTGCTACAGGTGGAACAGCAAAAGCAGTATGTGAGTTAGTTGAAAAATTGGGAGGAAATATTATTTCAATATTTATGCTTATTGAACTTGAATTTTTAAAAGGTAGAGAAAAATTAAGAGATTATGAACTCTATTCTTTAGTAAAATACTGATTTTTTGCCCCCGTAGCTCAATTGGATAGAGCTGCTCCGTCCTAAGGAGAAGGTTGCTGGTTCAAGTCCGGCCGGGGGCGAAAATGTGTAGAAGTTAACAATAGTCTAAAAAGAGGAGGAAAAATGCCAGATTCAACTTGGGTATCAGATGGAAGCTCTAAAAATACTAATCCATTCCAAGATTGGCTCAAACAAAACAAAAAATCATTAATTGCGACAGCGGTAATAATAACAGCTGCTATAGTTATAGTTATAATGATTATAATAAATTTAAATAAAAACAGAGAAACTGCTGAAAAATATTATTTTTTAGCACAGCAATATTATTATTCAAAAAATTTTGAACAAGCATTGGCAAATATTGAAATGATAGAAAAAAATTATTCAAATTTTGTAACTTATGATTTTGCGCTTTTTCTTAAAGGGGATATTTATTATACTATGGGAAATTATGCAAAGGCAATAGAAGTATATCAGGAAACATTAAATAAGGTTAAAAACAAAGACCTTACCCCTTTTGCTCTATATTCCCTTGCTAAAAGTTATCAAGCTCTTAGAGATTATGTTAATGCTATACCTAAATTTAATGAATTTATAACTACATACCCAGATCACTATCTTTCACCAGATGTATATGTTTCTCTTGCAGTTTCTTATGAAAATAAAGGAGAAAAAGAAGCAGCAAAAGAAACATTTCAAAAAATAACAGTTCTTTTTCCAAACACAACTTGGCATGGGATAGCACAAGAAGCATTAAAAAAATATCAACAAAAAACTGCTACTTTTAAATGAAAATAGCTGTAAGTGGAAGTTCTGGATATGTAGGTCTAAGATTAATTCCACGCCTAGTTGAAAAAGGATTTGAGATAAAAGCTGGAGTTAGAGACCCTTCATATTTAAATACCAGATATTTTGCTAACAAAATAAATATAATTCAAACTGATTTTATTAAATCAAATAAAAATCTTGATTATTTCTTTGAAGATGTAGATGTTGCTTATTATCTCATACATTCTATGAATGATTCAGAAGGTTTTAGTGAAATTGAGAAAATATGTGCTTTTAATTTTTCAAGATATGCCATAAAACATCATGTAAAAAAAATAATATATCTTGGAGCACTTGTAAAGGAAGATGAAAAAGATATATCTCCTCATATGGAATCAAGAATTATGGTTGGGAAAATACTTAGAGAGAATCACCCTTGTGTTTTAGAATTTAGAGCAGGGATAATAATAGGTTCAGGAAGCACTTCTTTTGAAATGATCAGATATACTATTGAACGTTTACCATTTATACCTTATATAGAGAATCTTGATTCATTATGCCAACCTATAGGAATAAGAGATGTTTTATCATATCTAATTCTTGCCTCAACCAAAGAGTTTAAAGAATCTAAGGTTATAGAAATAGGTGGACCTAACATACTTAAATATATAGATATGTTAAAAATATATTCCGATATTACTTCGATGAATCGCAAAGCAATAAAATGCCCGTTCAATAATCCAAAATACTGTGCTATGATTTTATCATATTTATCCCCAATACCATATAATATTGCTGTATCACTATTAAAATCATTGAAAAACTCATCAGTAGTAACTAATAATACATCTAAAATATTCTTCCCTGAAATAGAACCTATTGACTATAAAACACAAATTCGCTATGCACTTAGAAGAATTGTTGGGAATGAAGTTGAAAGCATTTGGACAACATCATACATTCCACATCACATAAAAAAATACAAAAATCTCACTGAAACACAAGGAGTTATAATTCAAAGTTATTCAATTAAAATAAAGGATGTTAAAAATACATTTCTAAAGATAAAATCTATTGGTGGTAATAATGGATATTATTATGCTAATTTCTTATGGAGAACAAGAGCATTTATAGATAAACTAACCGGTGGAATTGGCATGAGAAATGGTAGAAGACATCCAGTGGATACACATCCAGGAGAGACAATTGATTTTTGGAGAGTAGAAAAAATAATAGAAGGAAAGTTACTTCTCCTTAGAGCAGAGATGAAATTACCTGGTTATGGCTGGTTAATGTTTGAAATTAAAGAAAATCACCTCTTTCTAACAGCATATTTTAAACCCAATGGAATCTTTGGATATTTATATTGGTACATTTTATATCCCATTCATCATTTTGTGTTTAAGGGAATGATTAAAAAAATAAGCTCATAATTATCAATCATATAGAGCATTTGCTAAAATATTTCTTGACTTGAATAAAAAAAACTTTGTAAAATAAAACTAATGAGGCAAAAAAAACCTCATTATGCATATTAAATTATGCATATAAAAGGAGGGTTAAATGAAAAAGATACTCAGTTTAGTTGCTGCGGCAGCAATGTTAAGTTCGGTTGCTTCCGCTGAGGTGTTAAAAAACTTCAAATATGATGGTTCAGTAGAGATAAATGCATATAGCGTAAACAACGCTGACTTCAATAAAGATCTTGATGACAATGATAATGAAACAAGAACAAGGGTTATCCTTAACATGGGTTTTGATCTTAATGAAGATGTAAGAGCGGAAATAACAGCAATTAAAAACAATAGAGTATGGAACAACACAAGTGAGTCTGCAATAACTGGAGCTCTTGATAGTTTTAATTTTGACCAAGCATATCTCAACCTTAAAGGAGTGCTTGGTATGGACCATAAAGTTGGAAGGCAGTTTTATGGTAAACCAGAAGACCTTGTGATATATTTTGGACCTAAATATTGGCCATATGATAACTTATTATCTGCAGATGCTATTGATGCTTGGGTTGGTAACTATAAGTATAATGATTATGAATTTACAGCAATACTTGGAAAGGAAAAACTTGGGACTTCTGGTAATGATGATATCGATATTAAAGGTATTGATGCAAAGACAAAAATAAATGATTATAACTTAAACGCATACTATTATGAGGAAATTGATAGGAACACAACGCCAAACCAACCAAGCTATCTTGGGCTTTTTGGTATTAG
>JANZZP010000041.1 GCA_026419335.1 Elusimicrobiales bacterium | reverse complement strand
TATTCTTCCACCTGGAGCAAGTATATGTATAACTTTTTGAAGAACTTTTGTTAAATTTTCAAATTCATAATTTACAGCAACTCTTAGAGCAAGAAAAGTTTTTGTAGCGGGATGAGATGCTCTTTTTGTTTGAGCTTTTATGGGTATTATTTTTGATATCAAGTTTGCAAGTTCTGTAGTTGTTTTTATTTCTCTTTTTTCCCTTTCTTCTATTATAGCTTTTGCAATTTTTGAAGAAAATCTCTCACCACAAATTCTTATTAAATGTTCTATTTGTTGATAAGGCCAGCTATTAATTATTGTATGAGCTGTTAAAGGATTTGCTGGATTTATTCTCATATCAAGAGGACCTTCTTTTCTAAAACTAAATCCTCTTGATGCTTTATCAAAATGTAGAGAACTTACTCCAAGATCTAACAATAATCCTGAAATACAAAAAATACCTTCTTTTTTTAAGATATCATCTATGTTTGCAAAATTCCCTCCAATAAGTTTTACTTGATTTTTATATTGTGAAAGATTTTCATAAGCTATATTTAGCATTTCAGGATCCCAATCTATACCGATAAGTTTGCCAGTTTTATCTAAGTTTTTTAAAATTTCTTTTGCATGTCCTCCCATACCAACTGTTGCATCTACATATATTCCACCTTTATCAGTAATTAATAGTTCACAGATTTCATTTTTCATTACTGATATATGATTATATTTTTCTTCCATAGTTTTTATCATATGTCAAGTATTTTTGAAAATTTTTCAAGTGATTTTTTTATCTTTATGTTTTTATATTCTTCCCATTTTTCTTTTGCCCATAATTCAATTTTATTTCCTGCTCCAATTATTACTACTTCTTTTTTAATGTGAGCAAAATTTTTATGTGAATTAGATATAAGAATCCTTCCTTGTTCATCAATTTCCGTTTCAGATGCATTTGAGAAAAAAAATCTTTTAAATGCTCTTTCTTCTTCTTTATTTTCCGCTTTAAATACTTCCATATTATTTTTCAAAAGCTCATTCCAGGTAGATGGAGGAAAAATGTATAAGCAGCCATCAAGACCTATTGTTATCATAAAATTCTTTGCTTTTTCTTTTTTTAATTCATCTCTAAACTTCGATGGTATAAAAATTCTATTTTTAGAATCTATTACAAAGTGGTATTCTCCGTAGAATGATTTAGTTATCATCTTACTCCTTTAACACATTTTTAAACACTATTCACCACTTTTAACCACTTTAAAAAAATAGTATAGATGAAATATTTGAGTTTGTCAAGAGTCATTTTTGATTTTTATATGATTTCCTTTTTAGTTTTATTTGAAAAAGTATTATATATTTTCTGATATTTTTTTAACTTCAAATTTCCATATGCTTTCCAAAGCAGCTAAGGTGGTGTATGGCTTGCCATAAGCCATAAAAAGAGATTTTGAAATAGAGTTTCCCTCTTTTATTAGTTTACAAAATTGATAAAATTCGTCTTTTTGTTGTATTTTAATTAGTAAATATACAATAGTATAGCATTGTGCATACCATAGTTTTATATTTTTTTCATTAATATCATCTAATGTTTTTGTTTCAATAATATCTTTTAAACGATAAAAATTTCCTGAAGCAAGTTTTTCTATATTTTCTTTAAGCCACATTGGCTTTGCTCCTCCGCGTTGTATTTGTATATATACTGCCATACCCTCACTTAACCAAAGTGGACTTTTATCATATCCACCAAAAAAGCTATCAAAATATATGTGAGTAAGTTCATGTGCTAATATTCCCTTCCATTCATATGACATATATAGATATATCTTTTTTTCTTTTAAGTTTGCAGCTCCACCTGACCAAGCAGGCCTTCCAGATAATTCTTGGTATTTTGCAGAGTTTTTAGCAAGGTAAATATGAACTTTTTCATCTCTCGTCCAAGGAGAAAATGCTATTAAATCCAACATCATCTCCCCATGCATATATCCAACTTCTTTTTCTATTTCATCAATATTTATTCCATTTTCGACATATAAGTAAAAATGTCTTGTTTCTTTGAAATTAAATCCATCGGGAACCTTTATTTTTTCTTTTATTTGTTGTTTTTGGATGGAAATTATGTTTGATTTATTCTTATCATCAGTATTATCTTGAAGATGGTCTTGTGGTAATGATATGTCTATGATATCTGTTGATTTGGATATCATAATTCTTGGATTAGAGGATGTAGTATTATTATATTGTTTTTCTATATTTTGCTGGGTTTGAATAGATATATGTATTTGCGGGGTTATTGGTTGATAGGAAGGTATATTTTTTTTTTGTATTTTTTGTTCTCGTTCTGATTTATTTAGTATTATTTTGGTACTTTTTTCTTTTTCTAAATCTTGACTGATATATTGGTATACATATATCCCCCATATTATTAAAATAAGTAGCCAAAAAATTATTCTTAATCTATATATTATATCCATTTTCAATATCTTTTCATCTTGACAATTGTCTCTGATAAATTGTTTACAAATATGGATACAGTTATTATAAAAAACACATGTGACAATGCCATAGTGAAAATTGTAGATGAAATTTCTATTTCAAGAATATATGCTTTTATAAAATATACACTTAACATGGATATTGAAGATAAAATTGAAAATATTATTGTATTTTTTTTGTCTAAAAAGGTTGAACCGAAAATAGCTGGCATTGTATATAATAACCAAGCAGGTGCCCAATATGATGAAATATAGTAGAAAACAATAGAAGTAGTTATTATATTGAAAAGGATTATAAATTTTCTAATAAGCATAGGTTTTTTAAAATGATATAAATTTTTTAGAATGTAATAATTTATTATAAATTGAAATATTAAAGTTGATGCACTAGCAATTATATCTCTTTTTTCAGGATTTGAAAATATTATAGCAAAACCGACTAATATTAAACCAAAAGGAGTGAATATTAGATTAAATGAATGCATCTTGTTCTCCTTTTTTTAGAAAACATATAGACATTTCTCTTCCTTTCAAATTATAATTATATATAAAATTAAAATTTTTTTCGTATTTTTTAGCATCTTTATAACTTAACCAAGAAACAAAAAATCCATTTTTTTCTAATAATTTTAGAGCAATTTTATATAGATCTTCAAATTTTGAAGCGGCTCTTTGTGTAATTACATCATATTTTTTAAAATGTTTTTGATTAATTCTTTGGTTAATTATATCTATATTATTTAATTTTAGTTTTTCTTTTATCCAAAGTAAAAATTCATATTTTTTGTAAGAAGAATCTGATAGTGTAAAGTGAGAATTTGTAAATATTATTGCAAGTGGAATTGAAGGAAAACCTCCTCCACTTCCAATATCAAGTATTTGTTTTTTATTAAAAACCTCTAAAAATCTAGTGTCTTTAATAGCTATTATTGAATCAATTAAATGTCTTTCAATTATATTATTTATGTCATATTTTGAGATAAGATTTATATATGTATTTTTGTCTATTACTTCTTTTATAAAAATAGTAAACTTTTCAATTTTTTCTAAATCAACATTTATTTGATATTTATTAAGTTCTTTTTTTATTTCTTCCATATCTTTTTTTTTCTACAAGTATCCAGATAAGTTGTACATCTGTGTAGGTTATACCAGGTATTCTATATGCTTGAGCTAAATTTTGTGGTTTTAGTTTAGAAAGTTTTTGTCGAGTTTCTATGGAAAGTTCATTTATGGATGAATAATCAAAATTATTTGGAATTTTAATTTCCTCTAACTTGTGAATTTTTTCTAATTCTTTTTTATATCTCTCTATATATGATGAATAAAATATCTGATTTTTAGCTGCCATTTTGGCATTTTCTATGTTCCAAGGATAAATTTCATTGTTTATATCTAAATTGATTTGTTTTTCTGGATTTTGTAAAAGTTCTTCATATATTGTTCTGTATATTTTGAATTTTTCATAAATATGTGTATTTAAGGTTCCAAGTTGAAAAGCATAATCACAAAGTCTTATGTCAGCATTATCTTGTCTTAATAATATTCTAAACTCTGCTCGAGATGTGAATATTCTGTAAGGCTCATCTACTCCTTTTACAGTAAGATCGTCAATCATAACTCCAATATAAGATTCTTCTCTTTTTAGTATAAATGGTTCTTTACTTTTTATTTTTAGGGCAGCATTTATTCCTGCTATAATACCTTGAGCAGCTGCCTCCTCATAACCTGTTGTTCCATTAACTTGACCTGCAAAAAAAAGGTTTTCTACTGTTTTTGATTCCAAAGTTTGTTTTATATTTAGTGGATCGAACAAATCATATTCTATAGCATATCCTGGTCTAACAATATGAGCATTTCTAATAGATGGAATTGATTTTATTATACTATGTTGAATATCCTCACTTAAACTTGTTGAAAGTCCATTGACGTAATATTCGAAAGTTTCAAATCCCTCAGGTTCTAAAAATATATGATGAGTTTTATGGTGAGGAAATTTATAAACTTTATCTTCTATAGAGGGACAATATCTTGGCCCTATCGATTTTATTTTTCCACTATATAGAGCACTTTTTTGTAGATTTGAATTTATTATATCAAAAGTTTCCTCTGTAGTTCTGGTAATCCAGCAAGGAAGGAATTTTTTTGAGTTTAACCATTTGTCATCCGTAAATATTGAAAAAGGTGTTGCAGGATTGTCTGATAGTTGAATCTCACATAAACTAAAATCTATTCCTGATGAGTTTAATCTCATAGGAGTGCCAGTTTTCATTCTTATTTTTTTAATACCAAGCTTTTCTATTTCATCAGATAAAAATTCAGAAGATGGATCGTTATATCTTCCTCCTTTAGATGTGAATTCGCCTATATGAATTATACCTTTAAGAAAGGTACCTGTTGTAATTATAACAATATCTGCTTGATATACTGTATTTCTTAACGTAATTACACCATTAAGTTTTGATTCTTTAAAATAAAGTGATTTAACTTCATCTTGAAAAAGATGTATATTTTTAGTTGATTCAATCTTTTTTTTCATATTAATGTGATATAATTTTTTGTCACATTGAGCCCTTGGAGATCTGACAGCTGGACCTCGAGATGTGTTTAGCATATGATAGTTCAATGAGGATAGGTCAGTATTTATTGCCATATATCCGCCAAGAGCATCAATTTCTTTTACTAACTGTCCTTTTCCGACTCCCCCTATTGAAGGGTTACAACTCATTTGAGCAATAGTATCTAAATTTTGAGTTATGAGAAGAACCTTTACACCCATTTTTGCTGCAATTAGTGCTGCTTCACATCCTGCATGTCCTGCTCCTACTACTATTACATCGTATTTTTCAGGATAAAAGTGTAATGACATAAAACTTTAATTGTAAAGTATGAGTTTTTTTGTATTTGATGAAAAAATATCTATTTTTGTTAGACTAATTCCAAAAGATATGGTGATTATTGCAGCAATTATGGAATACATAATGAGTTTTTTTACTGATATATCATAGTTAGCAACAAAAAGTTTTACAAAATAACCAAACGATAATATAGAATATATAAATAATATTGTCATAAAAAGTATATTCGAATATAGAAGTTCAGCAAAATATATAAGTATAGTTGAAATTATCCCTATTATATGGATGGAAATTAAGATTTTAAATGATGTTATATAGTTTTTTATATTTTTTTTAGTAAAAATAAAAAGAATAAATATAACTAATGTTAAATATAATATTAAGATTAATTTTGTTCCTTTAAATATAGAATATATTGATAAAGCTAGAATAAATATAGTAATAGATGTTTTAATGAAGAATTTCTCCGATATTAATATTGTCATTACAGATAAAAAAATGCCAAGATAAAGAAATTCCGATATAATATATGACAAAATAAAATCAGTAATTGTTGGATTTACAATACCAGAAAATTCGAAATTCATTTCTGGTGGAAAAGGATGAGATGAGATTATATTATAAATTACTTTTATGATAGAGTTAATTAATAAAATACATAATATTGTTTTAAAATCAGAATCTTTTATAAATTCTTCCGGTTTTGATAAGAAATCTTTTGATATGGTAAATATGTTTTTTTTCATAATAACTCCTATTTTCCGATGCAAAATCTTGAAAATATATTTTCAAGAATATCTTCAGTTAATGTTTTACCAGTTATTGATTCAAGTTCATTTAATGCGTTTTTAAAGTGTTCAGCTATAAGTTCATAGTGATTAATTGGAATATTTTTTATTTTATTTAATTCGTTATATGATTTTGAAAGACACTGATAATGCCTTTCTGAAACTACTATTTCATCACAAATACTATCTGTTATTTTTTCTTTTAAATCTGTGATCATAGATATTAACTTATCTATATTTTCCCCAGTAAGTGATGATATGTATAAAAAACCATCTTCATTTCTTTCTTTTAGTGTATCGGATTTTGTTACTACTTCTATTATTCTTGTTCTATTTTTTATCTTTTCTGTTATTTTTTGCTTAATTTTCAAATATTCTTTCTTTGTTTGATTTGGGTCTTTTAAAAGTAAAATAATATCAGAGTTTTCAATAGTAGAGATAGTTTTTTTAATTCCTTCAATTTCAAGTGGGTCTTCAGTTTCTCTTATTCCTGCAGTGTCGTAAAATATAGTTTTAAAACCTCTTATATCTAATACTACTTCTATTACATCTCTTGTGGTCCCTGGAATTGGAGAGGTTATTACTCTTTCATATCCTGTCAAGGTATTTATAAGCGTAGATTTTCCAGAATTTGGTGCTCCACAAATACATATTTTAAGACCATTTTGTATAAATAATGATGAGTGATAAGTGTCTTTAAGTTTTTTGATTGAATCAATAATTAAATTTAAAGAATTTATAAACCAACTTTGATTTATTTCATCTATCTCTTCATAAGAGTCATCTATCCTAACTTCTGTCTCTGAAAGTAAAGAAATTATTTGATTTTTTATATCAAATAACCTTTTAGAGAGACTACCTTCTGCTTGTTTTATAGCAATTTCATGTTGCTTTTCAGTTTCCGATTTTATAAGTTGATTTATTGCTTCTGCCTGCGTAAGATCAATTTTTCCATTTATATAAGCTCTAAAAGTAAATTCCCCTGGTTGAGCTTGTCGTGCTCCATTTTCAATCGCTATATCAAGTGTTTTTTTAATTATATATGGTGAATTATGACAAAATATTTCTACTGTATCTTGTCCAGTATAACTTTTCGGAGATAAATAAATTATCACTACTGCTCTATCTATTGTTTTTTGTGTTTTAGGGTCTATTATTTTTAAGAAGAAATAGGAGTTTTTTGGATTATAAAAAAAATTGTTTGGTAAAAGAAATTTAGATGATATATGTAAAGCATCTTTCCCTGTTATTCTGATTATTCCTATAGCACCACCCGGCCCAGATGCTATTGTGACTATTGTGTCAGTTGTTTGATACATTTTGTTCAGATTGATTGTTTGTTTCTTTTTGAATATTTTGTGATAAATTATTCAAATCATCATTTTCTTTTTTTTGTTTGTTTTGTCTTATTACTACTCTCCTAAATTTTCCTTTTCCTATAGAATATGTAGTATATTCTGGATAATTTATTTTTACAATATCATGTATCATTTTTCTAAAAGGTGAAGGCATAGGTCTCATTCTGTAAGGCTTATTAGTACGATTAATAAATTCTATTGCGTGTTCTATGTCTTTTTTAAATTTTAATTCAGTTTTTTGCCAAAATTCTTCTGAATCAATTTTTATAGTTATTTTTTCATCATAATATTTATTTATAATTATAGAGACAATTTGTTGTAGTGAAAGTAAACCTTTTGCCCCATCATATAATAAAAGTCCAGCATCTTTACTTTGTAAACTAAGATAAACTAATTTAGACGTTTCGTCATATAATTCTTTTGTTATTTTAAAGTCTATTTTTGATAACGAAAGTATTTCACTAACTAATTTTTTTACATCTTCTATTACATTTTCGGTTTTAATAAATGATGAATAATTAGAAAGAATCAATTCTTTTTCATTTGTTTTATATTGTTTAGGTTCATCTGCTCTATTAAAATTTTTTTCCCGTATTATAACACAAGCATTTTGAAGGTTTATACCCAATATGCCTTTTTTTTCTTCTTGAACTATTTCCACTTCAACTTGTTCTCTTGTTAAGTTAAGTTCTTTCAAACCTTTTTCAATTGCTTCTTTAACTGTTTTTGCTTCTATTTTTAATTCTTTCATTATTTCCTCCTTTTATGAATAAAGTCCTCTTTGTTTCATATAATAACTTAGCATTATTGAAAATATGCTATTTATAATCCAATATATGACAAGGCCGCTTGGGAAAGTCAAAAAGAGAAATGTAAATATTATTGGCATCCATTTCATTACCGTTGCTTGGGTAGGATCTTGAACAGATTGAGGTGATATATAGTTTTGAGCAAACATCAATGCTCCCATAAGTATTGGAAGTATATAATAAGGATCTTTATCTGAAAGATCTTTTATCCAAAGTATAAATGAAGCTCCATGTAAATCCCATGAATTTCTTAAGGTTGTAAATAAGGCAAAAAATATGGGGATTTGTAATAACATTGGCCAGCACCCTGAGAATGGATTTGCTCCATATCTTTTATATAAATTCATAAGTTCAAGATTCATTCTTTGAGGATCCTTTTTATATCTCTCCTGTATAGATTTCATTTCAGGTTGCATTTTTTTCATAATTGCCATAGCTTTGTAGGATTTGAAAGTTAAAGGCAGCATTACTATTTGAACTAAAATACTTAATAATACTATTGCAATCCCATAATTATTAGTTAAGTTATAAAATTTCTTTAATAGAGTATTTGCTATTTTTGCAAGAGGTGCAAAAAAACCAAAATCAATACTTAGATGTAATCCCCAACCAAGTTTTTTTAAGAATTCATAATCTTTTGGACCTACATAAAATTTCACATCAAAATTATACAATTCTCCTGGTTTTATCATTATTTCATCAGTAACTAAATTAATTTTTGGAGCATTATGTTCTGATACTTTTTCTTGTATGAATTTTATGGAAGAAAATTGTTTATTATCATTTAGAATAGCAAAAATAAAATATCTATTTTCTATAGCAGCCCACAAGAAATCTAAATTATTATGATCAGATTTTATTTTTTCTATAACTGGATTTTTTCTTTTTTCTTTTTTATATGAATATATTGCTTGCCATATTTTATGATTTTCGCCTTCTTCACTTTTTACAGTATTTAATCCAGGTCCAATGTTTATTTCAGTTGGATTAATTTGAATAGTTTTTTTTGATAGATTTTTAATTCTAATTTGTAAGTTATTAATTCCATTATTTTCAGATATTTTTAAAGTTTTTGTAATTTCTATATCAGATGTTTTTGCTGTTATTGTTATGGTGTTGTTAGTTTGGTGTAATTTAGTGTATTTGAAATTATCAAAAATTTTTAAAAATGAAAAATTTTGTGGAATTAAATTTATTTCCTGTACAGGTCCTGTATAGTAAATTTCTTTTAAAGCAAGTGACTGAGTTAAATAAAATCTTGCTTTTTGATTTTTCAGTTCATAAGCAATATTGTTTTCTTCTATCAATTTATTTTGTGATATTTCTTTTATTTCCGTTTTTTGTTGTGATATATTATTTGATTTATTTTCAGAAGTTATTTCTATTTTTTTTTGAGTTATATTTTGTGGCGGTGGCACCACCCATGTATACCATACTATCCAAATAATAGATGTTAAAACAAGTGCTAGAACTAAATTTTTTTGCATTTAACCTCCTTACGGAACTGGGTCATATCCACCTTTTGTAAAAGGGTTACATTTTAAAAGTCTCTTAATTGAAAAATAACTTCCTTTAAATATTCCATATTTTTTAATAGCATCTCTTGAATAATAAGAACAACTTGGAATAAATTTACAATATCCTGGTCCTAAAATGATTCTTATGGTTTTCCATATTATAAACAAAATATCAATGATTAATAATGAAGTTATTTTTTTGGAATATTTGTTTAAGAAATTCTTGAGCATCTTTATATCCTTTAAATTCTGGATTTTTATATAATTTTAATACAATATGAGAGTTTTTTATATTGTGTTGATTTAATCTGAAAAACTCTCTAACTAATCTTTTTATTCTATTTCGCTCAGGAACATTTCCGCATTTTTTTGAAACTAAAACAGCAAATTTAAATTCGTCTTTATTAGAGAACTCTAAAAAATAGATAATTCCAAAACCAAATTGTACTTTTTTCCCTCTACTATAAATCTCTTTAAAACACCTCTCGGTTTTCAGACGTATTCTGGAAAGAAGATACCTTTTCTCTTTCATTCAGGTATAAGATTCCATCTTCCTTTTTTTCTTCTATTAGAAAGGATTCTTCTTCCAGTTTTAGTTTTCATTCTTGCTCTGAAACCGATAGTTTTTTTTCTTTTTCTTATATTTGGTCTATATGTTGGCAACATAAACTATATTATAGCAAAATAATATTTATTTTTTAAAAAAATTATGCAAAATCTTTATTAATTCAGATTTATTCGTTTTTTGTTATATGAAATAAAAATTCTAAGTTCATAGAGATGAAGTTTGGAATAAGGTTAAATTTTTAAAAGGATTTTATACAATATTTTTATGTATTTTTGTGATAAGGGAATAGTTTTGAGACATAGGGACATAAAGGAGTTTGATAGAGTTGTAACTATATTTACCAAAGAACATGGAAGATTAGAGGTTGTATTTAAAGGCGTCAGAAAGTCACAAGCAAAACTCAGATCTTTTTCTGAGCTTATGTGTCATAGTGATTTTAGATTTTATTTTTCGAAATATGGTATTATGCCTTTATGTGTTGGGGCTAGTTTAATAGAAAGTTATATGGAAATTAGAAACAATATAGAAAAGTTAATTAATTTTATTTTCATTTCAGATTTGACAATAATGTTAACTCCTTTAAGTCAAAAATCTGAGGATAAATATAATCTTATTATTTCTGCCTTAAATTATCTTTCAAAAACTACTATTATTTCTAAATGGTTTAAAGTTGTTTTTGTGATGAATTTTTTTGAATATTTTGGAATCGGTTTTAAAAAAACACAACTTGGTTATGATGAATATTTATGGAAAATTTTACATAATGGTTTTGTTGACATAAATAAGCTTGATAATTTTGATGATTGTTATGATAAAATTTTTAAATTAGCATTTACACATTTAAATCAAAACTCACCAAAACCAATAGATCCATATATTTATGAATATATTGTTGATAGGAGGATTAATTATGAATTTTCAGGATATAATAAATAAGCTAAATGAATTTTGGATTAAACAGGGTTGTGTTATGATGCAACCTTATGATATTGAAAAAGGAGCAGGAACTTTTAACCCTGCTACTTTTTTTGGTGTTCTTACTGCAAAACCCTGGTCTTGTTGTTATGTGGAACCTTCTAGACGTCCTGGAGATGGAAGATTTGCTCAAAATCCAAATAGACTTGGGAAGTACTATCAGTATCAAGTTATAATTAAACCACCGAAAAATGATATTCAGCAAATTTATCTTAACTCTCTTGAAGCAATAGGTATAAAAATATCTGAACATGATATAAAATGGGTTGAAGATGATTGGGAATCTCCAACTTTGGGAGCAAGTGGTATAGGTTGGGAAATATGGCTTGATGGTATGGAAATAACTCAGTTTACTTACTTTCAACAAATGGCATCTTTTGATCTTTTTCCTATAAGCGTTGAAATAACATATGGACTTGAAAGATTAGCTATGTTTTCTCAAAACAAAGATAATGTTTTCGATATAAAATGGAATAGTACTATTACTTATGGCGATGTTCATGCTGAAATGGAAAGACAGTTTTCTATATATAATTTTGAACTATCTGATATAGAGAGGTTAAAAAATGAATTTGATTATTATGAATATCAGATTTCATATCTTATTGAGAAAGGTTTATATTATCCTGCATATGATATGGTCATGAAAGCATCTCATAGTTTTAATCTTCTTATGGCAAGAGGAGTTTTATCAGTAGCAGAAAGGGCAAATTTGATTAAGAGAATTAGAAACATGGCAAGGATTACAGCAAACTCGTATATAGAAGCAAATCAAGCAAAGATATTGAAACCATAATTTTGGAGGATTAGATGAAAATTGAAAAAAAGAATGTTATATTTGAACTTACAGTTGAAAATATACCAGCAAGATTTATAATACCTGCTAAAGAACAACTGAAAAATTATATTACAGAAATGTTAAGAGAAAAACATTTGACTTTTGGAAATATTAATGTATATGCAACATATAGAAGATTGATAGTTTTTATTACAAATGTTCCTTCTAAAACTGATAAAATAGTTGAAAAAGTTTATGGTCCTAAAGCATCCTTATTGAAAGATACTAATGGTAATTTTACACAGGCAGCAATTGGTTTTGCTAAATCATTAGGATTAAATCCAAATGAACTTATAGTTGAAAAACATGAGAAAAAAGGTGAAGTAATATGTGCTCTTAAAGTTATTCCTTCCATTTCTTCTCTTAAAATTCTTTCAGAGATTTTTTATGAAAGCGTAAGAAAATTAGAATTTCCAAAAAATATGGTATGGGAAGATTCTAAATTTAAATTTGCGCGACCAATTAGGAATATATTAGCTTTGTGGGGTGATAAAATTATACCAATTGAGATATGTGGAGTTAAAAGTAGTAAAACTACTTATTCTTCATATTTTACTGGCTTTAAAAAGATAGTTGTAAAAAATGCTGATTCTTATTTTCAGACAATGGATAAAAATTATGTTGTAGCAGATGATGAAAATAGAAAAAAAGTTATTTTGTCTATACTTGATGGAATAAGTAAAAAAACTGGATGTTATATTAGGCCAGATGAAAATGTTTTAAATGAAAATTTATATTTATGTGAATATCCAAGGAGTGTTGTCGTTAAATACCCATCAGAGTTTTTGAAATTGCCATCTCCTTTACTTGAACTTGTTATGAAAAAACAACTCAAATTTTTTCCTGCTGAAAAAGAAGGAGTTTTTGTTCCGTTTTTTGTAGGTATAAGAGATGGGATTTCTAAGGGACAACATAATGTTGAAAAAGGATATTTAAATGTTTTTAAAGCAAGATGTGCTGATGCTTTGTTTTTTTATGAGACAGATTTGAAAACAGAACCTAATGTGTGGAAGGAGAAGTTAAAAAAAATAATATTTCAAGGTAATCTTGGTTCTTTGTATGATAAGACTGAAAGAATTAAAAAATTATCTTCTAAGATATTGGAATATTTAAATCTTGATACTTCTAGAGCTAAATATACTGAATATATTTATTATGATTTGGCAAGTAATGTAGTTGGAGAGTTTAGCGAACTTGAAAACTTAATGAATTATTATTATGCTGAAAATTACTCAATAAAGGATGAAGAAATAAAGCATGCTATAAGTGAAATAAATTTGCCATATTCATTGACATCTAACTTACCATCAAATATTTATTCTGCTGTAAATGCCCTTGCACATAAAATTGACACGCTTGTAGGTGATTTCCTTATAGATATGATTCCAACAGGTAGTAATGATCCTCATGGACTTAGAAGATGTGCTATCGGTGTTTTTAGAATAATTGCTGAAATGAGATTAAATTTACCATTACTTCAGTTGTTTTATTTTACAAAAAATTTATATCCTGATAATATAAAAAATAAAAAATCTGATGATAAATTGGTAAAAGAATTACTTTTATTTATATATCAAAGAGCTCATTTTTATTTTGAAGAAAAAAATATTTCAGCGGATGTGATCAACTCTGTTGAGAATGTTTTTATCAATGAAGGAGATGTGCTTAAATTATGTTATAGGATAAATACACTTAATTTTTATAAATCTAAAGATGAATTTAGGAAATTTGCTCTTGTCTATAAAAGACTTAAAAATATTATTGGTGGATTTAGTAGTGCAGAGATAAATTCATCTATCTTTGAGTACGATGAAGAAAAAAAGATTTATAATATAGCAACAGAGCTTGAAAAAGAAATTTATTCTCTTATAGAGATATCTGACTTCACTAAGGCCATAGAAAAACTTCTTATTCTTAGCCAGCCTCTAGAAGATTTTTTTACAAATGTAATGGTTATGGTTGATGATGAAAAAATAAAAAATAATCGACTTGCTTTGCTTAAAAAAGTGTATAATCTTTTTAATGGTATTGCAGATATAAGCAAAATAGTTAGTGGGTAGAAGGAGGTGAAATGAAAAAGCAGACCAAAATAGCTGCAGGTGTTATTACGGCAGCTATAATAGCTTGTGCTGTATATTTTTTAACAGGGGAGAGAGGGAAAAAAAATAGAGAAAAGATAAAAAATGTTGCAAATGAAATGAAAAAGGAACTTCTTGAGAGAATGAAAGATATTAAAGAATTAACTGAAGAGGAATATCTTAAATTGGTTGATGAAATATCTAATAAATATACGAGATTGAAAAAGGTTAGTCAAAGAGAACTTTCAAATATAATTAGTACAATGAAAGATGCTTGGAAACATATACAAAAAGAAATAAATAAATAGTTAAAAAGGATAGTTAATTTTAACTATAGTGTTTATTCCTTCAGAACCAAACGCAAAATCTGCAGTTCCAACTATTTGAGGCCTAAGTACTATTCTTGTAGCTATTCCCGGTCCGTATTTTAAATTTCCAGTGGAGATTTTTTTAATTGATCCTGCCACAGTAGCTATATCTAAAAAAGGTGTTATTTCTAGTTCAGTGAGAAATTTCATTATTGGAGTCTTTATAACTGTAAATCTTTGTTCAACATTAAAAAGCATTCGTGCCTTATCAACAAATCTACCATCTCCTGCCATTCTTAAACCAGAAGATTCTCCTGTTTGTGGCATTTTATAAAAAGGAATTCTTTGTCCTGTTTGCCATTCAATAAGAAATCTCATTGCTGTTATAGATTTATCTTTGTAATTATGATAGTCTTTGATCTCTATAGTATATATAGAATAAGTATAATCTGAAATAATTTCTTTTTGACTCCTTAAAAATGAAAATATAATATAGGTTCCTATTTTAGGTAGGAAAGGATGATCAGTAGTATCAAAGAGGAATGAAAATCTATTGAGAAAAAATTCTTTATCCTTATTTAATTGTGAATATTCATATGGATATAAATATGAAAATTTATTTTCTTTTATTACTCCATTATCAATTTTATGAACATAGTATGAGGGAGTCCAGTCGAAATAAAAAAATCCTTTTATTGGAATTGTTAAACTTATTTCCCCCCCTTTTAAGTAAAAAGTATAGTTTGCTCTATTAGCTTTTGATGAATTAATTCCATATCCATAAAAAGATGATTTTGGATTATGCCAATTTCTAAATTCGACATTTAATCTAATTTTCGTATTAAGAAGTTCTGGTTCATAATAATGTAAAAAAATTTCTTTTTGAGAATTTTGTGAATCAGATAATCTTCCTACAAAAAGAGCTTTTTCTGTTGGGAAAATGTAATGTCTGTATGAGTAGGTATAGCCAAGATATTTATTGTAATTTATAGATGGTGCTATTACTGAATTTATAATATTTGAATTTTTTTTACTTCTTAACGCTAAAACTGGCATAATACCATAATTTATTCCTAAATCTTTACTTGAATCAAGTATTGGTAAAAAAAGCAGTGGATTTTGAAAAATCTCAAAAAGGAGAGAATTTGCAATTTTATTTAAAACTCCTTCAGGTGTGTAAGTGGATGTTAGAATATTTACTATATCTTTTTTAAGATGTGATTGATCATTTAATAATATCTCTTTTTCATTTTGAATTATTTCTTTCATTGGTTTGGCTATGGATTTATTTTGAATAAAAAATATTATAAAAAATACAATTAAAAATTTTATTATTTTCATAGATTAATTTTTTTTACGATAGGAATTCTTCTCTCATCATCAAATGAATTCTTAGAAATTTTTATTATTGGTGGCATTTGTTTCCTTTTATATTGATTGTTTTCTATTCTTTTTATTATAGATATAATTTTTTCTTTATTTCCAAGTTTTTTTATTATTTGTTGTGGGTCTTTCTTTTCTTCTACATAGAGTTTGATAACATTATCAAGGAGTTTATATGGAGGAAGTTCATCTTGGTCTTTTTGATTAGGTTTCAATTCAGCTGTTGGAATTCTTTTTATAATTGATTGAGGAATTATTTCTTTTTTTTGATTTATGAGTTCGGCTATTTTATACACGTCAGTTTTTAACACATCTCCGATAGGAGATATCGCTCCACAACTATCGCCATACATTGTAGAATATCCGGTTGCTATTTCTGATTTATTAGAAGTATTAATTAATATATATCCATATCTGTTTGAATACGACATAAGAATGTTTGCTCTTATTCGTGCTTGAATGTTTTGTATTGTTAAATCTATATTTTTATCATTTAGTTTTAGAGTTTTAAGATAGCTATTATATATTTCATTTATTGGAATTATTTTAAAATTTATGGAAAGATTTTTTGCTAATTCTAATGCATCGTCAATACTTTGTTGAGATGTAAATTTTGATGGAAGAGCTAACCCTAAGACATTATTGTTGCCAATTGCTTCAACCGTAAGACAACTAACAACAGCAGAATCTATTCCACCGCTTACCCCAATTACAGCTTTTTCTAAATTTTGTTTTTTAAAGAAATCTCTAATTCCAATTATAATAGCATTTTTTAAAAAAGATATATCTTCTTTTATTTTATTAGTTGTTTTATTTTTTGAGTTTTCATCAATTATCGTTAAACCTTCGCTAAAAGGTTTGGAATTAAAGATTTTTCCATTGAAATTTACATAAAAAGAAGTTCCATCAAAAACTATTTGTTCATTTGAACCAGCCATGTTTACATATACTATATTTACCTTTCTTTCATAAGATATTTTTTTTAAAACATTTATTTTTTTTCGTATTTTACCAAAATGATAAGGTGATGCAGATAGGTTTACTATCATGTCATATTTTTCACTACATTCAAGAGGAGAAGTAGGAGATAATTTGCAACAAGGAAGTATATCTGTGTTATGCCAAATATCTGCACATATTGTTATAAGCATTTTTTTCCCTTTAAAGTTTATTATTTTTGGCTTTGAGTTATCTGTCTCAAAATATCTCTGTTCATAAAATATACCAGAATAAGGAAGTATTTTTTTATATATTTTTGCAATAATTTTGTTTTTATGAATAAAGGCAGCAGCATTTTTTATAGGTTTCCCCCATCCTTGTGTGTTAAAATCAATATATCCAATTACAGCTGCAGTTTCACCTATTATTGATATAAAACTTCTTAAAGCTTCTAAATTTTTTTTGATAAACCAATTATATTCAACCAAATCTCCTGGAACATATCCAGTTGTGGTTAATTCAGGATATACGACAATATCACATCCTTTTTGAACAGCTTCTTTGTATATTTTTATAGCTTTTTTAACATTTTCTTCAATGTCACCAGGAATTAAATTTATGTGAGCAAGTCCAATCTTCATATATAAATATATATTAGCATTTTAATCTTTCTTTTTATTTATTTGATAATAATCAAAAAGTATGCTTTGTTTTTTATTTATAAATTTTGTATACTTTAATGGTAGGTCCTTTTAATAAAAGGATCAGATTTAATAGGATAAATGGAGGATAAAAGATGTTTAATGTTACTATGAAAACAATGCTTGAAGCAGGTGTTCATTTTGGACATCAAACTTCGAAATGGAATCCTAAAATGTCGAAATATATATTTGGAGAAAGAAATGGTATACATATTCTTGATCTCCAGAAAACTATAAAAGAATTTAAAAAAGCTTATGAATTTGTTTATGAAAATGCTAAAAATGGTAAAAGTTTTATATTTGTAGGGACTAAAAAACAAGCGAAAGAAATAATAAAAGCTGAAGCAGAAAGGGCTCAGGTTGCCTGTGTTTATGAAAAATGGCGTGGTGGTATGCTTACTAATTTTGAAACTATCAAGATGTCGATAAGACGTTTAGAAGAGTTGGAAGAAATGGAAAATAAGGGATATTTTAAAGTAATGTCAAAAAAAGAGGTTTCAAGATTAACGAAAGAAAAAAATAGACTTCTTAAATTTTTATCAGGTATAAGAAATATTAAAATTATACCAGATATTATGTTTGTAATAGACCCTGTGGAGGAATATAATGCGGTAAGAGAAGCTAAAAAACTTGGTATACCAATTGTGGCTGTTTGTGATACAAACGCGGACCCTGATGAAGTGGATGTTATAATACCAGGGAATGATGATGCTGCAAGATCTATAAAACTTTTTTGTTCAGCCATTGCTGATGCTGTAATTGAAGGGAAAAAGGTGAGAGAGTCTCATATTTCTGGTGAGGTAGAAAAAACTGAATTTACAGGGGCATCATTAGTTTCTCAAGATATTGGTGAGAATATTACTGAAGAATCTGAAAATTTTGTTCCAACAGAAGAAGATATGATGAAAGAAGCTCAAAAAGAGGAAATAGTTGACGAGTCAGTGGAAGAAGATGTAATAGAGGAAAATAACAAATAAAGTAAAAGGAGTTAAATATGAGTGTGATTATATCTAATGAACAAATAATGCAACTCCGGAATCAAACTGGAGCAGGAATAATGGATTGTAAAAATGCCTTAAAAGAAGCAAATGGGGATATGGAAAAAGCAGTTGAAATACTTAGGAAAAAGGGATTAAGTGGACTTGCTAAAAGGGCTGGGCGGGAGATGAAGGAAGGAATAGTAGTTATAAAAAATAATAATTTAAAATATGTAATGGTTGAACTTGATTGTGAAACAGATTTTGTTGCAAGAAATGAAGAATTTGTTTCCCTTGCCAATTCTTTGGCCGACGAAATGTTAGAGAAAGATAATTTTTTACCGCATATTGATGATAAAGCTAAAGAAAAGCTTAATAATTTAGCTATTAAAATTGGTGAAAATATGCAGATTAGAAAAAGCGTTGTTTATAAAACAACTCCTTTTTCAGTTATAGGTTCATATTTACATTCAGATAAGAAAAAAGGTGCCTTAGTTAGAGTATCATGTGAAGGGAACTGCGATATGAAAAAGGTAGAAGAAGTTGCCAAAAATCTAGCAATGCAGGTAGTTGCTATGACTCCAAGGTGGATCAAAAAAGAAGATGTTCCTAATGATGTTATAGAAAAAGAGAAAGAGATTTATAAGGCAAGTCCTCAAGCGCAAGGTAAAAGCGAGGTGGCACTATCTAAAATGCTCGAAGGCAGAATCAATAAATTTTATCAAGATACGTGTCTTGTTGAGCAGGGTTATATAAAAGATAACAAACTGACTGTTAAATCTTATATAGAAAATATATCAAAAGAAATTGGAGTAAAATTAAATATTGTAGAGTTCGATTCTTTCTTAATAGGAATTGAATGAAAAAACAAAAAAGAGTCCTTTTAAAAATATCTGGAGAAGCTCTTGCTCTTATAGGTAATTGTAATTCGAATGAAGTTATAAATCCTGAAGCTTTATCTTTTATAGCAACTGAAATTAAAGAAGCAATAAGAGATTATATACAGCTTGCTATTGTTGTTGGTGGTGGAAATATATGGCGAGGTGCAAAAAAAAATCATAATGGCATAGATCGTGTTACTTCTGATAATATGGGTATGCTTGCTACTGTGATAAATGCTTTAGCTTTACAATCTGCTTTAGAACATGTGGGTATTATAACAAGGATACAAACTGCGATTACTATATCCCAAATAGCAGAACCTTTTATAAGAAGAAGGGCAACCAGACATCTTGAGAAAGGAAGAGTTGTTATATTTGCTGGAGGAACTGGAAATCCATATTTTACAACCGATACAGCTGCTGCATTAAGAGCAAGTGAAATAAATGCTGATATACTTTTAAAAGCAACACAAGTAGATGGAGTATATAGTTCAGATCCTAAAAAAGATAATACGGCTAAGCTAATAAAAAAGATTACTTATTTTGAAGCTATAAAAAAACAACTTAAATTTATGGATCATGCAGCATTAACTCTTTGTATGGAAAATTCTATTCCTATACGAGTTTTTAATCTTCATAAAAAAGGAAATATATATAAAGCCATAATTGGGGATAATATAGGTACACTTATAACTTAATTTAAATTCTAATTTAAGTTAAAAATAAATATGTGGAGGTTTCTGTGATATCTGATTATATTGAAAAATCTATAATGGAAAACAAAGATGTCTTTTCTCAAGTTTTATTGAAAAAACATACTATTGAAAAAATATTATTTGAGATTTTAGATGTAATTAAAAGAGGAAATAAAATAATGATTTGTGGAAATGGCGGAAGTGCTTCGCAGAGTCAACATTTTGCGGCAGAAATTGTAGGTAGATATTCTAAAGAGAGAAAAGGATATCCTGCAATTGCTCTTACTGTTGATACTTCTATTCTTACAGCAGTATCTAATGATTATTCTTTTGTTGATGTTTTTTCGAGACAAGTTGAGGCTTTAGGAAATCAAGGAGATATTCTTCTATCACTTTCTACATCTGGTACAAGTGCCAATGTGAAAAAAGCTATCGAAGTTGCTAGAAAAAAATATATTAAAACTATATCTTTACTTGGTAAAAAAGGAACAATAGCTGAATTGAGTGATATATATATTGATTTTGAAGGTTCAACTCCACGTGTACAAGAAGTACATCTTTTTATTCTGCATCTTATATGTGGTTTTCTTGATGAAAATCTTTAAATTTTTATTTAAAATCGGTATAATAATAATTGATATGTTTTGATTTAAAGCGGAGGTATTATGGATATAAATGATTTAATGTCTAAATGTGAAAAAGATATGTCTACAAAAATTGAAAAACTTAGATCTGAATTTAATTCGCTTAGAACAGGTAGAGCAAACCCTCAGTTGTTAGATACAGTTTATATTGAGTATTATGGTTCAAAGGTCCCACTTAAACAAATAGCAGCCATAACAGTTCCTGATGCAAGAACTCTTGAAATAAAGCCGTGGGATAGGACTGCGCTTGAAGCAATAGAAAATGAGTTAAAAAAAGTAGATTTAGGAAGCGTACCGCAAAGACAAGGTGATATAATTAGAATAAATCTTCCTCCTATGAATGAAGAGCAAAGAAAAAAGTTGGTTAAAGTTGTTTCTCAGATTGCTGAAGAAATAAGAGTAGAAATAAGAAATATCAGAAGGGATTATATTGAAAGAATAAAGAAAGCTCAAAAATCATCTGAAATTTCTGAAGATGATGCCAAAAGATATGAATTACAGATTCAAAAACTTACAGATAAATACATTGATTCTGTAAATCAAATATCTCAGATGAAAGAAAAAGATCTTCTTACTGTATAGTTCAAATGATAGATGAGTGTAAAAAAATAGTACATAATAATTATCCTTTTCATCTTGCTATAATAATGGATGGAAATAGGCGGTGGGCTAAGTTGAGAGGATATCTATCAGTTTATGGACACAGAAAAGGGGTTGAAGCTGTAAAAAGAACGGTTAAGGCAGCTAAGAAACTTGGTATTAAATATCTTACTCTATATACCTTTTCAACTGAAAATTGGAATAGGACAAAAACAGAAGTTTCTGCTCTTCTTATATTATTAAAAAAAACTATGAGAGAATACAAAAATGAGCTTAAATCAAACAATATATCTCTTAAGATTAGTGGTAGATATGATGAGTTCCCTAAAGAACTTGTATCTGAAATAAATAAAACTGTTGAATATTTAAAAGATGGTAAAGAAATGATTTTAAATCTTGCTTTAAATTATGGTGGGAGAAGAGAGATTGTAGATGCTGTGAATTATGCCTTATGTAACGGAATTAAAAAAATAACAGAAGATGATATAGAAAAAAATTTATATACTTATCCACTTCCTTTCCCACAGCTTATAATTCGTACTTCAGGTGAAATGAGATTATCAAATTTTTTAATATGGCAATCAGCATATTCTGAGTTTTATGTTACAGACACTTTATGGCCCGATTTTTCAGAAAAAGATCTTATTGAAGCAATAATTGATTTTTCAAGAAGAGAAAGGAGAATGGGAAAATGATTCTTCCAAGAGTAATAACTGCTATTTTTGGAATTCCTATAATTATTGGAGTTATATATTTTGGTTCAATTCCATTTTTTTTATTTGTTCTTTTTGTTATAGTTGCTTCAAATTGGGAATATTATTTAATGATGAAAACATCTTTGAAATCACCAGAACCATACACTCTTTTTTTTACTTCATTTATGATACCAACTTCATTTTTTTTAAGTAGTTCTGAAATAAATACTCCTTTTATACTATTAATAATTGCTTTTTCTGTTATTTTACCTTTTTCTGTAGAAATATTTCGAGATAATAAATCTCTTGAAAGAATTGCATATACTTATATAGGGATATTTTTTATTTCTTATACACTTTCTCATTTTATTTTAATAAGAGAAATTCCACATTATGGAAGATTTTTGGTTTATTTGCTTTTTATATCTGTTTGGATATGTGATACTTTTGCATATTTTATTGGAAAATCTTTTGGAAGGAATAAATTATCTACTGTGAGTCCTAAAAAAACTATTGAGGGTTTTTTCGCTGGATTATTATCCGTTGTAGCGTTTTATTACCTCATTTCGAAACAATATGATTTTATGACTAGTTGGCAATTTATATTTTTAGCAATACTTGTTGGAATAGCTGGTCAGTATTCAGATTTAGCTCAATCATTAATTAAAAGAGTATGTGGGGTGAAAGATTCATCAAATCTTCTACCAGGGCATGGTGGAGTTTTTGATAGATTTGATTCTTATTTATTCCTTTCTCCCCTCTTTTATTATTTTTATATACTTGTAAAATGAAAAATAAAAAAAACGTGTTAATATTAGGTTCTACTGGTTCAATTGGTAAAAATACAATTGAAGTTATATCAAATCTTAATAATTATAGAATATGTGGGATAGCTTTTTCATCTAATATTTCGGAAGGATTAAAACAAATTAATAAATTTAATATTAAAAATATATGCGTTTTTGATGATAAGAAAAGATTAGAGTTAAAAAAATTTTTAGGTTCTGCAAAATTATTTCCCCCAGGCATTGAAGGACTATGTGAAATGGTTGAAAAGGTAGAAGCAGATATACTTATGTTGTCTGTAAGTGGAAGCATTGGTTTGTTACCATTATGTAATGCTATAGGTAAAATAAAAAGGATATGTATCGCAAATAAAGAACCAGTTGTTATGGCTGGAGAAATAATTAAAAATAAGGCAATTAAAAAAAATACTGAGCTTATACCTGTTGATTCAGAACCATCTGCTCTTTTTCAGATTCTTAATGGTTTTAATATATCAAACGTAAAAAAAGTTTATCTTACAGCATCTGGTGGACCATTTTATAAATATGGTGGAGATTTTTCATTAATTAAACCATCTCAGGCAGTTAAACATCCACGATGGAAAATGGGTAGAAAAATTTCTATAGATAGTGCTACTTTGATGAACAAAGGACTTGAGGCAATAGAAATTAAAAATATGTTTTCTATTGATATTTCTATGATAGAGATTGTAATACATCCTCAATCAATAGTTCATTCAGCGGTTGAATTTTGTGATGGATCTTGTATGGCTCAAATGTCATATCCAGATATGAAGATTCCCATACAATATTCTTTAACATGGCCTAATAGAGTTAATTCACTTGCAAAAAGATTAAATATATTTGAAACTTCTAAACTTGAATTTTATCGCCCAGATTTTAATAAATTTAAATCTTTAAAGTTAGCCATTATGTGTGCTAAAAAAGGTGGAATATATCCTGCTATATTAAATGCATCAAATGAAATTGCAGTTGAGATGTTTTTAAATGGTATGATAAAATTTAATGAGATTACAGATGTGGTTGAAAGAGTTTTGTCAATGTGGACTTGTTGTCCAAAAAACAAAGAAATTACTATTGATGATATAATAGAAGCTGATAATTGGGCAAGGGAAAAAACATCACAACTTGCTACAGTTGTCATAAAGGAGAGGAGATGATAGAATCTATATTAGGTGTAATTTTTACTTTTGGAATAATAGTATTTATTCATGAATTTGGTCATTTTGTTTTATGTAAAATTTTAAAGGTTCATGTTGAAGAATTTTCATTTGGGTTTGGTAAACCACTTTACCAGAAAATAAAACTGGGGACTCTCTATTCTATAAGAATAATACCACTTGGTGGATATGTTAAACCCAAAGGCGAAGATATAACAGAATATAAAGGTGAGACTGATGAGTATTTTTCTAAAAAGTGGTATGAAAGGATAATGATAGTTCTTGCTGGCCCAATTATGAATTACTTATTAAGTTTTGTAATATTTTGGGGTGTTATATACATGGTTGGAAAACCTTTACCATCATCATCAACAATTATAGGTGATTTAGCAGAAGGATTTCCTGCTCATTTGGCAGGAATGAGACAAGGTGATAAGATAGTTGCTATAGATAATGTTAAAGTTGAAACATGGAAGGATATGATGGTATTAATATCTTCTAAAATAGAAAAAGAAATTAAAGTTGAATATGAAAGAGATGGAAAAAGATATACCGTAAGCGTAAAAACAAAAAAAGATCCAACCGCAGATAGAGGTATAATTGGTATAGTGCCGCAAACTGATTATGAAAAAGTTGGTTTTTTTACAGCAGCTAAAATGTCGTATGAACAAATAGTATATTGGACTTCTATTACTGTTAAAACTTTAGCAAGGAGTATATATAGAAGAGAAAAACCAGATGTTGCAGGTCCTATAGGTATAATTCAAATAGTCTCAAAAGCAGCGCATTCTGATTTTGCGGATTTTATGTTTCTTGTTGGACTTATATCAATAGCAGTTGGTTTTTTCAATTTGCTTCCACTTCCTCTTCTTGATGGAGGACATTTTATAATCTATTTATTTGAAGGTGTTTTTAGAAAAAAAATAACTCCAACTTTGATGAAATATGTAAGTTCTTTAGGAATTTTAATTCTTGTTGGAATTTTAATATTTGCTACATATTCAGATGTAACAAGGATATATAATTCATATAAGGCAAGGGTAGAACGTAATGAAACTGGGAAGTAAAATTTTGAGAAGGAAGACAAGGACGGTAAGAATTGGTAAGTTCTTTATTGGTTCTAAACATCCAATTCTTGTTCAATCCATGACTAACACTGATACAAAAGATATAACTTCTACTTTGAAGCAGATAAGACAACTTGAAGATTATGGATGTCAAGCAGTTAGGGTAAGTGTTAAAGATGAAAATGATGCTTTTGCTATTTTAAAAATAAAACCTGCTATTTATATTCCTCTAATAGCAGATATTCATTTTACTACCAAACTTGCTTTTCAAGCAATAAAAAATGGTGCTGATAAGATAAGAATTAATCCAGGTAATATAGAAGATAAAGAAAAGTTGAGTGATGTTATTAAGATTGCAAAGGATAAAGGTGTTTCAATAAGAATAGGAGTTAATGCTGGTTCAATTAAGGCAGTGAGAGAAAATAAGTTACAAATATTGAAATGGACGCCTAAAAAATGGGCTGATGAGATGGTAAAAGAAGCTATTGAATATTTAGATTTTTTTGATAAGTTTGGTTTTAAAGATATTGTTGTTTCTTTGAAGGCTGATGACATAGAAAGAACTATTTTAGCAAATGAACTTTTTGCTTCTAAAACAGATATTCCACTTCATATAGGTATAACAGAATCTGGTCCTTTAATTTCTGGTTTAGTTAAATCAACCATTTTTGCTTATAGAATGTTATCTTGTGGTATAGGAGATACAATTAGAATATCTCTTACAGATGAACCTTATAAAGAAGTTATCGCTGGATTTGAGATTTTAAAAAATCTTGGACTTGCTAAATATGGACCAACTATTATATCCTGTCCTACTTGTGGGAGAACCGAAATTAATCTTATAGATATTGTTAAAAGGATAGAAGAAGAAATATATTCAAATCCATCTTTGAGAAAAAAAGCTGAAGGTAAAAAGATAGCTGTTATGGGATGTATTGTCAATGGTCCAGGAGAAGCAAAATATGCTGATTTTGGAATTTGTGGAGGAAAAGGAAAAGGTGTTTGGATTGAAAACGGACAATGTATTAAAGTTGTTAAGGAATCTGAATGGATAAATGAGATAATACGTAAAATAATGTCGCTTTAAGGGAGGAATTGATGCGGAGAACGCGTTATTTTTTAAATACACTTAGAGAAACTCCATCAGATGCTGATAATATATCAGCAAAGTTAATGATAAAAGCTTCCATGATAAGAAAACTTGTAAGTGGTATATATGAATGGCTTCCCTTGGGATTTAAAGTTTTGAAAAAAGTAGAAAATATTATAAGAGAGGAAATGGATAAAATTGGTGGAATCGAGGTTTGGCTACCGGTAATACAACCCAAAGAACTATGGACAAGGACTGGAAGATGGGATATTTATGGAAAAGAATTACTGAGAATTAAAGATAGAAAAGAAAATGAATATTGTTTTGCCCCGACAGCAGAAGAAGTGATAACTGATTTAGTTAGGAAAGAAATTACTTCATATAGAGAACTTCCATTACTTCTCTACCAGTTTGGTTTAAAATTTAGAGATGAAATACGTCCAAGATTTGGAGTAATGAGAGCAAGAGAGTTTTATATGAAAGATGCTTATTCTTTTCATGCTGATGAAAAGGATTGTATTGAGTGGTATTATAAACTTTATGATTGCTATTCCAAAATATTTAAAAGATGTGGTTTAAATTTTAGAGCAGTTGAAGCAACAACAGGTGCAATAGGTGGTAATTATTCTCATGAGTTTATGGTTTTAGCATCAACAGGAGAAGCAGAAATTGCTTATTGTAAATGTGGATATTCGGCAAATATAGAGAGAGCAGAAGTAAAGGAAATTTCTTTTGAAAGAAAAGAGGAAGAAAAACCTCTTGAATATATCCCCACTCCGGATTTATACACTGTTAATGATGTTTCAAAATTTACAGGTATTCCTTCTAATAAATTTATAAAAACTATGTTTTATAAATCTGATGATAAAATTATACTTGCTCTTGTGAGAGGTGATCATGAAGTAAATGAAGATAAGATTATAAGAATCCTTAAATTACAGTCAATTGAAAAACTTACTCCTCAAGATTATTCTGAAATAATTGGTGGAAAAGTTGGTTTTGCTGGTCCTGTAGGGATAAGAGATATTGCTTTGAAAAATAGTAGGAAAATTGATTATATTGTCGCTGATAATTATTTAAAAGGTGTTGTGAATGGGATATCTGGAGCAAATAGAGATGATTTTCATCTTAAAAATATTAATCATCCCAGAGATTGGAGTCCTGATGTTTGGGGAGATATAAAGATTGTAAGTGAAAATGATAGATGTCCAAAATGTGGTGAGATTTTTAGATTTACAAGAGGTATAGAAGTAGGACAAATATTTAAATTAGGAACAAAATATTCATCAAAATTAGAATGTTATTATCTTGATAAAGATCAAAATAAGAAAGTAATAGAGATGGGATGTTATGGTATAGGAGTTTCTAGAACTGTTGCTGCTGCAATAGAGCAAAATAATGATGATAAAGGTATTATCTGGCCACCTCAAATAGCTCCATTTCATGTATACTTAATAAATGTTGAAAATGATAATGAAGTCTTTAATATAACAAATGATTTATATAATAGCTTAATAACTGCGGGTATCGATGTCTTATGGGATGATAGAGATGAAAGACCTGGAGTTAAATTTAATGATTGTGATTTAATAGGTATACCATGGAGAGTTGTTGTAAGTAAAAAAACTCTTATAAATAGAGAATGTGAGGTTAAAAAAAGAAATGAGGATAAACCTTATAAAATAAAAATAGAAAATCTAAATTCTTTAATACATGAAATAAAATCAATGTTAAAATAAAATTGGAGGTTATTTACTTATGAAGATAGGACTGTTTCAGTTTAAAGCTAAGTGGGAAGATAAAAAAACTAATAAATCAAGAATAACAAAATTGCTTGATTCTTCAGATATAAGAGGTGTTGATTGGATTATATTTTGTGAAATGACACTTTCAGGATATACAAATAATTTAAAAGTTTCTACACTTACAGAAGATGATATCAATTTTTTTATTAATATTGCTAAAAAATATCATGTTAATGTTTCATTTGGTGGAGTTGAAAATAGATATAATAAATTTATAACTTTAGATAGAAGTGGCAGAAGGATAGCTCAATATTCTAAAATAAATCTTTTTCATATAGCAAAAGAAGATAAGTATTATCGTAGAGGTAGAGAATTAATAGTTTTTGATATGGAAGGTTTTAAGGTTGCTCCATTTATATGTTTTGATTTAAGATTTCCTATTAATTTTTGGAAACTTTCTCCGTGTGCTACGCTCTATGTTGTAACCGCTGCCTGGCCCCATATTAGAATATCTCATTGGGTAAACTTATTGTGTGCGAGGGCTATTGAAAATCAAGCTTATGTTATAGGTGTAAATTCTGTTGGAGAAGATTTAAATGGTAACGAATATAGAGGTTATTCACTTTGTTTTTCACCAAGTGGTGACATTATATTGGATTTTCAATCCAGAGAAGGAATAGGTATAGTGGATATAAATCCAGAGTTGGTTTATAAAATAAGAAATAACTTTCCATTTAGAAAGTCTTTCAAATAGCTTCCTATTGTATTTTTTGTCTATTTTTTGTATCATATAAATTATAAGCTCCTTTTAATAACCAAAGTGGCTTGAAAGAGCCACTTTTTTATTATAAGGGAAGTTTTTATGAAAGTAGAAGAACTTGAAAAAAAATTAGAACCATTATTTAAAGATAGTGGCTTTGAAATAGTTGATATAAAGTTACTTAGGGGTAAAAGTTTAACTTTACAGATTTTTATAGATAAAGATGATGGAAGAATTACCCTTAAAGATTGTGAACTTTGGTCAGATAAAATTGCTGCTTTTATTGATATGAATTCTATTATAGATTCTTCTTATGTACTTGAAATTTCTTCTCCTGGTATTGATAGAATTATAAAGAAACCTAAAGATTTTGAAAAATTTAAAGGGAAAGAAGTTAAAATTATGCTCAAAAGGCCTATTAACGGTAGTAGGATATATTATTCTAAAATAGTTGCATTTAAAGATGGCAATGCTATATTTCAAGATTTGCAATTTTCTATGGATGACATAGAAGAAATAAGATTAAATCCAAGTGATGATGAAATACTTAAAGATTTAAAAAATTATTAATAAAAAGGGGAGTTTTTATGGATAAGACATTTAAAAAGAGTGAATTCATGGCAATAATAGAGCAACTTGAAAGGGATAAAAATATAAAAAGAGAAGAAATATTTAAAACTATAGCCGACTCAATTGTAACTGCACTTAGAAAATATTATGGTAAAATAGTTCAAATAGAAGCGGATATAAACAATGAAACTGCGGAGATGAAGGCATATTTTGTCAAAGATGTAGTTGATGAAGTGGCAGTTGAAGAACTTGAAATTTCTGTTGAAGAGGCTAAAAAATATAAACCTGATGCAAAAATTGGAGAGAAAGTTAGAATACCTGTAGATGTTGAAGATTTTTCAAGAATAGCATCTCAGATAGCAAAACAAACTTTATTACAGAAAATAAGAATTTCTGAAAGGGAAAAAATTTATGCTGAATTTTCTCCAAGAGTAGGAGAAATTGTCAGCGGACTTGTGACTCATATAAACAATCGTGATATTTTAATAAATTTAGGTAAAGCTGAAGCTATTTTACCTTATACTGAACAAATTAAAAGAGAAAAATATTCAGTTAATGATAGAATTAAAGCTATAATTCAAAGAGTTGAGAAGAATAAAACGCCTCAAATAATTCTTTCTAGAGCATCTACTGAGTTTTTGAAAGCAATATTACAAAATGAGATACCTGAGATATATGACGGAATAGTAGAAATAGTAAATATGGTTAGAGAACCAGGTATTAGGTCTAAAATAATAGTAAAGAGCAATTCTTCTAAGATAGATCCAGTTGGAGCTTGTGTTGGAGTTAAAGGTTCAAGAATTAAAGCAATAATGGCTGAAATTGCTAATGAAAAGATAGATCTTATTCCTCATTCTGAAGATATAGTTCAAATAATCGCTAAAGCATTTTCCCCCGCAAGAGTAAGCTCTGTTTCAATAGATAAAGTAAACAAAAAAGCAATAGTGGTCGTTCCAGATGACCAAGTTGACCTTGCTTTGGGCAGAGAAAATGTTAATAAGATGCTTGTAGAAAAATTAACAGGATATTCTTTTGAAGTTAAATCAGAATCTCAGAAAGAAAAAGAAACAACAGAAAATTTCAGAAGTCAAGTAAAAAAACTAATGGAAATAGAGGGTATAACCCAAAGAATTGCAGAAACTCTTGTTAAAGTTGGATATAACTCAATACAGAAAATAGCTTCTTTAAAAATTGAAGAACTTTCGAGTTTATCTGGAATAGGAGAAAAGACTGCTCAAAAAATTTTAGATGCAGCTAAAAAATATATTTCTAGTGAAGATAAAAAAAATAGTTAAAAACGGAGTACAATAGGCAAATATTCTTATAAAATAAATTAAGGAGTTTTCCCCATGAGCGAAGATAATAAAATTAAAAAAAAGTCAATAGATGAGATAAAAGGAAAAAAGAAGACTAAGGTTGAGATAGATAAAAATAAAGCTAAAGCTTTTCTTGAAAAATTAAAAGCTAAACAACAGACATCTCTTAATCAAATTCAGCAAAATCAACAAGAAGAATTACAAAAAGACAATAAAGGACAGGATTTGACTAATCTTGTAAAAGAAGGAAACAATATAAAATCTACCACTAACAAATCCACTAAAGCTATTTCTAGTGATAAAAAATTGATAAATGAATCTATCAAAAAAGACAAGGAAACGACTAATATTAAATCTGACACATCGAAGCAGCAACAAATTGATGCTATGATTGAGGCTGTGAAGGAAAAATCTTCTATTCCATCGGAAGAGGGTTTTGTAACCTATGAGATAAAAGATCAAAAACCTACAAAGATAAAAAATCAAGAACATAAAAAGAAAGACATAAAACAAGAAAAAACTTCTTCATCTCAGAATATAACAAAACAAGATGTGATTAAAAAAGAAGCTGTTGTTAGTTCTGACAAAGATAATATTTCAAAAATAGAAAAAAAGGAAGGTATAGAATATAAAAAACTTAAAGTTTCAACATCTCTTACTGTAAGAGACTTAGCAGAAAAACTTGGAATTTCTCCTGTGGATCTTATAAAAAAGTTAATGGGGTATGGAATATTTGCTTCAATAACCCAAAAATTAGAAGAAGATGTCGCTGCTTTAATTAGTCTAGAATATGGATATGAGCTTGAATTTGTGCCAATGTTTGAAGATACAGCAATAACTGATGAAGAAGAAAAGGATGAACCTACCAAATTAAAACCTCGACCTCCTATCATTACAATAATGGGTCATGTGGATCATGGTAAAACTACTTTACTTGATGCCCTAAGAGAGTCTAACGTAGTTGATACAGAAGCTGGACAAATAACTCAACATATTGGTGCATATATGGTTAGAACTTCAAAAGGCAATATTACTGTGCTTGATACACCAGGACATGAGGCATTTACCGCAATGAGAGCTCAAGGAGTTAAGATAACAGATATAGTAGTACTTGTTGTTTCTGCTGTTGATGGTGTTATGCCTCAAACTATAGAGGCAATAAATCATGCTAAAGCTGCTAACGTTCCAATTATTGTTGCAATAAATAAAATAGATCTTCCCCAAGCTAATCCAAACCAAATCAAACAACAACTTGCTTCTTATGAGATTATTCCAGAAGATTGGGGTGGCAAGGTACCAATGGTTGAAATTTCTGCAAAGAAAAAATTGAATATTGATAAGTTAGTTGATATTATTCTTCTTCAAGCTGAAATAATGGAATTAAAAAGTAATTATGAAGCAAAAGGTACAGCAGTAGTTGTTGAAGCGAAAAAAGACTCAAAAAGAGGAGTAGTTGCGACTGTTGTGGCAACAAGAGGTAAAATTAAGATAGGAGATAGTTTTGTTGTAGGAACTGATTTTGGAAAGGTTAGAGCACTTATAAATGATAGAGGAGAAAGACTTACGGAGATAACACCTGGTATTCCAGCTGAAATCTTGGGAATAAATGAAGAAATTCCTGTTCCAGGTGATATTTTAAAAGTTGTTGAATCGGAAAAGATAGCAAGACAAATTGCTCAAGACAGAAAGCAATTAAGAAAGGATAATATATTACATCAGAAAAATATTTCTTTGCTTTCACTTAAATCTCAATTAGATCAAAAAATAATTAAAAAACTAAATATTATAATAAAGACAGATGTTTATGGCTCACTTCAAGCAATAAGAGATAGTTTAGAAAAATTTTCAAATACTGAGGTTGCTATCCATATACTCCATACAGGTATAGGAGATATAACAGAATCAGATGTTCTTCTTGCAAAGGCATCAAATGCTATAATATTTGGATTTAATATAAAAGCATCAGATGAAGTTAGAGAAAAAGCAAAAATACTTGGAGTTGAAATAAGAATTTATAAGATAATATATGAACTTTTTGATGAAATGAAAGCAGCTATAAATGGAATGCTTGAACCAGAAATAGTCGATATGGTTATAGGAAAAGCTGAAATAAAACAAATATTTGAAATATCTGTTGGTAAAGTATGTGGTTGTATGGTTATTGATGGAAAGATTACTAGAAATTCTTCTGCTAAAATTATTAGAAATGGAGATATAATTGGAGAGGGTAAGATAGTTGGACTTAAAAGATTTAAGGATGATGTAAAAGAGGTTGATAAAGGATATGAATGTGGGATAATGGTTGATGGTTTTAAAAATTTTGAAGTAGGTGACATTATAGAAGCATATGTTAAGGAAGAAAGAGTCAGGAGAATAGATGAATTTCAAAGAGGATAAACTTAAATCTGCGTTTCTTTATGAAATAAATGCTGCCTTATCGAAAAGACAAGATTTGAAAGAAATCGCTTTAATAACAATTACAGATATAGAAATAATAGATGAAGGAAAAAGAGTCGATGTATATTATTCATTTTTTGGTGATAATGATGATCAACAGAAAATCGAAGAGATTACTGCTTATTTAGAAGAACTGACACCAGAAATAAAGACTGTAATTAGAAAAAGAGTAAAAACTAGATTTGTGCCAAATATCCAGTTCAAATATGATAAAACACCGACTAAGGCAAGTAAAATAGAGGAAATTTTTAAGAAGATAGAGTTGGAGAAATATGATTCTTTCAAAGATAAAGGAAATCCCGAAACTAAGTAATTTATTAAAAAACTCAAATACTTTTTTTCTAACTCTCCATACAATTCCAGATGCTGATTCATGTGGAAGTATGCTTTGTTTTTATGAGTTTTTGAAAAGATTAGGTAAAAAAGTTTATCTTTATTCATCTGATAGATTATCTGAGAATTTATTAGTTTTACCATATGTAGATAAAATAAAAAATAATTTGACTGAATATAATTACGATGTAATAGTTTTTTTTGAGTGTTCTACTCCTCAGAGATCTGGTATTGATATAACTAAATTTAAATATAAAGCTATTGTTAATATAGACCATCATAAAACTGCAAAAAGATATGGGAATATAAATATAATATATCCACACTATCCATCAACTTCTGAAATTATATGGTATATTTTAAAAGAAATGAATTTTAACATAACAAAAACTATGGCTATAAACCTATATTGTGGTATTATAACTGATACAGGTAGATTTCAATATAGCCAAACATTACCAGAAACTTTAAAAGTTGCTGGAGAACTTATTAAGCATAAGTTTAATTTTCAAAAATTAAATGAAAATTTTTTTGCTACAACTACATATAGAAATCTTAAACTTCTTGGAGTAGCACTTTCAAGTCTTGAGTTTAGTAATGGAATTGCAATTATGAATATAAAAGAAGAAGATTTTAAAAAATTTTCTGCTGATTTTTCAGATACAGAAAATATTATTAATTATCCTATGATGATTCCAGAAACAAAAGTAACTATACTCATAAAAGAAGATTTAGAAAAATATAGTGTTACTTTTAGATCAAAAGATGATATTGATGTTGGACTGGTAGCATTAGAATTTGGTGGTGGAGGTCATAAAAATGCTAGTGGTTTTAAAATTTCCAAAAATAGAGTTAAAAATATTGAAGAGTTAATAAAAAAGGTAAAAAAATGCTTAATAAAAAAAATAAAAAACAATGGATAGCCCAGATTGAAGGATTAATTTTATTTGATAAACCACAGGGAATTACTTCTCATGATGTAGTTGATTTAATTAGGGAGAAGTTCACTATAAGAAGGGTAGGGCATGCTGGTACTTTAGACCCTCTAGCTAGTGGACTTTTGATAATACTTTTGGGTTCTTATACTTCAAAGCAACAAAAATTTCAAATACTTGATAAGGTATATGAAGGGAAGATTGTTCTTGGAATTACTACTGATACCTGGGATATGGATGGAAAAGTTTTAAGGAAAGTTGATAATATTAATAATATATCTTTTTCTAATGTTAAATCAGCGATATCATTGTTTGATGGTACTGTTACTCAAGCTGTTCCTCCTTATTCTGCTGTAAAATATAAAGGTCAAACTTTATATAGACTTGCAAGAAAAAATAGAAAAGTTCCATCAATTAAAAGGACGGTAAGAATTAAGTGGCTTAATTGGAATTATAATAATGGTATTATTGATTTTAAAATAAGGTGTTCGAGTGGTACCTATATAAGGTCAATAGCATATGAAATTGGAGAGATGCTTGGTTGCGGTGGGACTCTTGGTGTTTTGAGGAGAATATCTATTGGGCAGTGGGATGTTGATGACGCAGTAAAAATAGATGATTTTAAAAAGATGAATTTGAATGATGCTTATAAACTTATTATAAAATGAAAGAGATAATATTAAGTATTGGAAGTTATGATGGTGTTCATCTAGGGCATCAACTAATAATAGAAAAAATGAGAGAAATATCTCTCATAAAAAAAATTGAAACAGCTATTTTATTTTTCGAAGTTCCACCTAAACTTTATCTTAGAAGCGAATTTAAAAATAATCTTATAACTCTTCCGATAGAAAGAATTTCAATAATAAAAGAATATGGTGTAGATATAATAGTACCAATTGAGTTTAATGAAAAAATTCATTTAATGTCTCCAAGGGATTTTTTTAGAAAGTTTGTATTTTCACGCTATAAGGTTTCAGATATAGTAGTGGGACGAGATTTTGCTGTTGGTTATAATAGAGAAGGTAACATTGAGTGGTTGAAAGATTTTTCATTAGAAATGTCTTTTAATATTTCATTAGTAGATTTTGTTAAATATTATAATCATAAGATATCTTCATCACTAATAAGAGAGTTTTTAAAAAAAGGTATGATTGAACATGTGAATAAATTACTTGGTAGATTTTATACATTAGAAGGAATAGTAAAAAAAGGTGCAGGAATTGGTAAAAAACTTGGATATCCTACTGCTAATCTTGAAATAGATGAAAGGAAGTTACTTCCATTAGGAATTTTTATTGTAGATGTTTTTTTAAAAGGAAAACACTTTAAAGGGGTAGCAAGTATAGGTAAAAGACCCACACTTAAGACTCTTGGTAATGAAATTATATGTGAGGTACATATTTTAGATTTTAGTGAAGATATATATGGAGAAAAAGTATTAATTTCGTTTTTTAATAAAATAAGAGATGAAAAAAAATTTGATAATGTGAGTTTATTAATACAACAAATAAAAAAAGATATAGACTATACTAGAGAATATTTTAGAAATATTAAAAATGCCTTAAAAAATTAGTAAAATTTTAAATTATGAGGAGTATAATTAGAATTATATTTGGAATTTTGTGGTGTGTGGGGATAATATGGAGTATATATCTTTTTAAGAAAACTATACCTGAGTTATCAGATATAGTTGAACTTTATTCTTTTGTTTTTTTCTACTTTATTATAATAATATCTTTAAGTATTGCTTTTTTACCAGTTGTCTTACAAACTAAAAGTGAATAATAGAATTTTATTTAAGAATGCAATTTTGCCCCAAAATAACGGAAATCTAAAAGTGGATTTATTTGTTGAAGGAAATAAGATAAAACAAATTTCTAAATCTATTAATATTTCAAATTGCGAAATTGTTGATGTTTCTGATAAAATTATATTCCCAGCTTTTGTTGATATTCATTGTCATTTTCATCTTAAATTAGATTCTAATTTATATAGCAGAGATGATTTTGAAACCGGAACTAAAGCAGCAGTTTGTGGTGGAATAGGTACCATTGGTGATTTCACAAGTGGTAATTATTATCCTTCAAGTGATTTAAATAAAAGATTAAAAGAAGCTAAATCTTCATATTGTGATTATTTTTTTCATTATGTTATAAAAGACATAAAAAATATTTTGGATTTAAAGAAAAAATTATATGAAGCAAAAAATTTTGGTTTTAGATCTGTTAAAATTTTTACAGCATATACGAAAAGAGGGTTAAGACTTTTAGATTGTTTTTTCCCATATCTTTTAAATATAGCTTCTAAATTAGGACTTATTATATGTGTTCATGCTGAAGATGATGATTTGATAGAATATAGAATTTCTAACTTTTATAAAAATAAAATTCCTGTTAAGTTTCATCATAAAATAAGAGATGAATTTTCAGAAAATTATGCAGTATATAAGTTATTGAAGCTTAACGAGTTGTTTGGAGCAACCATTTATTTTGTTCATATTTCTTCATTAAAATCTCTTGAGATGATATTAAAATATAGAACAATGGGTTATAATGTATATGCTGAAACTTGCCCGCAATATATCATTTTTGATGATTCAATATATTATAAGAAGGATTCACATCTTTATACTTTTACTCCACCTGTTAGAGATAAGTTTAATAAAAAAATGTTAATTGAAAATTTAAGATATTTTGATGTTGTTTCTAGTGATTCTTGTGGATTTAATAAGGAAGATAAAGAGAAATTTAAAGACGATGTCTTAAAAATACCAATGGGTATATCTAGTGCTCAACTTACTTCCTCTATTATTTATACTTTTGGAGTTCAAAAAGGATTTTTAACACTTTTTGATATGCAGAAAATATTGTCATCAAATTCTGCTAAAATATTTTCTCTTAAAAATAAAGGTAAAATAGAGCTAAATTACGATGCAGATATATGTATTTTTGATCCAAATATTGAATTTATTGTTAAAAATTCGCAATTATATCACAAAACTAATTATAGTTGTTATGAAGGAATTAAATTAAAAGGAAAAGTAACTTCTCTTTATTTAAGAGGTAGGGAGGTATATAAACAAGGAATATTTAAATCTCCCCCTTTTGGACAATTCATCTAAATACAAATTTATTATGAATTTTTCTAAAATCTTCTTTTGATAGTTTAGTAGTTGTTTTTATTTCAATTATGTCTTTATATTTTTTGATTCTTGAATTTTTTATATTGGATAAGATTTCTTTAAATATTTCATCTCTTTTTTCTATATAGTTTCCTATCATATGGATAATAGTTGAGTTTTTATATTTTAACATATTTATAAACTTTATTTTTTTATCATATTTGTCTTGTGTTATTAAAGTTGGTTTTTCATCTGGATGAAAAGTTGAACCAATATAAAGTTCGAGTTTTTTTTGAAATGCGAATTTGATTGCTTTTGTTTGCCTTACTTGTGTGGCATATTTTATTATATTGTTTAACTCATCGTATGAAATTTTTTTTATTTTTAAAGCATCTTCTATATTTGAAGGATCAGCGCTATATATTCCCTTTATGTCTGTGTAAAGATAACATGGGGATGATAAAATATATGCCATATAAGTTGCTGTATAATCACTTCCCCCTCTACCCAATGTCATAACATTTAAATTTTTGTCACATGCTATGAATCCAGGGATTAACAAAACGTCATATTCAGTAAAATATTGATATATCTTTTTTTTGTTAACCGATATTATTTTCGCATTATTCATATCACCGGTTCCTATTATTGATAATTGATAGTGATTTAGAGCAATTGCTTTGACTTTCTTTCTTTTTAAAGCATGTTGCATAAGTGATATACTTAAAAGTTCTCCTATTTGTAGTAGGGAAGGAGGTGGAGATAATTTATTTGATATATTGTTTGAAAGTTTAATTAAATCATCTGTTATGTTTGAAGGGGCAGAAAGTATAACTATTAATTTGTCGTATATATTAAGATGTTCTTTTATGCGAGTTGCTACATAAAAAAGTTTATCTGAATTTGATATTGAACTTCCACCAAATTTTAATACTGCATTTTTCATTAAAAAACTAAACCATAGTTGCTGTTACTCTTATTACTTCTGCAAGTGTAGTAATTCCACTTCTAGCTTTTAGTATACCATCCATAAGTAATGTTTTCATTTTTCCAGTTTGTATCGCAACTTTTTTAATAACGTCGGTTGTAGAATGATTCAAAACTTCTTTTCTTATTTCTTCATTCATAAGCATTAGTTCAAATATACCAGTTCTACCCATATATCCTGTATTTCTACATTCTGAGCATCCACTTTCATTTGCAACTTTATAATCAGCATTTGCTTGAAGAAGTAATTCTTTTACTATTCTGGCTTCGAATGGTTCCATATTTTTGACAAATTCATTTACACTTGCTTCTGTTGGAGGTGCAGCTTTTTTTGAACATTTTTGACATACCTTTCTTACTAAGCGTTGTGACATAGCTCCTATCATAGATGACGCAATTAAGAATGGAGGAATTCCCATTTCAAAGAGTCTTTCTATAGTGCTTGGAGCGTTTATTGTATGAATAGTGGTAAATAATAAATGTCCTGTTAAAGCGGCTCTTAAAGATATCTCAGCAGTTTCATAATCTCTAATTTCACCGATCATAATTACATCAGGATCTTGTCTTAAGATAGTTCTAAGACCTTCCGACCAAGTAAAACCTTTTTTAAAATCTATTTGTGCTTGATTTATTCCTTCAAGTCTGTATTCAACAGGATCTTCAAGGGTTATTATGTTAATGGCAGAATTATTTATGTTTTTTAACATAGCATAAAGAGTTGTTGTTTTCCCTGAACCAGTTGCTCCTGTAACAAAAAATATTCCATATGGATTTCTAATAACTTTTTTTATTATAGATAAAGTATCTGCTTCCATGCCAAGTTGTTCTATATCAAGTCCAAGTTGTCCTTTGTCTAAAACTCTAAGAACTAATTTTTCTCCATTTATTGTAGGAAAAGATGATACTCTTACCTGTATTGTTCTTCCGTTTATTATTTTTTGAAATCTTCCTTCTTCATTTCTATATGTTGAAGGTGGTTCTGGATCAAAACCTGCCAGTACTCTTATTCTTTGAGTTAAAGGTATTTGAGAATTTTTTGCTACATTTAATACATCATGTAGTATTCCATCGATTCTAAATCGTATTCTTAAATTTTGCCCTTGCCCTTCAATATGAACATCGCTGGCTCTTTCTTTTATAGCGAATTCTAATATTATATCACTAACTTTTATAGCAAGGTCTATAGCAGGAGATTTCATTTTTGTATTTACAATGTTGTTATATGCTTCTTCCAAGGTATTATATTTTAAAATGTCCGATGAAGGAATTTGGTTTGTCTGTGATTGAGGGGTAATATTCGATTGTTGTTTTGGTACATCATCTTTCTGTCCCCAAAATGGCATAGAATCCTCCGTTAATATTCTATAGAAACTATTCTAAATTTTTTTTCTCCTTTTGGGAGTTTTACTATTTTTTCTTCTCCTACTTTAGAACCTAATATTCCTTGAGCAAGTGGAGAATTTGCAGATATCTTCCCTTCAAGAGGATTACTTTCGGCAAGTGATACTATCGTATATATACTTTCTTTATTGGTTTCAATGTCAAGCAGCTTAACTTTAGCGCCAATCCTTACCTCATCTTTACTGACTTGAGATGTATCTATTATTTTTGCATTTCTTATTAGACTTTCTATTTCTGTTATTCTTTTGAAGATAAGTAATTGTTTTTCTTTTGCATACTGATATCCTGCATTTTCACTTAAATCACCTTGTTGCCTTGCTTCATCTATTTCTTTGTTTATTTCATCTCTTTCTTTATATAAATTTTGAAGTTCTTCTCTAAGTTTTTTTAATCCTTCATACGTAAGAATAACTTCTGACATTTCTTCCCCTTTTCAAATATGTTTGGCACCGGGAGGGCTCGAACCTCCGACCTAGCGCTTATGAAACGCCCGCTCTAACCACCTGAGCTACGGTGCCTTATTATTTATATTATACAATTTTTATTTTTACTTATATTTTTTAATTATTTCATTTTTCATTCTAAGTTTAGTATCTTTTATAGCTCTCAAAATTTTTTCCTCAGCTGATTTTCTTAATTCTTTTTCACTAAGTTTAATTCTTGCTATATTTTGTTTTATTGCCATTTTTGCTACAGCAACTGCTTCTTCAATATAGACTTCTGGTTCATCCATTGTGGGTATAATATAATCTTCTGATATTCCTTTCTTTTGAGCATATTTTGCTAATGCTTCGGCAGCTGCTATACACATTTCGTCTGTTATAGTTTTTGCTCTAACATCTAAAGCACCTCTAAATATACCAGGAAAACCTAAAGAATTATTAACTTGGTTTGGAAAATCACTTCTACCAGTTGCAACAATTCTTGCTCCAGCCTCTAAAGCGTCCCAAGGCCACATTTCAGGTATAGGGTTTGCAGTAACAAATACGATGGCGTTTTTATTCATATTGGCAACCCATTCTTTTTTAACTAAATCAGGACCTGGTGTAGATGCAGCACTTAAAACATCAGCCCCGACTAAAGCTTCTTGTAATCCACCTGTTATTTGCTTTTCATTTGTTATCTGACACATTTCCCACTTTTCTTTGTGGTTTTTTAAGTCTTCTCTACCTTTGTGTAATATTCCTTTAGAATCTACATATATTAAGTTTCCTGGTTTTGCACCATATTTTATATATAACCATCCTATTCTTATATTTGCTGCTCCTGCTCCAAGTAGTACTATCTTTACATCAGATATTTTTTTCCCAACTATTTTTAATGCATTAATAAGCCCAGCAAGACATACTGTTGCCGTACCTTGTTGATCGTCGTGCCAAACAGGAATACTCATTCTTTTTCTAAGTTCATCAAGTATATAAAAGCATTTTGGTTGCTCTATATCTTCTAAATTAATACCACCAAAACATGGTTCTAGGTATGTAACTGTTTTTATTATTTCATCAGCATCTGTTGTTTTTAAGCATATTGGTACAGCATCAACCCCTCCAAGATATTTAAAAAGCATTGCTTTTCCTTCCATTACTGGCATTCCAGCTTCAGGTCCAATATTCCCAAGTCCTAAAATCCTCGTTCCATCAGTGACTACTGCTATAGTATTTCCTTTGTTTGTGTGTTCAAAAACTTTTTCTGGGTTTTTATGTATATCTTTACATGGAGCAGCTACTCCTGGAGTATACCATATAGCAAAATCATCATAATTCCTTACACATGCCTTTAAAGAGGTTTCTATTTTTCCTTCGTAGAAAGGATGCATTTTCAAAGCATCTTCCTGCGGTTTATTAGCTTTTTTTATTAGTTCCTCTTTGCTGTATTTTTTCATACTATTTATTTTCATTTATCCTCCTTTCAGAAAGGTTCTAATTTTGATTTTATTAAATTAAAATTTTTTTTACAATATTTTTAAAATAATAATTTTTCAATTACTTTTTTATAATCAGCACATATAAAATAATCTGAATAGTATTTAATTGGAGATTGAGGGTCTGTATTTATTGCTATTATCTTTTCTGCATTAATTATACCTTTCATATGATATTCTTTTCCAGATATTCCAATAGCAATATATAATTTCGGTGAAATTGATTTTCCCGTTATTCCTATTTGACATTGTTGTTCTATAGCTAATTCTTCTCTAACTGGTCTGGTATATCCAATAGCAGCTCCAATGTTTGAAGCTAATTGTTTTATTAATTTTATATCATCTTTTTTTACTCCTCTTCCTATTCCAATAACTTTTTTTGCTGTTTGAATATCAAGATTATTGTCTTGTAATCTAATTTTATTAATTTCTATATTATATCTCGGTTTAAAATTTATATTGACGGGTTCATATTCAAAAAATTGTTTTTCGCTTTTTTTAAGACAAGAAAGAGTTATAACTGTGGGTGTTGTGTTAGAATTTAAAACTGCTTTTAAATTTTTTATATAAGGTTTAGAAAAATATATTTTGTTATTTATAAATTCTATTTCAGATATATCTGAAAGGATTCCTATATTCATTTTTGCAGCAATCATAGCAGAAAGAGATTTAATTTCAATTTCAGATGATGTGAATATATATAATGGAGATATATTATTTATGATATTTATAATTAGATCTAATTCTACTGATGGTGGATAATTTGATTTTATATAATAAGAATTTTTAATTGAAAGTTTTTCTGAATTTTCAGATATTAAAATTGCATAGAAATTTAAATTTTTAAATTTTTGTATTAAAAAATTATATATTGATTCTATCGTTGGTGAATTTGAGGAGATTATTAATATATTACTCATATATCAATTTTTTTAAATTTTCTATATCTGAATTGTTATCTATGTTTATAAATTTTGTTTCCTTTTTTTTAGAATCGGAATTAGTGGTAACTTTTTCAACAAAAGTTGGAGAATCCTTTCCATCTAACATAAGCTCTAAATCTTTTAATGTCAAATTTATAGGATTATAGTTTTTTGCTTTTATTCTGAGATTTAAAGGAGATATTCTGGGTTTTAATTTTGATGATATGTCTATTGATATTAGTAATGGTATTTTTTTGATTTCTATTTTTGATGAAATTGTTTCGATCTTTACTTTTTCTGATTCTAATTCTATGAATTTAGCGGCGAATACAGCAGGTATATTTAATAAACATGAAAGTTGTGCAGGTATAATTGAAGTATGAGCATCATCAGATGAAACTCCAGTTAATATTATAAAATTTTCTTTTGCTATTTTCTTAACTGCAGCAGCAAGAACTTTGGATGTTATTAAACAATCTGAGCCTTTTAGCAATGGATCTGTTATAAGGATTGTTTTATCTACCCCTTTACTATAAATATCTTTTAAAATTTCATTAGCATTAGGAGGTCCCATTGTTACAGTGACTACTTCAAATTTAAATTTATCTTTTAAAATTAAAGCATTTTCTAGAGCATATTCATCAGATTTGTTTATTTTAAGTTTTAAAGATTCTCTATTTATATTTCCTTTTGAATCTATTACTACATTATTTTCTTCAATTACTGTTTTTACGCAAACTATTATGTTCATTTATCTTAAATCTATTATATCTTCTGTATTTGGACCTATAGATATTAATGATAATTTTGGATATGGATATATCTTAGTCAATTTTTTAAGTATCTGTATAAATTTCAAAGCATTTCTTTCCTTTATTTCATTTAATTTTTTGAATTTTTGTTTGTAGATAAGGTCAAAATGAGTTACTGCTATTTTAGTAGCCGAATTTATTAATATTGCTTTTTTTACTGTTTCAAACTCAAATTTCCCTATTCTTCTTAATCTTTTGCTTACACTTCCAATTTCTCTTCCTTGTGTATGATACTTCTCAAGTTCTTTTGGATTTGTAATTTCATTTTTAAGTGGTCCAGGCCCAACTCTAGATACATAAGGTTTGATTATTAGATAAATGTCTTTAACATATTTTGGACCAAGACCAGATTCTGATAAAAATGTTGATGCAGTTGTGTCTCGTGAGGTAGTATATGGATAATCTCCATGTAATAGAGAGAGTTTTATACCTTGTGTTCCTTCAATTAATATTTTTTTTCCTTTTTCTATTTCTTTTACAAGTATTTCATAAGTTGATTTTATATATTTTTTAAGTTGAGGACAATCTTTTGCAAATAAAATTTTCTTACGTTCAATTCTATCTCTTATTGCTATTCCAAGTCCTGTTCCAACACTACCAATATTCCCCATAAGGTGTAGATTTTCTCTTTCTTCCTTTTTTTGTCTTTCTGTAATAACTACACAATTAGGATCTATAATTAGCCGGTCTTGTGTATTAGTTTCTTTTATTTCTTCATAGAGCCATTCTGCTATAACATAACTTCCTGCTGGGAGTATAAGTTTTGTTTTGGGATTTACAAAACCAGCAGGAATACTTCTTAAAGCAATGGGTTTACCATTTACAAAAACTGTATGCCCTGCATTTGGACCACCAACTTTTATGCAGTAATCATATTTATCTTTTATAGCTAAATAAGCTGCTATTTTCCCCTTTCCTTCATCTCCTGCTTGTCCACCACATATTATATCAACCATTATTCCTCCATATAATATTTATTCTTTCATATTGTTTAAAGCAAGTTTTGAAGCTAATCCAATATATTTAGTTTTTATTATCTTTCTAAGTTCTTTTTTTATGTTATGATTTAATTTAATTTTGTCAATAAAAATTTCTATATCTTTTTTAGATATTTTTTTCCCTCTTGAAAATTCTTTTAGAATTTCATATGCATTTTTTATGCCGTGTTTCCTTAATATGGTTTGTATTGCTTCTGAATAAATTTGTGCTTCATCTTCTATAATTTCAAGTGCTTTTTGTGAATTTAATGTTATTTTAGATAATCCACTAATTATAGATTTAAAAGCTATAATTGTATGAGCAAAAGCAACTCCAAAATTTCTTTCAACTGTTGAGTCTGTTAAATCTCTTTGCATTCTGGATATTGGTAGTTTATTAATAAAAAAATTAAAATTAGAATTTGCTATTTGTAAGTTTCCCTCAGCATTTTCGAAATCTATTGGATTTACTTTGTGTGGCATAGTAGAAGAGCCAACTTCCCAATCAAACTTTTTTAAAATAATTAGCTCATCACTTATATATCTCCATATATCTTGACAAAATCCAATTAGTATTGTATTTAAATGAGATAAATCGCTGAAAAGTTCAACCCATGAATCATGAGGTTCTATTTGAGTCGTGTATAGATTTGTCTCAAAATTTGTCTCTAAATTTTTATTTAAATGCGTTATGAACTCTTTAGAAAATGATAACCAGTTAATTTTTGGATATGCTACTACAAATGAATTATAATTTCCAACTGCACCATTAATTTTTACTTTTAATTTATGTTTTTTAACTTTTATTAATTTATTGTGTATCCTTTCATAAAAGACTCTAATTTCTTTTCCAAATGTTGTTGGGGATGCTAATTGTCCATGAGTTCTTGCTGGAAAAGGTGTTGAATAGTAATTTTTAATAAAGAATTTTAATTTAGATAAAATTTCATCAATGTTAGGTATATGTATTTTTTTTAAATAACTTTCAATCATTATTGAATAAGATATATTATTGACGTCTTCTGATGTCAAACCAAAATGAATAAATTCAAGATTATACTTTACTTTATTTTTTAACTTTTTCTTTAAATAATATTCCACAGCTTTAACATCGTGATTAGTTGGTTTAATATCTTGATATCCTTTTGTTTCTATTTTTTTCACTATTTTTGCATTTTCATCAGGAATTAAATAAATTTTTCTTATTAACTCAATTTCTTTTTGAGATAAGCATTTTTTAAGTATTCTTTTTTTATAAAGAAAGTTAGTTAAAAATATAAAATACTCACATTCTACTTTAATTCTTGCATTTATAAGAGCATGTTCTGAAAAATAATTTTTTATCTCAAATGTTTTTATTGCATATCTTCCATCTACAGGAGATATGTTTTTTAAAGTATCCATACTTTAACATTTTAGCAAATTAGATTTTAAGGTTGAATGAAATATTGAAAGTAATTAAAATCTTTTACCATATTTTTTTCAACTATTAAATACAAAATTATTTTTTGATTAATTTTGTTTTTATCAATTTCTTGCCATTCGTTCTCAACAATAAGATGATTTTTAAAAAAATCATCAAATTTTTCGTAGGCTGTTTTGCTAAAATAATGATTACCATAACTTTTAATTCTATATCCTTCAGCCAAATTAACCATGATATGTGTGAATCCCATATTCTTTAACTTTTTGTATATTTCATCTCCGTTTTTTGATTTTTCTGAGATTTCTACCAGTGGATGTATATCAAAAACAGAGGCTGTCTCGTGTGGTATTTTTAAATAAAATGTTCTTGAATCTCCAAATATTAATATTTTGTCTTCTTTACTTAAATTTTTATTTATATAATCATACATTGGATAGGATGGATATGGGTATCTCATTCTGCTTTTAGATAAATATTCTTCTTTAGTTATAAATCCAAATACTGGTTCATATCTTTTTTCAATTGCGAAATAATTGACAAGCCAAATAGTATTTATAAACATAACAATTGCAAATATTATTTTGAGAACTGATGATATAACACCATCAAAAGCTTCATTTATATAATAAGCTGCTAAAATCGACATAATAAAAAAAGATGGAAAAAAGTGTCTAATATAGGTAGTGGATGTTGACCATGCGATATAAGAAAATACGAAAGATATACTAAGTCTTTGAATTAAAAAATTATTTTTCTTATTAAATATTCCTAAAGGTAAAATAATGAAAAATAGAGGTAAAAAAAATTCTGAATTAGGTATTTTACCTATTGATACAAGGAATGGTGTTTTTAGCCATTCAATTATACTCATTTCATCAAATTGTTTTACTTCTTTTATGAATCCTTTTATCCTATAAATTTCTGAGTTAGAACATGAATTACAAAAGTGTTCATGTAAAAATGGAAAAATGGGATTGGAATAGTTTATAAAATTTTTAATTGCCCAAGGTAGGAAAAATAACATGAAACCTATTGAAAAGATTAAAATTTCAAATATAATTTTCTTATAAATTATTTTAGATTTATACCTATCATATATAAAAATTAATAAAAAGCTAAGTGTAATAAACGCTGTGTTATATTTTGAAGAAAATGCTACTCCAGCAAATATTCCGGCTAATAATATATCTTTTACCGAGTTCGTATTATAATATTGTGTAAACATTTTCAAAACCAATGCGGCTATAAATGAAGAAAAAATATCTGCGGTAGCGGATTGTGCAGTTATATAAACATGAAATATTGATGCAAATATAAATCCAGCCATTATAGAAGTTTTTGGTGTTAAATATTCTTGAAACCCATATATTATGAAAACAATAAAAAATAAAAAAGTGATAAAATTAACTAGCAAAGGTGTTTGTTCCCCAAATACAGTGAGTGGTATTAAATAGTTTAAAGCATAAGTAAGAGGTAGTTTATAATACATATGATTAGGCATATCAGATATTTTTCCGTTTATAATCCACCAATTAGGTGCGGCAAGATGATAGTTTAAAGAATCATAAAAGATTTCAGGGGATAGAGAATTTATAAAAATTAAAGATAAAATGAACAATGTAAGGTATAAATGTATTTTAGTACCTTTCAAATTAAATTTTAAATTATTTTTTATTCTAAAATCTTTTTTTAACATTAAATATATTCCAATCATAATTTCGAAGGATATAATAAAAATATATATACTTTGAGATATTAATCCTAAAAAACCTGTTATGAGTGCTATAAAACAGTTAAATATTGTGCCTATTGCATAAATAATATAAATAGGATATTTGTTTATGGCTCCTACTTTCTCTAAAAATTTCCCTATTGAAATTGTAGCAGATAAAAAGGTTAGAATATAAAATATTTCTTTTAAATTATATAGTACTATATTAAATTTGATATTTTTTAAATACATAAATGGGTTTAATGCTGATATAAAAATAGTAAAATTTGGTGGATAATAATTTAAAATTTCTGATAATACTAAATAGAAAACTATTATTGGAAGTATTGTTAAGAATATTTTCGTTTTATAATTATATAAAACCCTCTTCTCTTCACCCCTCTTTTTATACATAAAGTTTATTATATTAAATTTTTCTATAATATAGTTATGAAAGAGTTATTAAATAGTATAGATGAGATAGTTACCGAACTCAAAAAAGGCAGAATGGTTATAGTTATAGATGATGAGGAAAGAGAAAACGAAGGAGATATTGTTATTGCAGCAGAATATGCTACCCAAAAAAACATAAATTTTATTATTAAATATGCGAGGGGTCTTATATGTGTTCCAGTGACAAACGAAATAGCTAAAAGGCTTGATTTATATCCTATGGATAAAGTAAATACAGATCCTTATAAAACGAATTGGCTTATAAGTGTTGATGCGAAAAATGGTATAACTACTGGAATTTCTGCTGAAGATAGAGCTAAAACTATTAGACTTTTGTCTAATCCTAATTCAAAACCTCAGGATTTTTCAAAACCTGGTCATATTTTCCCCCTTTTGGCAAAGGATGGAGGAGTTTTAGAAAGAGCAGGACATACCGAAGCAGCGATTGATTTAATGAAAATAGCAGGATTAAATCCTGTTGCTGTAATATGCGAAATAATGACTGATAATGGAAAAATGGCAAGGTTAAATGATTTAATTAGATTTGCTGGAAAACATAAAATAAAAATAACATCGATTGAAAAATTAATTGAATACAGAAGAAAGACAGAAACTCTTATTGAAGAGATTTCAAAAGCAAATCTTCCCACTATTTTTGGGAATTTTGAAATAAGAATTTTTAGAGAAAAACTAACAGGTAAAGAACATGTTGCTCTTATTAAAGGCAAAATAAGTGAAAATAATCCTGTTATTGTAAGAGTTCACTCTGAGTGCCTTACTGGAGATGTCTTTTCATCCCTTAGATGTGATTGTGGTTCTCAACTTATAACCGCAATGAAAATTATTTCAAAATCTAATTCTGGTGTATTTCTCTATATGAGGCAGGAAGGCAGAGGGATTGGACTTGGAAACAAGATACTTGCTTATCATCTACAAGAAAAAGGATATGATACCGTTGAAGCAAATATAAAACTTGGATTTAAACCTGACCTTAGGGATTACGGGATAGGAGCACAAATACTTAGAAAACTTGGAGTAAGAAAAATGAAACTGCTTACTAATAATCCTAAAAAAATAGTCGGATTAAAAGGCTATGGGCTTAAAATAGTAGAACGAATTCCTATTGTGGTATCTCCTAATCCTCATAATGAAAAATATTTAAAAGCTAAACGTAAAAAACTTGGACATCTTATTTAAGGAGGTATTATATGAAAGTTTATGAAGGAAAACTTGATGGGAAACAATTAAAAATAGCGATTATTGTATCTAGGTTTAATAGTTTCCTTACTCAAAAATTACTTGATGGAGCTATAGATTGTCTTATAAGACATGGGGTTGAAAAAGATTCAATTTCTTTAATTTGGGCACCTGGCTCATTTGAAATTCCGCAATTAATAAAACTTGTAAGTAAAACTAAACCAGATGCAATAATTACATTAGGTGTTATTATAAAAGGTGATACTCCTCATTTTGAATATGTAGCATCACAGACTACTAAAGGTATATCAGAATTATCAATTGAACTCCAAATACCAATTTCATTTGGAATAGTGACAGCTGAAAACCTTGAACAAGCAATTGAAAGGTGTGGTACTAAACAGGGTAATAAAGGGTTTGATGCAGCTATGACAGCAATTGAAATGGCGAATCTTTTTAAAACCATAAAATAAATGCTTTCTTATAAAGATAAATATTTTTTATTAGAAGCTATACATCAAGCAGAAAAAGGTAATTATAAGACACATCCAAATCCGAAAGTAGGATGTGTTATTGTTAAAAATAATAAAATTATATCATATGGTTATCATGAGTTTTTCGGTGGACCTCATGCTGAAGTTAATGCTATAAATTCTGCTAACACTTCCGTTTATGGTTCGACACTTTATGTTACACTTGAACCATGCTCAACTTATGGTAAAACTCCTCCATGTACTGATTTAATAATAAGAAAAGGTATTAAAAGAGTTGTGTGTGGAGTTTTAGATCCAAATCCAAGTCATAGAGGAAAAGGTATTGAAATACTTAAAAAATCGGGTATTAAATGTGAAATTGCTGATGGAGAATTAAGAAAAAGATGTATAGATGTAAATGAGGTTTTTTTTAAAAATATGAATAAATCTATACCATATGTTACAATCAAGTTGGCAACTTCTATAGATGGTAAGATTGCTGATTTATATTATAATTCTAAATGGATATCTTCAAAATTATCAAGGACTCGTGTTCAACTTTTGAGAGCTTATTCTGATTGCATAATTATTGGTTCAAAAACTTTAATAAAAGATAATCCAAAATTGACTGTGAGAGAATTAGATGTAAGAAAACAACCAGATGTATGTGTTATAGGAAATTTAGAATTGTCAAAAAAATTAAATATTTTCAAGGAAAGAAGAAGATTTTTTATATTATCAAAAAATTATATAAATTTAAAACCTTTTAAAAATTTTGAAATTATCCATATAAATCCTCATTGTTTTAAAAATCGTAATACTTATGATATGAATTTTCTTATAAAAACTCTTTATAATTATGGAATTAAAAATGTATTGGTTGAAGGTGGAGCATATACAGTTACACAATTTATCAATCAAAAAGTTTTTGATAAAATCATTTTATTTATTTCACCTATAATAATTGGAAAAGGAATAAATTGGTTTAATGATATTGTTCTTTTTAAAAATTCTTCTTTAGGACTTAAATTAAAAACTTTAAATATTGAAAGGATTGAGGATGATGTATTAATGGAATTAAAAAATGTTTAGTGGTATTATTGAAAAGATAGCTAAAGTTAAAAAAATAACATCTTCAAATTTATCTGTTGAAAATAAATTTCAAGATGGATTATTAAAAGGAGATAGTATATCGGTAAACGGAATTTGTCTTACTTTAACTAATTTTGATAATCATACATTAGTTTTTGATATAAGTCCGCAGACATTGAAAGTTACTAACTTAAAGTTTTTAAAATTAGGTGATGAAGTTAATCTTGAAAGAGCCTTAAAAGTTGGGGATAGGTTAGGAGGACATTTTTTAACTGGACATATTGATGAAGTTGGTCATTTGGAAAAAATAGAAAAAAATGATAATTTTTATTTTTTAGTATTTAGAATATCATCAACAAAATATCTGGTTGAGAAATGCTCAGTTGGGGTTAATGGTATAAGTTTAACTGCCTTTGATATCAAAAATTTTAGCTTTAAAGTGGCTATAATTCCTCATACCTATAACAATACTAATTTAAAATATCTTAAAATAAATTCTTATGTTAATATTGAATATGATATTCTTTTAAAAACTACCCTTAAAAATGATAATAGAATAACATATGATTTTCTAAAACAAAATGGGTTTATTTAAAATCTAAATCTGAAAATATTATATTGTTTTAGATATTAGTTGTATTAAAGAAGATGAAAAAATACCGAGTAGTATTGTTGTAATTAATAAAAAAAGTATTATTGTAGTTGTTAAGGGATTCTCTTTTAAGATTTTGGAATCAGGAATTTCTTCATGTGGAGTTGTAAATATAGGGATTATAATTTTGATATAGTAATATGAAGCAATTGCGCTTGTTATAGTGCCTATTATGGCAAGAATAATATTTGAACTTTCTACTGCTGAATAAAAAATATAAAATTTAGCAAAAAATCCCACAAATGGGGGTATTCCAGCAAGTGAAAATAAAAAAACTGACAATGCAATTATAAGTATAGGATTTTTTAGCCATATTTCTTTTAATGATGATATATCAATTGTATAAGAATTAAGTTTTTTTTCTATCATAAATAATGTTGTAAAAGCACCAAAAGACATAATGGAATATGCTATAGCATAAAAATACAAATAAGAATTTGAAGATGAAAAAAATCCTATTCCTATATATCCAGCATGAGATATACTAGAATATATTAATATCTTTTTTATATTATTTGATGAAAGGGCTGATATAGTTGGTATAATGAGTGTTAGTATGATTAAAAAATATAATATTTCATTAGGAATATGTGGGGAAAAAGCAGTATATACACGATATCCTACTATTAAAACAGAAAATTTAACAAAAGTTGTTAAAATTGAAGTTACATATGTTGGTGAGCCACAATAAACATCTATAGACCAAGAATGCATTGGGAATAAAGCAATTTTAAAAAAAATACCTGAAAGAAAAAATATGCCTACAAGAGTAACTGATGTAGTTGAGGGTGCTAATTTGATATCTGAAAGTTCCATAGAAAGTCCAGATTGTTTAATAAAGATAAGAGAAAGGATAAAGAAAAAAGTTGCAAAAGAACCTGTTATTAAATATTTAAACGATGCTTCAAGAGATTGTTGAGTTTTACTAAATCCTGTAAGCGCATATAAAGATACCGACATTAATTCTATTGTTATAAATATTGTTAATAAATTGTCAGATGATATTAAAATTGAAGATGATATAATTGTTATAACATAAAGTACAATATATTCTCCATATTTAATATTATCTTGTAGTATTTCCTTGTGTGAAAAAAACATAATAGTAGATATTAAAAAAACATACAAAACAGCTATATTATTAAATATTGATGATGAAAATATGTATGATTTGTTTTCTGAAATATTTATATATGAAATAAGAAATACATTTGCTAGAATCATAGATATACCGGTAATATCAAAAGATAAATTTTTATTTTTCTTTTCTACCCACATAAATAATGATATGAATGAAGACGCAAGAATTAAAGATATTGGTATTATAATTTGTATATTTAAATTTATCAAATTCATTTTCGCACTCCACTTATTAGATTGATTGTATATTCATTTATTTTTGAAATCATATAATCTGGATAGATACCTATGAAAAATATAACACTAACAAGTGGTATAATATATATCCATTCTCGTATATTTATATCAGAAAGTGATAAAAATTCAGTTTTTTGAATTTGACCAAAGAATATTTTTTCATATACATTTAACATATATATAGCCCCAATTATAACACCTATAATTGAGATTAAGGCAAGTACTTTGTATGTTTTAAATGCTCCAGATATTATTAATATTTCACCTACAAATCCATTAGTAGTTGGAAAACCGATAGACGATAACATTATTATCATAAAAAACGTAGAATAGAATGGTATTACTTTAAATATACCACCATAATCATATATTGATCTGGTGTGAGTTCTTTCATAAATTATTCCAATTGCTAAAAATAATGCTCCAGTAGAAATTCCATGATTTAGCATTTGAAGAATAGCTCCATTCACAGCTGTTTGATTAAAAGAAAAAATGCCTAATATAACCAATCCCATATGACTAACTGATGAATATGCTATTAGTTTCTTTATATCAGTTTGCGTCCATGCCATTAATCCTGCATATATTACAGCTGTTGTTGAAATTATTGATATGATATATGAATATTGATAGGAGATGTCTGGGAAAATTGGTATTAAAAATCTGAGGAAGCCATATCCCCCCATCTTTAATAAAATACCTGCTAATATTACACTTGCTGCTGTAGGTGCTTCTACATGAGCATCAGGTAACCAAGTATGAAAGGGTATTAATGGAGTCTTTACTGCGAATGCGATAAAAAATGATAAAAAAACAAACGTTCTAATGTTTCCTGTAAGTGTGTTTTTTGAGAATTCCAAAATTTCAAAACTCGGATTTCCTGTAGATTTAAGATTTAAATATATTATTATTATACCTATTAGAAACAACACACTTGCTGCCATTGTGTATATAAAAAATTTTATAGCAGCATGAACTCTTTTATCTCCTCCCCATATACCTATAAGGAAATACATTGGGATAAGTATCATTTCCCAAAATACATAAAACATAAAAGCATCCATAGAGATGAATACCCCTATCATTGCTGAATGTAGAATCATCATCCAAAAGTAATATTTTTTAATATTATGTTTAATAGATGAATAAGATGACAAAATAGCAATAGGCATTAAAAAATTTGTTAAGATAAGCATTATAATACTAAGTTGATCAACACCTAAATGTAGATTAATATTTAAAAATGAAATCCATTGGTGTTTTTCTTCAAGTACAACATTGTTGTAGCTATCAAAAAAAAGTTGTAATGTTAATATAAATACAAATATGGAAGATGAAAAAGAAATATATTTGATTAATTTTTCTTTTCTTATTAGTAAAATTGATATGGAAGTTAAAATAGGGAAGAATAAAAGTATAGTTAAATTTTGCATATTATTTAGCTCCTTTCATAAAAAAGTATATAATAAAACTTGAAATTGCTATTAATAAATAAGAGACATAATAATGTATATTTGAGTTCTCCATTTTAGATGTCTTTTTTGAGAGAAAATAAAATAAAAAACCAGTTCCTTCTACAACTAATTCGTCTATTAATTTTCTATCAATATATTTAAATAATAGATATGCAGATTTATTTAAAGGTTTTACTATCAATTTTTCATATATTTCGTCTAAATAGAATTTGTTGTATACAATATTAGATAAAATTCCTAGGGTAGGAGTAGAGTTTTTTATGTATAATTTGTATGACAATATTATTCCTAATATTGATAATAAAACAGGAATATGCCTTATTGTATAAGGTAGATAAAAATGATAAATACTTTTTGAATCTAAAAATTCGATAAAAAAATGATTAAAATAACCAGTTATAATTGAAAATATTGCAAGGATATAAAGTGGAACTGTCATAATTTTGTCTGGTTTATGTATATTATAATGAGATGTTGATTTTTTTAGGAAAACAAAAACAAACATTCTTGTCATGTAAAAAGCAGTTAGAAACGCTGTAATCAATGAAATAATCCATATTGTTTTATTGCCTGAAATGTAAATACTTTCAATTATTAAATCTTTGCTATAGTGCCCACTGGTATATGGGAATCCACTTATTGCAAGTAATCCTATTAGTGTTATATAAAATAGATTCTTTAAATTATTTTTTAATCCTCCCATCTTAAATATATCTTGAACCCCTCCAAGAGAGTGAATTATTGCACCAGCTGAAAGAAATAATAATGCTTTAAAAAATGCGTGAGTAGTAAGATGGAATATACCAGCTTGATAATTACCTACACCTACTCCCATAAACATGTATCCGAGCTGGCTTATGGTAGAATAAGCAAGTATTTTTTTTATATCTCTTTGACCTAAGGCAATTACTGCTGAAATAAGTGAAGTAAAAGCAGAAACCCAAAGAATTATATCCATAATTAGAGGTGAATTATAATATAAAACAAATAACCTCGAGATTAAATATATTCCTGCTGTGACCATAGTTGCAGCATGAATTAATGCTGATACAGGGGTTGGTCCAGCCATAGCATCTGGTAGCCAAATGTATAATGGAAATTGAGCTGATTTTCCACATGCTGCTAAAAATAAAAAAAGTGTTATTATAAAAGTTGCGGGGATTCCAAAAATTGTAGAGTTAATTAGATAAGATATATTTTTATTTATTTCTACATATGAGAGTTCATAAATGCCTGCAGTTGAAAGCAAAAAATAACAAATAGCAATTGCTGCTATAAAAAAAGCATCTCCAATCCTATTTACTATAAATGCTTTTTTAGCTGCTTTTGAATTTTCTATGTTTTCATACCAGAATCCTATTAGAAGATATGAACAAAGTCCAACTCCTTCCCATCCAAAAAAAGTAATTATAAGATTATCTGAAAGCACAAGTAACAGCATAAAAAACACAAAAAGGTTAAGATATGAGAAAAAACGTTTTAAATCCTTATCTTTTTCCATATAAGAAATTGAATAAATATGAATTAAAAAACTTACTCCTGTAACTATAAGTATCATAATACTTGTTAATGAATCAAGATGTAATCTTATAGGAATTTTTAAGAAATTTTGATTAATCCACCAAAATATAGTGTGTGAAATAAAGTCAACTTGTTGTTTTTTAAAATCAATTATAGAAATAAACGAAAATAGGAAAGATAAGAAAACAGATGTTGATGCTATAATGGATGATATTTTATTATTCAATAATCTTGAAAAAAGAAAGTTTATAAAAAATCCTATAAGCGGAAATAAAATTATAAATGTAAGATATATACTGTTATTACTCATTTAAATAGCTCCTTTATTTTATTTAATGAAACTGAATCTATAACATTATATTTTTTTGATATTATAATTAAAATTGAAAGTCCAATGCCTACTTCAGCAGCTGCAATAGTTATTATTGATATAAACCAAATAAATGTATCAGGAGAATTGTTTATTGATATTGTTCTTATAAGAATTATATTTAATGAATTTAGCGTAAGTTCTATTGATATAAGCATAATAAGTATATTTGATGTTTTAAAAAAGTTTATTATAGATATAAAAAACGTTGCAGCAGAAATTAGATAAATAAAATCCATTTTTATTGCTCCTTTTTTAAATAATTGATAGTGCCGATTATTGCTGTTATTAATATTAATGACATAAGTTCTACTATAATAAAATTTTTATTAAACATTATATCTGTAAGCATTAAATGATTTATATTTTCTTGAATAATAGTTTTATTTTTTTCTGTTTTAATAAAAAGTATAAGAATAACTGTTGAAAAAATTATTGAAACTATAAATGGAAACAATTTATTTAGGATTTTATCTTTTTTTTCATAATTCTGCGGTTCAATAATTTTAATTGAAATCAAAAATAATACTACAACTGCTCCTGCATATATTATTAAATATAGAACAGCTAAGAATTTAAATCCCATCAAAGCAAAAGTTAAAGAAGAAAGTAAAAATACACTAAATGCAAGTATTGTTATTATCATTGCATTTTTATTAAACAAAATTACTATTTGAATTAGTAAAATAATTAGCAGTATCAACGTCACTGTTAGGTCATTCATCATTACCTCTTTTAAATATTAGAGAATTTGAAGCTCCTAAATTTGAAATTTTTTCATGTTCTAAATTTATGAAAAGTTCTTTTTTAGTATAATATAAACCACCTAAAGATTTACTTAAAAATCTGTTATATGTTCCTCCTTCAAAACTACCACTATCCATTGTTATTGCATCTTCTGGGCATGCTTCAACGCATAAGCCGCACATTACACATCTAGATAGGTCTATATTAAATGTTTTAGGTGCCTTTTCTACTATTAAATCTGTTTCGTAAGCTTCTATATAAATACATTTTGCAGGACATATAGTAGAACAAAGCATGCATGCTACACATTTAGGAGTACCATCTAATCTTAGTTTTATTCTATGTGTTGATTTTATTTTTGCAATACCTAAAACTGGTATTTTTTCCTCAGGGTATCTTATTGTTACGATTTTTTTGCCAGTTATTTGTTTAAATAGGTTTGAAATAAAATGTCTAAATGTTACTATGTACCCTTTTATTATTTCTAAAATATAAATTTTTTCAATAATATTTAATTCTTTTATCTTTATATGTTTAGTCCTTATCATTTAATTACCTTTACAAATATAGAAGTAAATAAAATATTAATAATTGATAAAGGAAGAATATATTTCCAAGATAGTTTAATTATTTGATCAAATCTAAAACGTGGCAATGTCCATCTTGTAAATATTATTAAAATAGATATAATAAAAACTTTAGCGGCAAAAGCTAACATTTCAAAAATATATATTAGTTGTTTGTTTATATCCAATATATAGTTTGATATTTTAAAACCATATTCATATAAAAATGGAATATGCCAGCCACCAAGAAAGAAAATTGTGATAAGCATAGAAAAAAATACTATCTCAATATATTCAGCAAACATAAATGCTCCAAATCTCATGGAACTATATTCAGTAAAGTAACCTATAATTTCACTTTCTCCTTCTACTACATCAAATGGAGCTCTTTTGTTTTCACATAAAGCAGCTGTAAAGAAAAATATGAAAGCAAATGGTTGAAGAATTATTCCCCATTTTGGTAAAATTCCCAAAATCATTTGTGATTGTTTTTCAATTAAATCATGTAATGTTGATGGAGTGTATATCAATATGATAGGTAATAATGATATTAAAGTTATTACTTCATATGATATCATTTGCGCTATTGCTCTCATCGAACCGATAACTCCCCATGAATTTGCGGAGAAAATTCCTCCTATAAAAATTCCATATATAGCAAGTGAAGATAGTGCAATTATGAAAAATAGTGCTATGTTTGTTTCTATTAATACAAGTTTCATTTTATAACCACCTAATTCAATGTGATTTCCAAATGGAAGAAAGATAAAAACTATAAGAACTGAAAAAACAGTAATTATAGGAGCTAATGTGAAAATGATTTTATTTGCTCGTTTAGGTATAAAATCTTCTTTCATTATTAATTTGATTCCATCGGCAAGTGGGTGGAAAAGCCCCCAGAAGGTAAATTTCCATATATTTGCTCTTTCCGGCCCAACTCTATCTTGTATAAGAGCACTCAATTTCCTTTCTAAAAGAGTTAGAATTCCTGAAAATGAAAAAATAGCACCATATAAAACAATCATTTTAATTAAAAATTCAATAAAATGCTTATAGTTTTCTAAGAAATATATTATTACTATATCTATTTTCATTTTTTTCATTACTAATACTTTTATAGCATCTTCAAATCCTGTCATCTATTCCTCTAATTTAAAGTTAAAATATTTTTTGAAGTTATTTTTCAAATTAGTTTTATCTTCAACATATATAGATAATAAACTCATAATTTTTTTAATAAAGGAATATAAATCTACTTTATCTACAGATTTAACTGATATTTTAGTTTCCCTTAAATATCCTTGCCAGTTTATAAAACTACCTTCATTTTCAAAGTATGTAGGTATTGCAATTAAATTTGGATATTCAACTGTATCATTATATGATATTAGTATTGCTTTATCAGGAGGTATTTTTAGATCTTTGATATCTTTTTCAAATCCTATAAACAAATCTGCACAATTGTTTTTAAATTCAGATAAATTATATTTTTCTGCTAATTTTTCTATTCCATATGAATTTGGAGTAGGATCTGTATTTATTAAAATAGAATCTTTTATTTTCCTAGCAGTTGTTTTAAGAAATTTTATATTTTTAGTTTCAAATAGATTTGTGCCTAAATAATATAGGGCAAAATTGTCTTCTAATGATAAATAATTAGATAAAATTATACAAACTTCTTTTTTTAAATCAATAAGATTTGAAAAAAGATTTGCATATTTTAAAAAAACATCTTTTATTTCTATTTCTTTAAATGATAATTTGTACCTAGCAGGATTTACATATATATTTTGATATGAAATTCTCCCTTTATCACAAATCCATGTATTAGTATATATATTTGGTTCAGGAAGAATTCTATATATTTTATTTTCTTTTTCATCAAACTGAATTTTAATTTTACATCCAGTCGCACATGAGGTACATATTGAATTAACCGTTTTTAGAAAATAAACCCTCTTTTTAAATCTAAAATCTTTTGAAGTCAAAGCTCCCACGGGACATAAGTCGACGATATTAAGTGAATAATCGTTATTAAGTGTAGTATTTGGTTTTATATCTATAAAAGATAGGTCTCCTCTTGAATTTATGAAAAGTTCATTTGTTTTAGTTATTTCTTGTAAAAATCTAACGCATCTTGTACAAAGTATACACCTCTCATTATCAAGTATAATTTTTCCAAGGTCTCTTCTTTTTTGTTTTTTTAACTTATCATTATAGTCTATTCTACTTTTTCTAAGTCCGTAATTCATATAGTATTCTTGTAAATCACATTCCCCCACCTGATCACAGATAGGACAATCAAGTGGATGATTAATTAATAGAAATTCTAAAACATCTTTTCTAGCTTTTTTTACTTTTTCAGAGTCGGTATAAACAATCATTCCTTCTGATACTTGAGTAGCGCATGCAATTTGAAGCTTTGGATTTTTTTCAATTTCAACTAGACACATTCTACAATTACCAGCAATGGATAATGCTGGATGATAACAGTATCTTGGTATATATATTGAGTTTCTTTGAGCAACTTCAATAATTGTTTCTCCTTCTTTAGCAGTCACTTTTTTCCCATTTATTATCAATTTTATTTCTGACATATCTTACAATTACCTTTTATATGTTCTTCAAACTCGATTCTAAATTTATTTATAAAACTAATTACAGGCATAGCTAAAGCATCTGAAAAGGTACAAATCGTTTTGCCTATCATATTGTTAGCTACTTCTAGAGAAAGTTCTATATCTTTTAAATTAGCTTTTGCACTTTTTATCTTTTTTATTATAGTGTTAAGCCATCCACTTCCCTCTCTACATGGGCTACATTGTCCACATGATTCATGATGATAAAAACCAACTATTACTTCTAAAAGATCTACCATGCACTGTGATTTTGATATTATAATCATTCCTCCAGAGCCAAGCATTGTTCCTTGTTGAGCTAATGATTCATAATCTAAATTTACTTTCATTGCTTCATCTGCGGTTAATACTGGAACTGAAGTTCCTCCAACTATAACTGCTTTGAGTTCTTCTCCTTCTCTCATTCCTCCGATATCTTCTTCAAAGAATTTTCTAAAAGGTGTCCCAAGTTCAATTTCATATACTCCAGGTTTTTTAACAGGACCACTTACTGAAAATAATTTTGTACCTGCACTTTTTGATGTTCCAATATTTGCATATTTATCTCCCCCCATAAGTATAATATATGGTACAGTTGCCAGTGTTTCAACGTTGTTAATTATAGTAGGACAACCAAATAAACCCTTATTTGCTGGAAATGGAGGTTTTATTCTTGGTTTTCCTTGCTTGCCTTCTATTGACTCTAGAAGAGCTGTTTCCTCACCACATATATATGCTCCAGCTCCTCTTATTATTGTAATATTGAAATCAAAATTAGATTTTAAAATATTATTTCCTAAAAAACCAAGTTTTTGTGCTTCATAAATTGTTTTTTCTAAAATTCTTACTTCTCTAGCAAATTCACCTCTTATATATATATATCCTTTTGTTGCACCTATAGCATAACCCGCAATAATCATACCTTCTATGATTGAATGAGGATTTTTATGAATAATTTCTCTATCTTTAAATGTTCCTGGTTCTCCCTCATCAGCATTACAAACTACATACTTTTGTATTTTTTCTTTAGGTATAAATGACCATTTAAGACCTGTAGGAAATCCAGCTCCGCCTCTGCCACGTAATCCTGATTTTTTTATTTCGTTTATTATTTCCTCTGGAGTTTTAGTCAAAGTCTTTTTTAATCCATTATATCCACCGTTTGTAATATATGTATTTACATCAAATGAATCTTTATCTAAAATTATTTTCATTTTGTTTCTTCCTTCTTTTTTATTTCTTCTATTAATTTGTTTATTTTTTCTTCATCTATGTTTTCATAATATGTTTCATTTATCATAATTACTGGAGCAGTACCACAAGAAGCAAGACACTCAACCATTTCAATACTCCAAAGTCCATCGTTAGATACTTCTCCTTCTTTGATTTTTAATTTATCTTCTATATGTCTTTTTATATTTTGACTTCCTTTCATATAACAAGATATATTTTTACAAATTTGAATATGATATTTTCCAATTTTGTTTTTGCTAAACATTGTATAAAAGGTTTTTACAGATTTAAGTTGAGAGTAAGGGATTCCTGTTATTTTACTTATATTATCCAAATCATCGTCTGATATAAATCTTTTTTCTTTTTGAACAAAATGTAAAATTTCAATAATTGCTGATTCTTTCTTTTCATATTTTTTAAGTATTTCAAATATTTTTTCAAGAATGTTTTTATTCATCTTTCCAATTCTCCACCTATCATGTTTATTTGTCCAAAAGTTGCAATTATATCAGCCACATACCCGCCTTTTATCATTTCTGACAATGCTGATGTTATTGGAAAACAAGGTGGTCTTAACCTTACTCTCCAAGGTTTATGAGTTCCATCACTCACTATATAATATCCAAGTTCTCCATTTGCTCCTTCAACTGCAAAGTATATTTCACCTTTTGGTGTTTTTGGTCCTTCAAATGTTAACTTAAAATGAGATATTAATCCTTCTATAGAATTATATACTTCATTTTTAGGTGGAATTCTCACTGCATAATTATCAACATCAATTGGTCCATCTGGTAGTTGTTTAAATGCTTGTCTAATTATGGATATACTTTGATATATTTCCTCTATTCTTACTAAATATCTTGAATAATTATCACATCCATCACAAACTGGGATTTCAAAGTCAAATCTATCATATACAAGGTATGGATGATATTTCCTCACATCATAATCTACACCACAAGCTCTCAACATAGGTCCAGTAAATCCATAAGAGATTGCTTTTTCTTTTGATATTTTACCTGTTCCTCTTAATCTATCATAAAAAATTCGATTTCTTTCTAACAATTTTTTTGTATCTGAAAGATTTTCTTCAAGTTTTTTTAAAGAATTTTCTGTAAATTCAATAAAATTCGAATTAATATCATAACTTACTCCACCAACTCTGAAATAATTTGGTGTTACTCTGCCACCACTTATTATATCTCCAGCTTGATATAAAAGTTCCCTTGAGTTAATAAGATAAAAATAAGGCGTAAATGCTCCTAATTCCATTGCGTTTGCTGCTATACATGTTAGGTGATCTGTTATTCTTGCTATTTCACTCATAATTACACGTATATATTTTGCCCTTTCTGGGACTTCAACTCCTATCATTTTTTCAACAGCCATAACAAAACCAACTTCATTTATAAAAGGAGATACATAATTTAATCTATCCGTATATGGAATTATTTGGTTATAATTCATTATTTCACATGTTTTTTCAAATCCCCTATGTAAATATCCTATTTCAACATCACTATCTATTACTTTTTCACCATCTAGTTTAAGTATTATTCTTACAATTCCATGCATAGCAGGATGTGATGGTCCCATATTTATTATAATAGTATCATTTTCAAATGACTCTATTCTTTCTTTTCCAACAATATGTTCAATTCGTTGTTTTATATTCACTTTCAACCTCTTTCATAGAAATTCTTGGTTGTTTTTTATTAAATGGATAATCTTTTCTAAGTGGATATCCTTCAAATTCTTCATACATTAAAATTCTTTTTAAATTTGGATGTCCTATAAATCTTATACCATACATATCATACACTTCCCTTTCATACCAATTAGCAGCATCAAATATATCTGTAACTGATTCAATTTCAGGATTGTTTTCGCTTATTGGAACTTTAATAATAATTCTCTTGTTATATTGGAGAGAATATAAATTGTACACTATTTCAAATCTTTCACTTAGATCTCGTTGAGGGTATTTTAAATAATCTATAGCAAATAAATCTATTAAAAATTCAAATCCATTTTGCTTCAAATAAGATAAAATTTCTTTTATGGATTTAAAATCAATATAAATCACATCTATTTCGTGTACAAATAAAACCTTTTTAATTGAATGAGTAAATGTGTTTTTAAAATTTTCTAAAATTTCATTTTTCATATTTTTTCTTAAATTGAATAAATATAGTTTTTTCCTTTTGTACTTTTTCTTGTAGTTTTATTAAAGCATCCAAGATAGCCTGTGGTCTTGGAGGGCATCCAGGTATATATACATCTACCGGAATTATTTTATCTATCCCTTCTACCACAGCATAATTTTGATAAAATCCACCACTTGTTGCACATACTCCAAACGATACAACCCATTTTGGTTCCATCATTTGCTCATATACTCTTTTTAACACTGGAGCAATTTTTTGGTTAACTGTACCTACAACAAACAACACATCTGCTTGTCTTGGAGAAAACCTTGGAAATTCAGCTCCAAATCTTGCAATGTCGTATGTAGAAGCAAAAGTACTCATAAATTCCATACCGCAACATGCAGTTACGAAAGGATAGTTAAAAAATGAAAATTTTCTTGCCCAATTTATTACATATTGTATTTTTGATGTTATCCAGGAATCCTTAAATATTTTTCCTAATCCCATTTTAATATATTTCTCCTTATTATATATATTGTTGTTATAAATAAAATTAAGATGAAAACAATTCCAGCATAAAATCCGGTATTTGTAAGATTTTCAAATCCCCATGCCCATGGATATAGATATATTAATTCAATATCAAATATAAGAAATAATACTGCTAATATATAAAAATTGATATTTAGTTTTTTAGGCATCAAAGTTGCTTGAGGCATTCCACATTCAAAATTTTCTAACTTAACAGAGTTTAATTTTTTAGGTCCAAAAAAATATGATATTAATATCATTCCTGCTGCTATTGAGAGGCAAAAAATTACAGCCATAAAGAAAAAAATTATTTTCATAAATACATTATATAAAACTATTAAAAGTCTTTTAATTAGTTAATCTTTTGTGATTATTAGTTTACAAAAAGAACATATTTCTGATGCGGAAGGATATCCACATTTAGAACATAAATTTGTTTTGATGTTTGAGTATTGAGCATAATCTGATATTTTTTTTGAAAATTCAATTAATGTATATGAAATTTTTTCTAATGATTGATAATCGTTTTCCTCTATAACTTGTATTGCCTTTTTGAAAATGTCATTTTTTGAATGAATACATTTTTGGTTAATGCTTATAATATTGTTTATTTCTGTAAATTTTTTAACTTCCCTGTCTGTAAGTAAAAATAATGGTTTTATTCTAGAAACCAGTTTATATTCTTTTTTAGGACTAAGATATGGAGATAAATTTGTGAAACCTAAAAGAAAACTATTTTTGATATTTAGCAATGCTGAAGTTGTTATATCACTCATATTATGCCCTGTAGCAATAATGTCGTAACCATTTTCAAATGCATATTTATTTAAAAAATATCTTTTTATTGTAGAACATATTCTGCAATATGATTTAGATGATGAAAATTTTATTTCATATGTAGAAATTTTATACTCTTTAGCTATATCAATTATTTCTATGTCATTTTGTTTTTTTATTGTCTCATTTTGTTCTTTAAAAAAATCAAAATCGAGCTTTATATATATGGCTTTTATATTATTAAAACCTAATTTTTGGAATACATATTTAACAGATGAAGAATCTTTCCCTCCAGAATATGCTATCAAAATTTTTTGTTTTTTTAATATGTTATATTTTTTAATAATTTTTTGTATTTTTGCTATAAAATATTCATTAAAATGTCCCTTACAAAAGCAATATTGTGTAGTATGATATATTGATTCGTTAGAACATTTATTGCATTTCATATAAGTTTAAGATAAAGCTATACAAAAAAATTGAAGTTCTTTGATTTTTTAGCATAGATGGTTATAAAAATCATTAAAATTCTCTTATGATTGAAGATGCTATTTCATTTTTTTGAATATTATTTGCTCCTTCATAAATTTGAGTGACTTTAGCATCTCTCATGTATTTTTCTAATCCAAAATCTCTCATATATCCTATCCCACCACATAAATTAATACATTCTTGTGTTATTTCAAAAGCTGTATCAGAAGCAAATAATTTTATCATAGCAGAAAGTTTTGTCCATCTTTTGTTAGATATTTTCTTAATTTCATCTCTCACTGTTGTTTTATTAGTGATTGCATTTTTAAATGCAGGCATAAATACTTCATCCATTTCACAAGTAATAGAATATAAAAATCTTTTTGCTGCTTCTAATTTTGTTGACATTTCTGCAATTTTATGGGAAACAGATTGAAATGTTATTATTGGTTGCTCAAATTGTTTTCTTTCTTTTAAATATTTTATTGTTAAAGATAATGCGCCTTCAGCTATTCCTATTGCTTGAGCAGCTACTCCTGGTCTTGAAAAATCAAAAGTTTCTTGTAATATGAAAAGTCCATAGTTTTGCAAACCAATCATGTTTTTTTGATGAACTTTAACATTTTCAAAATATAGTTCCGTTGTTGGGTTTGATTTTATCCCTAGTTTTTTTTCTTTTTTGCCGATTTTGAAACCAGGAGTATCTTTTTCAACATAAAAGCAACTTATACCTCTTGCTCCTTTTTCAGGTGATGTTTTAGCAAAAACAACATAAATATCTGATATTCCCCCAGAAGAACAAAAATGTTTCATTCCATTTATAATGTAATATTCACCATTTTTTTGAGCAGATGTTGTTATAGCTGTTGCGTCTGAACCTGCTTGAGGTTCTGTTAGTGCAAAAGCTGCAATTTTTTTACCTGAAGATAAATCTGAAAAAAGTTCATTTCTTTGATTATCATTTGCGAATAAAATTAATGGAATTGCTCCAAGAGCAGATGTTGCAGGAAGTAAAGCAAGAGAACCATCAACTTTTGATAGCTCTTCAATAGCATAACACAAACCTGTTATACCACCGTTTATACCACCATATTCTTCTGGATAGGGTATTGAAAAAAAACCAGCGTTTTTAAATTCATCCTTTAAAAAAATTGGAAATTCTTCTTTTTCATCATATTCTTGAGATAAAGGTTTAAGTATATTATTTGCGAATTCTTTTGAAAGTCTTTTTATTTCTGTAACAATTTCTGAATGACTCATAATATAACCTCCTTTATACTATTCAATGCATTTTTAGCAGCATTGTTTTCGGCTTCTTTTTTGTTGTACCCAGTCCCTTGAGCTAAAACTTTGTCTTTTATACTAACTGAAACTGTAAAAATTTTTTTATGTTCTGGACCTTCCTGCAAAATAAGATGATATTTTGGTATTAATTTAAATTTTTTTTGACAAAATTCTTGCAGAGTTGATTTATAGTCTTCAAATGAAATTTCTTTTTCAGATTCTAAAAAATTGTAAACAATTTTTTTTGCTTGTTCAAGTCCACCATCTAAATAGACTGCTCCTATTAATGCTTCCAACGCATTAGATATTAATTGTATTTTCTCCCTTCCACCGCTTTTTATTTCAGCAAGAGAGAGTTTTATATATTTTTCTAGAGATAATGTTTTTGCCCATTTAAATAAGTTTTTAGTTGATACTATATGTGATTTTATTCTTGATAGATACCCTTCATTTTTTGTTGGAAATTTATTTATTAAATATTCTACAACAATAAGACTAATTACACTATCTCCAAGGAATTCTAACCTTTCGTTACTATATGATAATTTCCTTTCAGAAGAGTAGGATTTATGAGTTAATGCTTTATCGAGAATCTTTATGTTTTTAAAATTGTATTTAATTTTTCTTTCGAGTTCTGATATATCAGAAAACATTATTATTTGGAATTTAAGCGGTTATTTAAATAATCAACCGCTTCTCCAACAGTTCTTATTTTTTGAGCATCATCATCTGGTATTTCTATATCAAATTTAGATTCCATTGCCATTACGAGTTCAACAATATCAAGAGAATCTGCTCCTAAATCATCTATAAATTTGGATTCCTCTTTTATGTCGCTGACTTCCACTCTCATGGAGTCTGCTATAAGCTTCTTGACCTCTTCAAATATTGCTTCTCTTGTCATTGCCATTTTAATTCCTCCTTATTATTTTTTATAAATTAATATTATACAAAAAAAATTACATATACAATCCGCCATTAACTGATATTATTTGACCTGTTATATAAGATGCTTCTTCACTAGCTAAAAATAAAACTGTATATGCTACATCATCTGTATTTCCAAATCTTTCAAGGGGTATTTGTTCTATTATTTTCAACTTTATTTTATCATCAAGTTTATCAGTCATAGTAGTTTTTATAAATCCAGGAGCAACAGCATTTACTGTTATATTTCTTTTTGCGAATTCTCTTGCTAAAGATTTGGTAAGTCCTATAAGTCCTGCCTTAGATGCAGAATAGTTTGCTTGACCAGCTTGTCCTGTGAGTCCTACGATGGATGATATATTTATTATTCTTCCCCATCTGTTTTTAGACATATAGATAAATGCATGTTTTGAAAGAAAAAATGGACCTTTAAGATTTACATCTATGACTTTTGAAAAATCTAAATTATTCATTTTTATAGCGAGATTATCTTTAGTTATACCAGCATTGTTTACTAAAATATCTATTTTGTTAAAATTTTGAATTACAAGTTTTATAGTATTTATACAATCTTCTTCATTAGAAACATCACCAATAGAATAAATAATTTTAGAGTTAGTTTGAGAAGAAATTTCTTCTGATACTGCTTTTATATTCGGATTTAAATCCATTAAGACAATATCAATTCCTTCTTTTGCAAAAACTTCAGCTATTTTTTTACCTATACCATCTGCAGCTCCTGTTATAAGAGCAGTTTTGCCTTTAAAAGAAAACATTTTTATTTATCCTCCGTTGTTATTTGTGTTTTTTCAAGGATATCTTCTATATCTGACTTTGTTTTTTCAATTATCTTATTTTCTATAGCTTCCTTAGCTGTTCTTATTGCGTTAAATATAGCATGTTCATTAGAATTACCATGGCATATAATAACAACTCCATCAACACCTAAAAGCAAAGCGCCACCAATTTTTTGTGGATCTGTTTTGTCTTTAAATTTTTTAAATATATTTTTTAACAGTAAAGCTCCTATTTTGGCTTTTATGCTTTTAGAAATTTCTGAGATAAAAAAATCTTTTACAAATTTTGCTATACCCTCAGAAAGTTTTAACACTATATTACCTACAAAACCATCACATACTACTATATCTGTTTTTCCATCAGGAATGTCTCTTCCTTCTACAGGACCTAAAAAGTTTATATGTTTTGTGTTTTTAAGTAAGGGTATAGATTCTAATACAAGAGAGTTTCCTTTTGTTTCCTCTTCTCCTATTGAAAGTATACCTACTGTTGGATTTTGTTTTCCTATAACATTTTTAAAAAAAACAGTTCCCATAATAGCAAATTGAACTAAATTAAATGGTTTTACCTCAGTGTTAGCACCAGCATCTAATATTAGAGTTGTTCCGTTACGTGTTGGGAATAATACAGCAATAGCTGGACGCGATATTCCTTTTATTCTTCCTATTTTAAGTAGCGAAGCAACCATAACTGCGCCAGAATTTCCTGCAGATATAAATGCGTCTGCATTTTTTTCGGCTACAAGCTCACATCCAACCACCATAGAAGAATTTGGTTTATTTTTACATTCTTCTACTGGTTCTTTTCCCATTTCTATTATCTGCGATGTGTTAAATATCTTTATACCTTGTGGAATGAAGTTGTATCCATTAATTTTAAATTCTTTTTTTATTTCATCTTCTCTACCAACTAATATTATTTCACAGTTTAATTGGGAGATTGCTTTAATAGCAGCTTTTACATTTGGAGATATTCCAAAATCTCCACCGTGAGCATCAATTGCTATCTTCATTTTTATTTAATATTATTTTTCTTTTTTTTCTTTTTTATCTTTTTTAGCTATTATTAATTTGCCCTTATAATATCCACATGATGGACAAACCATATGTGACTTTTTAAGTGCTCCACAATTTGGACACACTGATAAGTTTGTAATATCAAGTTTCCAAGCTTGATATCGTCTCTTGTCTCTTCTGGATCTGGTATGTTTTCTTTTGGGATTAGGCATATGCTTACTCCTTTACTTTTTTACATTTATTACAAAGTATTTTTATAGGTTGATTTAATATTACAGATTCTCTAAGCAGTGGAAATAGGTCTATTATTTGATTTTGTTCATAGATTTCATACATATCTTCATTCATAAATTCCTTAAAACTTTCACCACATCTAGAACAAATATGTTCTACAGTAAAAGAGAATTTAATTGTTACTAATATAGATGAATTTTTAGTTTCAAATTTAAAATAACTATTGGCTGATAGAATTTTATAAAATTCTGTTTCGCAATCCTCAAACCAATTATGTTGTATTATTGTTGTATATTCAAATATTTTCGATTTTTTTATATCACTGAGATTGAATTCAATACATTTGTTTTTTATCATATATTTTTTCCTTTACAATATATTCCACTCTATCTTTATAGTATATTCTTGTAAGTATTTCTGCTATTATTCCTATTAGCGCCATTTGAACACTTACAAGCAACATAAATATACCTACTAAAAAAAGCGGTTGATCCTTCACAAAAATATGATTATACCATTTATTATATAGTGTAATCAAAAAAAATATAATGGAAATTACAAAAAGTATTACTGAAACAGAACCAAATAAATATATTGGTTTATTTATCATGCCTCCAAAGAATTTAACCATAAGCAAGTCAAATATTACTTTGAATGTCCTTTTAAATCCATACTTAGATTTTCCATATTTTCTTACTCTGTGATTAACTTCAACTTCAGTTATTTTAGCTCCCAGATATGAACATAATGCTGGGATAAATCTATGCATTTCTCCATAAAGATCAATTTTTTCAATGTATTCTTTTCTATAAGCTTTAAGTGTACAACCATAATCATTTAATTTTACGCCGGTTATTAATGAAATAATTACGTTAGCCATCTTTGAAGGAAGTGTTCTAGTTAAAAAACTGTCTTTTCTTTTTTTTCTCCATCCACTAACTAAATCATACCCTTCATATATTTTGTTAATTATCATAGGAATATCTTTTGGATCATTTTGAAGGTCCCCATCCATTGTGATTATTATTGATGAAGTAGCCTCTTTTATTCCTGCCTTCAAAGCTTGTGTTTGACCAAAATTTCTAGTTAATCTTATCGCCTTTATTCTAAAATCTTTTAAAGCAATACTTTTAATAACATCCCATGTTTTATCATTACTTCCATCATCCACAAAAATAAGTTCAAAATTTTTGACATTTTCCTTTATTTCGTTGTATAACTCTTCAATATTTTTTTCTTCATTATAAAGCGGTACAATTATCGATATTTTATCTGTTATCATATCTCTTTATATTTTATTAAATCAAAGTAAAGTTTTTCTTGTTGTTTTACCATAAAATCTATATCAAATTCGCTTAAATCTGTTTGTATTAAATTAGACTTTATTTTTTGATATAGATTTGAATCACTAATGAGTTTTTTAATTACATTTGCTAATTCCATCCAGTTAAACTTCTCTATTATAAATCCATTAATATTGTTTTTAATTAAATCTCTTACTCCATCTGTATTATAACAAACTGGTATCAAACCACTTGCCATCGCTTCAACAAGGCTTCGTGGAAGTCCTTCCCATAGCGAAGTTAATATAAAAATATCAGCGGAACTATAAGTTATATTCGTGTTTCTTAACCATCCTGTTATTACACATCTTTTATCAATTTTTTTATCTATTATTATTTGTTTGTAATACTTTTCTGTTTCTTGAGTTCCACCGCCAATATATATGAAATAAACATTAGTAAATTCTTTTAGTACCTCTTCTGCTATTTTAAAAAAGTCCATTGGATTTTTTTGTGGTTTTAGATTAGAAACTGTAATAATTATTTTTGAATTATCATTTAAATCTGGAAAAATGGTTTTTGCAAATTCCCTATTTTTTTCTACTGAAAAATCTGATAGCTTTATCCCACTTCTTATTAGATAATATTTGTCTTTTTTCCCTATTGAATACTTTTTAGCAGTTTCCATATTGGCTTTTGAAACAAATATTAATGCATCTGAAAATAAAGATGTAATTTTTTCAAGAAATATATAAAATTTTCTCAAGAAAGAATTTTGATAGTCATGAAAGCCAAATCCATGATATGTATGTATTATTATTTTTATACCAGCTAAAAAACCTGCTATTCTAGCTAAAATTCCAGCTTTAGATGAATGAGTATGTATAATTTGTGGTTTTTCTTTTCTTAATATTTTAAATAGTGATATTAGTGCTCTAAAATCTGAAATTGGCGATATTTCTCTAATAAGATCTTTAATAAAAATTATATTTTGTTCAATCAATGTGACGGCTTCTTTATCAAGCATTCCTCCGATTCCAGATATCAACTTAACATCAAATTTTTCTTTTGAAAGATTAGTAACAGTATAAAGAGTATTTTGTTGAGCCCCCCCGAGTTCTAATTTAGTGATTATGTGAATGACTTTTATTTTATTCATTTTATTGTTAGCATTCCATTTGGGAAATAGTATTTAAGTATTTGTATGTGATTAAAATCCATATTTTTGGCTAAATAGTCAGATCCATATATACACAAACCAGAAAAATTTCCTGTCCCTATTCCTTTTAGTATGAAATAAATTGGATTTTTTCCTTTTTTAATTTGAAAAATGATAAAGAGATTTGATCTGAGAGTGCCTGCTGCAAGGATTTTATTTATTTCTTTTTCTCCTTCTATTATGACATCATTAGCAGTACCTTCTATTTTAATGGATAAAACTCTTCCGATTTCATCTCGTTTCAATATAATAATATTTTTTATCTTTCCAACTTTATATTTTGTGTTTACTCTTTCTTCAATCCAATATGGTTTTAAAATTAAAAACCAACTGATATTTGATATATCAACCACATTCAGTGGTGTAGAATAATGAGAGTTTTTCATAAAATCGAACATTAACCAATTTTTTAAAGATGATGGACTTAATTTTTTTGGAAATAATGTCTGTGTTTGTGGTATTGCATTTACTATATTTGCTGTGTTAATAACATAATTTGCAGGATAAAGTTCTTGTCCTTTTTTAATTAAAATATCCTTAGTCTCAGTCGCAGCTAACACTGTTTTTTCTTTTTCAAATTGGATACCTTTGAATTCAAGTTTTTCTTCTTGATCTGTAATGTCATAATTATTATTAGGATTAATTTTTCTGTGTAACATTGTTCTTATTGTTATTGTAAGAGCTTTTAATGCTCTATCATCATCTTTAGGACCTTCTGTTGTTTGAACTATAGAAGGTAAAATATGTTCAATATAAGTATAATTTATTATTCTCATACCATCAGTAGAAAGTTTAACTAAAAGTTTGCCTGAAACTTCTTTATCTCCTCTGTTAATACCAATTACGTCATCTTTAAAAGTTGGTGATTTTATTAAGATAACTCCCCCTGGATTTAATGGTTTTATTTCTATGTTTTTCCTTGTTGCATAAATGGTGGTTGAATAATTATCTCTAATTTCAATTTGTTTGTTTATTAGATTATAAAATACACCATACTGCATATTTCTTTTGCCATTGAATTTTTTTTGTGGAGTAGGTTCAGTTATTTCAAAATCAGTATTTGATATTATATAAAAAGAGACAATTGGTGGTTGGTTTGCCAGTTTATCAGAATATAGTGCTATTCTTATGTTTTGAGATTCTTTATGAATTAGCGGATTTTCATGAACTGGCCAACCTAATCTTGACCATAAAAAGATATTATCTGGATTTTTGTTTATTTTTTTGATTAATTTTTCACTTTTAAAGTATGCATAGGAGTCTTTACCTTCTATTTCTCTAAGAGTAAAATAAGCTTGCCAACTTTGAGTGTAATACTTAGTTTCCTCATATATATTTGCTAAATCTATTAAAGCTTGAATGTTTTTTGAATCATAAATTAATGAATCTTTAAGAAAATTTACAGAAGCCATTTTTTTAAAAGGTTTAATATACTCAGCCATAAGATATGCGGAGGGAGCTAGCAAGGGATGATAATTTCTATATACTGATTCAATTTCCTTTGAAGCATTTTCAAATCCTGAAATATGTGCTTCAACTATTGCTTTAAAAAACTTTGAAGTATAAATTTTATCTATGTCAGAAGTAGTTGCGAGTAATTCATTGAGTTCTTTTTTGGCTCCGATCATATCATTTATAAGCATTTTCGAATATGATTTTTCAAGCAATACAAAAGGGTTATTATGATCTATAGCGAGTATTTTATCTGCATATGCTATTGCAGTCGAATTTTCTCCCTTTTCATTAAGAAGGACAATTAGGTCAGTAGCTGCTTGAACAACTTGATTTGTATCTGTTGAAGTGTGTACTACATATTCAAAATTTCCAATAGCATCATCAATCCGTCCATCCAACCAACTTTTTATTCCTTCATCATAGATTTTGTTTATATCTTGTGTTGATAATTTCTGAATTTGTAATATAAAAAAAATACTTAACAAAATAAATTTCACGTTCACCTCATGTGCCCCCTAGAGGACTCGAACCTCTAACCAACTGCTTCGAAGGCAGCTGCTCTATCCCTTGAGCTAAGGGGGCTTCAAATTTCCAGCAAGTTGTAAAATTACAATTATATTTTATAAAATAATCTTTATAATAATGTTTTTTATTTTGGAGGAATAATGGGTGGACATTCTCACTGGGCAGGAATAAAACATAAAAAAGCTGCCAATGATGCTAAAAAAAGTAAGATTTTCACAAAACTTATAAAAGAGATAACAATAGCGGCAAAATTAGGTGGTGGAGAACCTGAGAAAAATCCAAGATTAAGAAAAGCAATTGAAGATGCTAAAGAAGTAAATATGCCAATGGATAATATAAAAAGAGCAATAATGAGAGGTACAGGACAAATTCCAGGAGCAAGTTATGAAGAAGTTGTGTATGAAGGATATGGACCAGGTGGTATTGCTGTAATGATTGAAGCAACAACAGATAATAAAAATAGAACCTTTAATGAGTTGAGAGTTATATTAGAAAGACATGGTGGAAATATGGGGACAAATGGCTGTGTTAGTTGGATATTCGAAAGAAAGGGATTCATAACTATTAATAAAGGAACTGTTCAAGAAGAAAAAATGTTTGATATAGCGGTAGATTGTGGTGCTGAAGATATAAAAGTTGAAGGTGATATCTATGAAATAACAACACCAGTCGAAAATTTTGAAAATGTTATTAATAATCTTAAATTAAAAGGTATAAACATATCATCTTCTGAAATAACAATGTTACCCAAAAATACTGTTAATGTAACGGATGAAGAAAAAGCATCTACTATAATAAAAATGATGGATGAGTTAGAAAATCATGATGATGTTAAAAATATTTATTCTAATTTTGATATTCCATCAGAACTGATGGATAAACTAATGAAATAGAGTTGTTGATGAATATCTTTCTTTCAATTGATCCTGGACTTGAAGATACAGGGTGGTCAGTAATAGAAACTGATGGCAAGAAAATACTATTAAGAGATTTTGGTTTAATAAAAACTAATCCAAAACAAAAACTTTCTTTAAGACTTAAAAATATATATGACGAAATATCTGAAAAAATAGAAAAATACTCTATTACAGAAGGTGCTATTGAAGAAATGTTTTTTTCTGGTAAAATAAAGACTCAAGTTTTTTCATTTTATGCTAAAGGGATAATTTTGCTTGCTTTTGAAAATTATGGTATTAAATATAGAGAGTATAATCCTTTATCTGTTAAAAAACTTGTATGTGGAAATGGAAGGGCAGATAAATATTATGTTGAAAGAGTGATAAGAATAATGTTTGGCATAAAAGAGAAACTTTATCCAGATGTTAGTGATGCTATTTCTATTGGAATTGCTGCTTCACGGTTTTTTTTTCTTAAAAATAAAATAACTATATGATGTCATATTTAAAAGGGAAAGTTATTAAAATTAATAAATCTTCAATTGTAGTTGAAAATTTTGGTGTTGGTTATGAAATTATTATGACAGAAAATGATATTACTAAACTAACAATTGGGTTAGAGATTGAGATATTTATAATAACTTCTTTTAGTATGTATGAAGGAATAAAATTATATGGATTTCTAAATGAAGAAGAAAAAGAATTATTTGATATTTTAAAGAATTCAATACCTAATACCGGAAATACAAAAGCAATAGAATACCTTAATAAAATTCAAAAATCTGTTTCTAATTTTAGAAAGGCAGTATTAAAAGGAGATGAAAAACTTTTAAAAGAAATTTTTGGTTTTACTTCTAAAACTTCAAAAAAAATAATAAACTTTTTGAGAGATAAGATTAAAGATGAATTATCTGAACATGATCAAATAATATTTGAGTCTTATTCTAAAAATTATGATACTGCTATAAATGCCCTAGTTAACTTAGGATATAAAATGACTGATGTTAAATCAACTGTTTCTCAAGTTATATCAGAAAATAAAGATAAAAATATGACGCTTGAAGATATTATAAAAGTGTCACTGAAAATACTTTCTAAAAGGTAAATTGATATGGATTATATTTACAAGAATTCAATTGATAAGAATGAAGAAATGTTTGAATACTCACTCAGACCTAAAATATTATCTGAATTTATAGGGCAATCAAAAGTTAAAGATAATCTTAAAGTATACATAGAAGCAGCACTTAAAAGGAAAGAACCACTTGATCATTGTCTTTTTTATGCTCCTCCAGGACTTGGTAAAACAACACTAGCTTATATTATAGCTAATGAAATGGGTGTTAATATAAAAGTAACATCAGGACCTGTACTTACTAAACCTGGTGATCTAGCATCAATACTTACAACAGAGCTTTCTGAGGGTGATGTTCTTTTTATAGATGAGATTCATCGCCTTAATGTTGCTGTGGAAGAATCTATTTATCCAGTTATGGAAGATTTCAATTTTTATATTAATACTGGGAAAGGAGTAGGTTCAACTACTCTTAAAATAAAGATTCCAAAGATAACAATAATAGGAGCTACGACACGTAGTGGACTTTTAACAAGTCCACTACGTGATAGATTCGGTATTGTTGAAAATCTCAGTTTTTATGAAATAGATGAAATAGTTCAAATTATAAAAAGATCTGCATCGTTGCTTAAAGTTAAAATAACTAATGAAGGTGCTATTGAAATAGCTAAAAGATCTAGAGGAACTCCGCGAATTGCCAATCGGCTTCTTAAAAGAGTAAGAGATTTTGCTGAGGTTAAATCTAATGGAGTTATTACAGATAAAATTGCAATTGATTCTATGAATTCAATGGAAATAGATGAAGAAGGACTTGATAAAATAGACAGAATCTTGCTTACTGTTATTGCAGAAAAGTTTAATGGAGGTCCTGTTGGTGTAGAAAATATAGCTGTTGCAATTTCTGAAGAAATTGATACTATTACTGATGTAATAGAACCTTACCTTATAAAAGCTGGCTTTCTTAAAAGAACTCCACGTGGAAGAGTGCTAACAAAAAAAGCATGCCAACATTTAGGTATAACTACAGATAGAAAAATCGATGAAAATAATTTTCTTTTTTAATCTTTTATTAGCTTTAACTGCTGCAGATGGAATAAAAAAAAATATTGAAATAAGAATTCTAATTAAATCGTCTTTAAATAAAATATTTATTAAATCGTCTGGAACTGCTTATATAACTGAAGAAAAAACTAAAGAAAAATATGCAATTATTGAAAATTATGATTATGAAATAACAACAACAAAAGATAATTTCATTTTAATAAATACAGAGAAACTTTCTTCTCCATTATGGTTAGAATCAGGAAATCCACATAGTTATATTATTATTGATGGCACAAAATATCGTGGGAAATTTAAAATATATGTAGAAGATGGAAAACTTAATCTAGTTGAATATTTAGAACTTGAAAGATATTTATGGGGAGTACTTACTCCTGAAATGGGTCCATCATGGCCTCAGGAAGCTCTTAAAGCACAAGCCGTTGCTGCAAGAACTTATGCTATTTATTACCTTAATAAAAACGTTAGTTATGATTTAACTTCAACGGTTAGACATCAAGTATATACTGGCTTTGAAAACATATCTCCGCAAGTAATAGCAGCAGTAAATGAAACTTTAGGAGAGGTATTGACATATAAAGGGAAAATATTTCCTTCATACTACCATGCAAATTCTGGTGGTCATACAACAAATCCTTCTAATCTTTGGAATGAAAATAAAATATACCCTTTAAAAGGAATAAAAGATCCCTATGCTAAATATTCTAATAATTATAATTGGATTCTTTTTTTGAATTTTAAAGATATTATAGAGTTTTTAAATAGAAATGGATATTTTGTTAACAAAATAAAAGATTTTAAAATATATTCAAAGGATAAAAGTGGAAGAACTATACGTTTTTCTATTTTAACAGATAAAGGTAATATAAAAATTGAAGCAAAGGCATTTAGAGAATATTTAGGAAGTTACGAAATGAAAAGCACTTTAATAACCAAGATAGAAAAAAATAAAAATGGTTTTAAATTATATGGTAGAGGATGGGGTCATGGGGTAGGACTTTGCCAAGATGGAGCAAGAAAAATGGCTGATCTTGGATATAAATATACAAAAATTCTTGAATTTTATTATCCAGGTTCAAAAATAATGGATATTGAAAAAATTTATGAATAATATAAAAGAAATAATGAAACAATTTGAAATGTTAAATACTAAACACCTTATTGCTCCAGTTCCATTAAAGGCAAGAGATGAATCTAGATTATTAGTTATTGATAGGAAAAATAAATCTATATACCACAGAAAATTTTCAGACATTATTGAGTATTTAACTCAAGGAGATTGTCTTGTTATAAATAAAAGCAAAGTAATAAAGGCAAAACTCGATGTTAAATCTGAATTAGGTTCCAATCGAGAAATACTTCTTATTTCAAAAGAAGATGAAACAGGATTGCAATGGAAATGTCTTTCAAAAAAATTAACAATTGGAATAAAATATTATGTAAATAATAATTTATATTTCATTGTATTAAAAAAGAATTTATATGAGGGATATTTGATTGAATTTTCTTCACCATTAAATTTTGAAGTTCTTGATAAGATTGGAAAAATACCTCTTCCTAATTATATACTAAAACGTAGAAAGGATTTGGGAATAGTTGAAGAAAATGACAGTGAAGCATATCAAACAATATATGCTACTGAAAAGGGATCAATTGCTGCACCAACAGCAGGTTTTCATTTTACAAAAGAGATTATTAAAAAACTACAAGAAAAAGGAGTTATAATTGTTGATATAATTTTACATATAGGGTATGGAACTTTTAAAATGGTAAGAACTGAACCTGATACTTTTAAAATGCCACCAGAATATGCTATTGTTAGTCAAGAATCTGCCAAAAAAATAAATGATGCTAAGGTTTCAGGTAAAAAAATTTTTGTTGTTGGGACATCTTCAATGAGAACTCTTGAAAAAATGAATGATGGTAAATATGTTATTGCTGGTAATGGGTATGTGGACATATTTATTAAACCTGGCTGGAATTTTAAAATAGCTGATTGTTTTATAACTAATCTACATCTTCCTCATTCTCCCCCTCTCTATATGACATTAGCATTTTCAAAAGATCCACAATTACTTTTAAAAGCATATTCTGAAGCTGTGAGTAAAAAATATAGATTTTATTCATATGGAGATTGTTCTTTAATTATATAGAGGAGAATTTATGAATGAGTTAGTGGATGGATACTTTAAAATCTGTGAAGTTGATTCAAATAATAAATCAAGGAATACTCAAATAAGTGTAAGAGGAAAAAAAATAAACACTCCTGTTTTTATGCCAGTTGCTACTCAAGGTAGTGTAAAAGCTCTTTCATCAGAAGATCTTGAAAATGTAAATGCTACTTGTCTTTTAACAAATACATACCATCTATATTTAAGACCGGGATTAGAAGTAATTAAAAATTTTGGTGGTCTTAGCTGTTTTATGAAATGGAATGGAGCTTTACTTAGTGATTCAGGTGGATTTCAAGTTTATAGCCTTTCGAAACTAAGAAAAATAACTGAAAATGGTGTTCATTTTTCTTCTCATATTGATGGTTCAAAGCATTTTTTTACTCCAGAAAAAGTAATAGATTATCAAAAAATCATAAATACTGATATATTTACTCATCTTGATGTTTGTGTTGAAAATCCATGTAGTTATTTAACTGCAAAAGATGCACTGAAAAAAACAAAAAATTGGGCTAAAAAATCCATTGAGTATTTTACAAATATTTTTAAAAATGTTGGAAACAGACCTTTGATATTTGGAATAATACAAGGTTCTACTTTTAAGGATTTAAGAAAAGAGTCAGTTGATTTTATTAGTGAAGTTGGTTTTGATGGTTATGCTATCGGTGGTCTGTCAGTTGGAGAATCTAAAAATGAAATGTGGGATATGGTTCATTATATATCTGAGTTAATTGATAAAAACAAACCACTTTATTTTATGGGACTTGGAGACCCTCTTGATATATGGATGGCCACATCTTTTGGAGTAGATATGTATGATTGTGTGCTTCCTACAAGGAATGCTAGGAATGGACAGGCACTTACTACTTATGGAAAGATATATATTAAAAATTCCATTTACAAAAAAGATGACTCTCCTCTTGATATAGAATGTGATTGTTATACATGTAAAAATTATTCAAAAGCTTATCTTTCACACCTATATAAATCTTCGGAGCTTTTATCACACAGACTTCTTTCAATTCATAATGTAAGATTCTTAATTAGGCAAACTGAAATTATGAGGAAATCAATTTCTGACAGTAACTTTTCTCAAGCATTTGAAAGTTTTAAAGAAAAATATACAAGTACTAAATTTAACTAAATCAATTTTAAATTTAAAAAATATGTTAAAATAAAATTATTGTTTTATGTAAAGGAGGAATTATGAATGGAATGAATCAAATACTTGCGAATATTTTTCCACTCATTTTAATGATAGTAATATTTTACTTTTTACTTATAAGACCACAACAAAAACAAATGAAGGAAAGGCAAAAAATGCTTAATGAGTTAAAAATTGGTGATAAAGTTCTTACTGTTGGAGGTATAATTGGAATTATAACTTCTGTAACGGATAACGAAATTGAACTTGAAATATCTAAAAATGTAAAAGTAAAAGCTGTAAAATCTGCTGTTAGTAATTTATTAAAGGAGTAATTATGAAAGGGCTTCATATTAGAATGTCAGTGGTGCTTTTATCTTTTATAATAAGTGTTATCTTAATCTATCCAACATTTGAATGGTATACAAAATCTCAAGATGAGCGTGAAAAACTTGAAGCTATGAAAGAAAGACCTAAACATATACTTAATCTTGGGCTTGATCTAAGAGGTGGCACTCAACTATTACTTGAGCTTGAAGTTGATAAATTAGAAAAAAAAGAAAAAATTCAAGATGCTCTTCAAAGAGCAATTGAAATAATAAGAAACAGAGTTGATGCATACGGAATAAGCGAAGTTCCAATAGCAAAGGTTGGTGAAAAATGGATAAATGTAGAACTTCCAGGTATATCTAAGACAGAACAAGCAGAATCACTTATTGGCAAAACTGCCTTGCTTGAGTTTATGCTTGTCGATGAATCGTCAATGTCTTTTAAAATCATATCTGAGATTGAAAATGAAAATAAACCAGTTTTTGATAAAGAAGGTAACTTATTACCTGAATTTACTAAAAAAATTCCATCTCACCTTAAAGTACTCAGAGGTAAGACTGATGAAGAAGGAAGATTTAAATATTATGTTTTACAGGCAACTGTTCAAATAACAGGGGCATATCTTGAATCTGCCAGAGTAGATACTGACCAATTTGGAATGCCAACTATTGCTTTTTCATTTAATAAAGAAGGTGGGAAAATTTTTGAAAAGATAACTGCAAATAATATAGGCAAAAAATTAGCCATTGTTCTTGATAATATTGTTTATACAGCTCCTGTAATAAAAAGTGAAATTACTATGGGAAAGGGTGTAATTGAAGGTAATTTTACAATGGAGGAAGCTAGAAATATTGCGTTGATACTTAGAAGTGGTGCTCTGCCAGCCCCAGTAAAAATAATAGAGAAAAGAGTTGTAGGTCCAACACTTGGAGAAGATTCTATAAAGAAAGGGCTTAATGCAAGTATAATAGGGCTTTTATTAGTTTTTGTCTTTATTATAATTTATTACAGAGGTGGTGGAATAGTTGCAAGTATTGGAATGATTTTTAATTTAGTTATACTTATCGGTGTTCTTTCTTATTTTGGTGCTACTTTAACTCTCCCTGGAATTGCAGGAATAATACTAAGTATTGCTATGGCAGTTGATGCAAATGTTCTTATACTTGAGAGGATGAGGGAAGAATCAGAAATTAATAAGCCTTTACCTCTTATAATATCTACAGCTTATAGTAAAGCATGGAGCGCTATATTTGACTCAAATTTAACAACTTGGATTACAAGTGTTTTTTTATTTCAGTTTGGTTCTGGACCTGTTAAGGGGTTTGCTACAACACTTACTATAGGTCTTGTTGTTGGTGTGTTTACCTCTGTATATGTAACTAGAACTATATATGAAATGTATTTAACTTCAAATCCTAAAAGTTTAAGTATTTAATGGAGGTACTATGTCGCTAAAACTTATACCTAAGACCAAGATAGATTTTGTTGGAAAATCAAAATTATATTTAATACTTTTTATAACTGTAATAATTTTAGGTTTAATTATAATATATCTAAAAGGATTAAATCTTGGACTTGATTTTACAGGAGGAACTTTATTACAACTGAAATTTAATCAACCTCAAGACATTTCGCAATTAAGGAATATATTATATGATAAGAAAATAGATGCTAAAATAAGAACTTATGAAAATAATTCATTTGCATTTCTTGTTAAGGGAAAGCAGGATAATGTTAATGAATATGCAAACAAAATAATTTCTGCTTTTGAAGAGAAAGGTTTGAAGTTTATAGAAGAAAAAAGAGATTTCGTTGGACCTGTAGTAGGAAGGGAACTTACAAAAAAGGCATTCTTTGCAATAATACTTTCTATGTTTGGAATTATTATATATATAGCATTTAGATTTTCAAACCCAATATGGGGTATAAGTGGTGTTATAGCATTGTTACACGATGTGTTTGTAGCTACAATAGCATTAATTCTTGTTGGTGGAGAATTAGACCTAGTAATAGTGGCTGCACTTTTAACAATAGCTGGATACTCTATAAATGATACTATTGTAATATATGATAGAATACGAGAAAACATTAAAAAATTTCCTAAAATGGATTTATATAATCTTATAAATATCAGCATTAATGAAACACTTTCAAGAACTGTTATAACTTCTCTTACCGTTTTTATGGTTCTTATAGTATTATATATTTGGGGAGGTTCATCTATTAAAGATTTTTCATTTTGTATGTTAATTGGAACAATAAGCGGTGTTTATTCCACTGTAACTATAGCTACTTCATTTGCATATATGTGGCAGAAAGAGAAGTAAAATGAGAAAGATAAAGGGTCTTAGAGTTCCTATACATTATTATGATATAGAGCGAAAAATTAAGAAAAAAGATTCTCAAATTGAAATATCAACAAAGGATGAAGATTTTGAATACAATCTTAAAACTATAGTATCTCAAATAGTTTCAAAATTCAAAATTTCTGTATTATATGACACGTTTGAAATAGATAAAATAGAATTTTTAAATAGATATATTCCTTTAAAAAAAGTTAATTATATTTCATGTGGTTTTTTAACATTTGGAGAAGAAGTTCAAAATTTTAAAAAAACTTTAACTGATATTGAAAAAAAAATTTTTGATATAGTTGTATTAGTTCATAGCAAAACTTCGTTTGAGATAATTAAAGATATGGTATTTGAAGAAGCAAAGAAAGAAAGACTTTCAATAGAAGAGATAATTTTTGTTTATGAACCTTTTTCTCAAAATTTAAATAAAGATATCATTGAAAAAGTTTTTGTTTTAATTGATCCAACTCAATCACAAATTCAATATATAAATAATCAACTTACTCCTTTATATACATGGATTTTTATTATACCATGGGTTTCATTAAGAAAATAATATTAATAATTTGTTTGGGCTTATATAATTTCCTTATTATGATATTTATATTAGTTGGGTGGTTTTTTTTATTTTTTTCTAATAATAAATCATTTACACTTAGAAGTTACTTTAAAAGAATATATCAAAAAATTAAAGAACATAAAGAATCTACTATATTATTCCATTTTTCATCTCTTGGAGAAATGAATGCAGCAAAACCTTTAATAAATTATTTTGTTAATGCTAAAAAAAACATAGTCATAACTGTATTTACTGAAACTGCTTATAAAGAAGCATTTAATATATCAGAGAATGTTTATTATATACCATTTGATTTTTATTTTATAGTTAAAAGATTTATTAAGAAAATAAATCCTTCTATTGTATTTGTCACAGAAACTGAAATTTGGCCTATGTTTATTAAACTTGCTAGTTTGTACTCAAGAGTAATTTGGATTAATGGAAAAATGAGTGAAAAATCTTATTCAAAATATCTTTTAATAAAACCTATAGTGAAATTTATTTTAAAAAATATAGAAAAAGTTTTTGTGCAAACGGAAAAAGATATGAAATATTTTTCAACCTTTTTAATTAAGGAAAAAATTTATGTTGCTGGAAATACTAAATATGACAATTTATCAATGATGGTTGATGAGGATTTAACTAATAAAATATTATCATGGAAAAGAGGTTTTTTTTGTATTGTTTTTGGTAGTGTTCATCCAGATGAGTTTGAAACAATTGTTAAATCATATAAACTTTTGAAATCAGAATCTATTGATATTAAATATATAATAGTACCTAGACATATAGAAAAAATGTTTCAATTTACGAAAATTCTTGAAGAATATAATTTTAGCTATATTAGATTTTCTGAGTACGAAAATAACTTATCAAATATCAAAGCTGATATTTTAATATTTGATAAGTTAGGATTCCTTTCAAAGCTTTATTATGTTTGTGATATTGCTTTTGTAGGTGGAACACTAAATAATATTGGAGGACATAATCTAATTGAACCATCTATATATTCTAAACCAGTTTTATTTGGACCTAATTATTTTTCACAAAAAACTTCTGGGTTTGAATTGATTACAAAAGGTGGTGGTTTTATAGTTTTAGATGAATATGATATAAAAGCAAGAATTAAATTCTTTATATCTAATAAACAAAAATTAAATGATGCAGGAAAAAAATCATTTAATGTATTGAAAAACTTATCTGGAGCAACGGATAAGATAATTAAAAATATTTTAATTTAAATTAAAAAACTTTTAAGGGCAAGTAGCTGTTTGGGTACTTGAAAGTATTCCGTATTGAAAATTCAGTTGCATACATCCTTTTGTTGAATCCGTAGATTTTGCTACTATAAAAGAACCATTAAAACCACTAAAAGAAGATAAAGAAGTTCCATTGTATATAATAGGTTGATTTGTTGAGAATGTATTATTACCAGTTCCACCATTTGAGGTTGGCAATATTCCGGAAACTTCTGATGCTAAATTTATAGAAGCAACTGTTAAATATGCTCCTGATTTTTTAACTGGACCGTTTGAAGCTGAACTAAGATCTGTACCAGTCCCACCTTTATTAAGGTTTAAAGGTCCAGTTAAATTGTTTAAATTAAGTGCTGATTCAGAAACTGATATTGTTGGATTTCCATTAATTCCATCACCATTAGTAACTGAAATTCCACTGCCAGCTGTAATAGTTCTTGCTGTTATATTAGCTGAATTCGTTCTAACAATGATTCCATTTGTAGAAAGATTATGTAAAGCAAGTGCTTGTCCTGTAAGTGATATTGTTGGAGTCCATCCTTCTCCTGGTGTTCCAGAAACTGATATTCCTGTCCCACCATTTATATTACTTACATAATCTCCTTGTGTTTCAGAAGTAAGTGAAACACAGTCTGAACATGTAACATTTGCTGCATTTACATTTGTTATCCCACTTCCATTACCATAATATATACTTCCTGAAGGCAAGTATATATGAGTGGAAACATATATTCCACCATAATTTGATGAGGTAGTTGATGAGATATAAACATTATTTGTAAATCTAATTATTGGTGCTCCTACACCATTACTACTAAAGGTAGCGCTTGATGCAGTGATATGATTATTTGATATTATTGGCACATAAAAATTTACACCTGAACTAAGCATTGAAAATTGAGTAGAGTTGTTTCTTATAAAATCAATATCTTTATCGTTTATGCTTCCAAGATTATTTGCGACTCCAATGTTATTTCCTGATTTAACCCAAGCTCCTGTATCACTCCCCCCACCACCTATTTGATCTACATAGTCCTTAGTTGCAGCGTCAGATGATTCAATTGGAGAAGGAAGATTTTTTATTCGTACTGTATTGTTTAAATTTATAGTACCACTTAATACATTTATACCAGAGCTTGTTCTAAGCGAATAATCACCTGTATTTGTGAAAGTACCACTTGAAGCTGTGACTCCTTGTGAAAAGTTTCCCCAACCAGAGACAATTATACCGGTATTAATTGTAGGGTTTGTTAAAGTTGGATTTGAAGCGAAAACAAGGTTACCAGTCCCAGTAGTTCCTGATACAGAATTCATAAGGTCTGTTGATGATATAGAACTAACTAACCTACTAGAATTATCTGTTGCTACTAATCTTAGTGGAGAAAGTCCAGAAAAATTAATATCACCTGATGATGAAATTCCAGTTAGATTTGACATAGACCTTGATGTTGATATTATTTGAATTCCATTTATTCTTAAACCTCCAGTTAAATTAATATCACCATCTACATCTAATCTATAAGAAGGGTTAAGAGTTCCTATACCAGTTTTCGAGGTTGTTCCTGTTGATAAAAAAACATTACCTCTAATATATATGGATTCAAATTCAGCTGGTATTGTTGATCTCTGTTTAAAATATCCATCAACAACTAAATTGCCTTCAACAAGTAGATCACTCTTAGAATCTCCAGAATATGGGTTTAAAGTATTTCCTATCATTACATCACCTATAATATGAAGTTTCTCCTGAGGATTTAATGTTCCAAAGCCAATTTTCCCAGAATTTGTTATTATTCCAGCTGTTATATTATTAGTCTTTAAAATAATTGAACCACTTCCATTCACATCAGAATCTGCATATATTGTTGCATCTCCAGGACTTGAAACACCACTTGCGGAACCAAGAGAAGCACTATCCATAGTAGTTCCATCTGAAAATACAATAGATGAACCACTCCCAGAAAGTTTTATACTACCTTTTACAACAAGTTTTTCATCAGGATTTGTAATACCTATTCCAGTGTTTCCATTTGAGTTTATATAAATTACAGGTGTTGCTAAGACGGAAGTAGATAAACTAATTATAGGGCCATATATTGTTGTAGATGATGAATCAATATAAAACTTAAGAGTATCAGAATTTGAATGAGTAATCCTAAATGAATTTAAGGTTGCTGATAATTCAACTATTTTATTTGTGTTTCCGGTATAAAAATTAAGACGTGAAGATGCATTAGTACCACCTGCTAAATATAATATAGCATTTTCAGTTGCTGATAAAGGATTTCCAATTTGAATATATTTTCCACTACCAAAAGCTTCTGAATTTGCGCCATATACCATCAGTCCATTTGTTATATAAATATGACTTGAAATATTTGTTTTTGAGGTAAAAGTATTTATTCCAGAGTACGTCTGGGAGGATGCTAATGCAGCAATTTTATCTTGATTGACAAGAAATTCTCCAACAACATTTAAGGTTCCATAAACAGTTGTTGATGATAGTTCTATTTTTTTACCATACTTAGTTACATATAGATTCCCTAAAATATTTACATCTGAAGTGAATGTTGCTGATGTGGTAAGTATGCCATTGTCTGATTTAATTGTACCTGCTACATGAAGTTTTTCGGTAGGAGTAGAGGTTCCAATTCCGACGTTATATATACTAGAACTTTGAAGATTTATATGCCCTGAGAGGTTTCTTATTTCATTGTTTAAATTTATAGTAGAAATATTAAGAGTATACCCTCTCATATCACCATAAACATCAAGTGAATAAGATGGATTTGTCGTACCTATACCTAAATTAGAACCGTTTAATGATGCTCTTGTTATACCATTTACAATAAAATCTATTCTGTTATCTGTAACGCCAACATTTATTTGTTCTAAATTTTGACCTCTCAAGATACCAGCATTAAAAATACCTGAGTAATTTATATCGTTTCCTATAGTAAGATTATTTGATATATAAGCATTACCAGATATATGAAGTTTTTCAATAGGATTTGTTGTTCCTATGCCAAAATTTCCATTGTTTGAAAATCTTGCTATTTCATTAGCACCTCTTGTTTCAAAAAGTATATCACCGATATAGTCATTATCAATATCTGCTCTTATTCTAACAGTTGAAGATGAAAATAGTGTAGATGTTACAGTTGCTTCTCCTGGTGCTGACATACAGTTCCCAAGTGGATAAAAACATATTTGGTCAGTATATATGCCTCCTCCATAAACTATAAGTTTTTGGTTATAATAGTTTGGATAAGACGAAAGTGGTATACCTATGACTGCCGAAGCAAGATGGAGTGAAGCTCCATCTTCCAATTTTTTTGAAATCATTGAGTATATAACAGAATTGATTTTTTCTCTTGGAGTTAATCTTTCACCTTCAACTTCTATCTCTATATATCTCGGTTGTCCTTGGGTAAAAATGTTTAAAGGAGGATTAAATGTTACTGAGAAAATACCTGCTCTTGCTTCTGCTGTTATATATCCTGATTCCCATAACATATCACTACCAGTTAAGCTTCCATATATCTTAAAATTTAAATGAACTATTCCATTTAATGGAGCATTATTTTTTTCTATTCTTCCTTGATAAACTATACTTCCTGGAACACTTCCAGGAAGAACTTCACCGCTGTAAGTGTTATTACATGTAATTGACAAATATAAAAGATAAAAGAAAAATTTTTTCATAAATTTCCTCCAATAAATTTATCTTATTATAATCATCTTTCCCTTTTTTATTGTTCCAGTTGGGTCTTTGATATAAAAGATATATAGTCCACTTGGTATATTAATATTATATTTATCTTTCAAATCCCATGAATGTTTTTCTGAGTTTGTATTTTTATACAATGTTATAACTTCTTTTCCTGATATGTCAAATATTTTAATTTGGCATTTTAAACTAAGTTTAGTAAATGTTATTGCATTACATCCATTTTTAACACTACATGGATTTGGAAAGGCATAAGCTTTTGCTACATTATCTTCAGGCCCTCTATTTAAAGAAAGGATTCCAGAATGTATGTCATAAATATTTGAAGAAAAAATAGTATATCCTATATCTAATATATTTTGATCTAAGCTAAATGTATATGATATCTTAGAACTATTATTTGAGAGTGAATTCATTGTTAAATTAGTTATTTTATAATTTGGCGATTGTAATGAATAAATTATTTCTGAATTAAAAGACAGGAAAATAAATGCTCCCCACTTTAAAAACTTCATAAAACATATTTTATAATATTTCAATTTGTTCTTTTTTCAATAGTATATTTTCTAAGCACAGCCTTAACATTACCAATAAAAACTTCTGCTTCTAAAAGTAATGGTAACCTATCATCCTTAGAAATATATACATACATGCTTTTACCTTTTTTTGCAATAAATATACCATCTTCTCCTACAGTTGGTTCTAATTTGTAAGCATTAAATACTCCTAAATTTGTTTTGATTTTAAATACTCCATGATTTATGATATCTATTTTTTTAGAATTTTTAGTTATTATCTCAATACTCTTTTTTTTATCTATATCAGATGATTTCATGACAACGAAAAGTGATGATAAGATATCAAAGGTATTATTTTCTATTATTCCTGAATGTTCTTTTATTTTATTGCTTTTTAAATGAATGCCATAGAATCTTTTTGATTTATAATCTATTATAGTATATTCTTTGAATTCATATTTGCCTTCTTTTATATCTTTATAATAACCATATGATTTACTCATATCGGTATCAAGATAAGATATATTTATATCTCTCACTTTAAAAAACTTATCTATAAATTGATTAGAACTTGCTCTAGATTCTATTCTATATGCTTTAAATCCTTGCTCGTTTTGATATATTCCTACATATTCTATAGACGCTGTGCCAACATTAAGAAAACCCCAATATATATCATACTCGAATCTTTCAACTATCGATATTGTTGAGAATTTGATAAACATTTTATCAAGAGGATTGTCTGTATATTCTCCATTTATTTGAGAACAAAATAAAAATAAAATTAAAAATAAACTATAAATTATTTTATTTATGTTTATAAGATTTGGCACAACAAAATCAGCTAAATTTTTATTTTTTTTAAATTCAATCTTCCCTTGACCAGTTAGGACAAAAATGGTTTTTATTCCTATTTTTTTGCCAAGTTTTATATCTGAAACTTTATCTCCAATTATAAAAGAATGATTCATATCAATATTAAAATCTTTAGATGCTTCCTCTATCAAGCCTGTTTTTGGTTTTCTACAGTTACAATTTTCTTTCGGAGTATGAGGACAAAAATACAAAGCATGTACTGTAATTTTATTGTTTTTAAGCTTTCTAACTATAAAATTATTTATTTTTATTGCTTTTTTTATTGTCAACAAACCTCTATTAATTGCTGATTGATTTGTAATTATTATAAGATAGTATCCTTTAATTTTTTTTAATCCTTTAATTGCAGTTTTGTAAATTTTAACATCTTTTATTGATGTTATATATTTTCCTTTTTTATCAAAGTTGATAACTCCGTCTCTATCTAAAAATATTGTTGGTTTTTTATCAGTTGAGAATTTATATATTATTTTCATTTAGCTTTATTATAATTTCTTCTATTATAGAATCATCAATTTGTGTAGATATTTTAGTTATGTAAAACTGAGATTTAAATATCCTTTTAACTTTTTGCAAAATTCTTACAGCATCTTTCATGGTGGTTACAAGAGGTAGATTTTCTCTAAGATTTTCTATAGATATTAAATCATATTCTGTGTATTGGTAGTGATCTGGATATTTCCAAATTTTAACTGGTTTTGCTCCAATTTTTATTAAATAATTAATAAATTGCTCATTATCTCCTATACCAGACATAACAGCTATCTTTCTACCTGTAAAAAAATTTTTTGAATATGACCGGCCTTCTATAACATCTTCAAATCCATCTATGGTATAAAATTTTCTAAATATCTTGTTATTATAAATATATTTAGAAATAATTTTTTCTATTTTTTTAATTTCTTCTTCTTTGAAAAGTTCACAATGATTTATAATAACGATATTTGCTCTCTTTAAACCGCTATATGGTTCTCTTAGATTCCCAAATGGTAATAATTTTTCATTTATTTGGTTAGGGTTTATAACTACAACGGAGTAATCATATTCAAAATTGAAATTTTGATACCCATCGTCTGATATAATAATTTCAGATTTATATTTTGTTATTGCAGTATCAATTGCAAGTTTTCTATTTTTTGAAGCAATTATTGGAATTTTTTCTTTTTTAAGCATAATTGCCATAAGTTTTTGTTCATCTGAAATTTTTTGATCATTAATTATTGATTCAATATCAGAATAATCAACTTCAACAATATCGTTTTTTTCGTATTTACTTTTATATCCTCTCATTATTATTGAAGTTTTTATGCCTTTTTCATAAAGTTTTTTAGCCAGTTCTATAACAATTGTTGTTTTACCAGTCCCACCTGTGGATATATTACCAACACAAACAAATAGAAATTTCCCTTCCTTTTTTTTTCTGAATAATATTTTTATTAGTTTATTAATTTCAAACAGAATATAATAAATTGAAGATAAGAAATATAATATATATTTACCAACAATATTTCTTTTGAATATATCCCTAAGATGCATAATATGCATCAAAATATCCTGCTTCTTCCTTTTGAGAGATGTAGTTTTAAGTCAAAATTTCTTTCATTATATTTTATAAAAAGTCTATCTATAGGAAAATTTTCTCTATTCCAAGGCCAAGGTGTTATTCCTTGTTTAAAACTAAAATCAAATATATAACTTTTTTTCACGATTCTTCTTAATTTTTCATTATATGCTCCATTTCCATAGGGATAAGCAAAAGCAATAATTTCTTTTTGAAACATATTTTCTAATTGTTTTTTTGATTCTGTTATTTCCCATTCAGCATCTTCAAGTGAGATATTTTCTAATCTCGGATGATTCATAGTATGAGAGCCAAACTCTATAAATCCGCTCTTATCCATTTCAAGTAGTTGCTCTTTAGTGGCCATATTGATCCATGGTTCTGTTTTAGGATTATGCCATATATTTATCTTTCCAATAGTATTATAAACTACAAAAATATTTCCTTTTACTCCAAATTTTTTTAATATAGGATAAGCATATAAATAATTATTTTCATAACCGTCATCGAAAGTAATTAAAACTACATCATCAACTGATTTAGAATCTTTAAAATATTTATTTAGTTCCGAAAAACCTATAATTTTATAGTTATTTTTAATTAGGTATAAAATATGTTTTTCAAAGTTTTGTGGAGTTACCCATAATTGTTTTAGTTTGGAATTATGTGGTGGATATCCAATTTTATGGTATACTAAAACCTTAAGTCCTTTTTGATTTTTAAACCACCATGTCCAACGAAGTGAGTATCCTAATAAAAATAGAATTGGAATAAAATAATAGTTATTCATAATTTATATTTTAGAATTTTTTCAACTGAATTAAAAACAGTTTCAACTCTTATTAAATTCATACATAAAAAATGTTTGTGTGGACATTTTTTAGAACCATGAAGTCTACATGGCCTACATTTTATATTTTCTTCAATTACTATGGAATTGTTGGAATATGGGAAAAAACCAAGTTCTTTTGTTGTTGGACCAAATATAGCAATTACGGGTGTAGAACATGCAACTGCTATATGCATAGGGCCAGAATCATTAGTAATAAGCAAATCAGAATTTTTAATAATATAGATAAGTTCTTCTAAATCAGTTTCTCCACATAAATTTATAAATGAGTTATCAGGAATATTTTTCTCAATTAATCTAATATATTCTTTTTCATTCTTGCTACCTATAATTATTGATTTTGTTGAGTATTTTTCAGTTATCATTTTTATTAATTTTGAAAATTTATAAGCAGGCCATCTTTTTGTGTTCCAAACGGAGGATGGATTTATTGTAATAACTGGTTTAGTAAATTTTATCTTTTTTGATTTAGTAATTTTAAAATTTGGAAAAATTATATCATTTTCAAAGTCTAAATTTTCTACCAACATCATGTTTCTTTCAACATCATGCAAACTCCATTTAAATGGTATTTTGATATCATATAACAATGAGTTTGGAAATATATCAAATCCTATTTTTAATGGAATATTTGAAAAATAAGAAATTAAAGCTGTTCTAAACGATCTATGTGGCATAATAGCTAAATCAAATTTTTCTTTTCTAATAGTTTTAATTATATTTATAAAATTTTTAATCTTATTTGATTTTTTATCATCAATTATGATCATATCTATTTCTTTAATATTTTTAACAATTTCAAAATTGTCTTTTCTTATAACTAAACTTAAATATGATTTTGGATATTTATCTTTTAATTTTTTTACAACCGGTAAGGTTAACAATAAATCACCTAAAAAAGCTGTTTGAAATATTATAATTTTTTTAAAATTGTTATCCACTTCAGTTTTATTATTTTTTTTAAAATTTTTAAGAGTTATTGTAGTTGTGTATATTTTAAAATCTAACTTTCTTAAAACATCAAGATATTTTTCTATTACATGTCTTTCTAATTTAGGAGATATATATTTAAACAAAATAAGTATATATCTCAATATTGAATCTTTGTTATAAGTTATTTTTTTTGATGCCTTAGTAAAAGCTTTAATCAAAAAACTTCTAATATTTGAGTGTAAATCTATAATGTAGTCAAAATTTTCTTTGTTTAAATATTTTATAGTTTTAATAAGATTATCAAAAATAAGAACTTTATCAACATCTGGATTGGATTCTATTAATTTTTTAAATTCTTTTTTTGTAAGATAGTATAATTCTGAATTAGGACAATTTATTTTAATGTTTCTTAGTACAGGAAATGTTAAAATAATATCTCCCAATGAGGACAATCGTATAATTAAAAATTTTTTCATAAATTCAATTATAGCAAAAGAAAATATATAATATACTTATGGAAAAAGATTTAATTTCTAAGAAAGAAGCATTTGAGATTATTTCAAATTTTTCAAAAGTCTCAGCATTAGTAATAGGCGATGTAATGTTGGATCATTATATTTTTGGAAAGGTTCAAAGAATCTCCCCAGAAGCTCCGGTACCAATTGTAGAAGTAACGAAAGAAAAATTATCACCAGGTGGAGCGGCTAATGTTTGTGTGAATATTTCCTCTCTTAATTCAAAGGTAAATCTTATTACTATCATAGGTAATGATGAGTCAGCAAACAAACTCACAGAACTTATCTCTAATACAAATAATATAAATATAAATTTCATAGTTAGGGATTCTCAATATAGAACTACCCAAAAAACAAGAATTATAGCTGAACATCAACAAGTAGTAAGAGTTGATCATGAAACTAAATTTGAGTATTCTCACTCAATTAAAATAAAAATAAAAGATAACATTAAAAAAGCGATAGATATATCAGATGTAATTATACTTTCAGACTATGGTAAAGGAGTGCTTTCAAAAGATATAATTGACTATTCAATTAATTGCGCAAAAAGGAAGAAACTTCCTATATTTGTAGATCCAAAAGTTGAACATTTTATGTCATATAAAAAAGTTACCTCAATGACACCCAATATTCAGGAAGCTTTTGGTGGAATGAGGAAGTTAGAAATAAGTCGAGATGATAAAGCAATAGAAGAAATAGGCAGAGAGATTATAAAAAAACTTTCTCTTGAAACTTTAATCATAACCAGAAGCGAACAGGGGATGAGTGTCTTTGATAATTTATCATCAAAATTAAAAATAACTCATATACCTACTTCAGCAAAAGAAGTATTTGATGTTACAGGAGCAGGCGATACAGTTATTTCTGTTGCTTCAATATCTTATGTTATATCGAAAAATATTTTAAAATCAGCAATACTATCTAACTATGCTGCAGGAGTGGTAGTTTCTAAAATTGGTTCAGCAACGGTTTCTCCAGATGAGCTAAAAAAGGTGTTTATATGAAAGTTTGTGCTGTAATACCTGCAAGATATTCATCTACAAGATTTCCAGGTAAAGTGATATATAACCTTGCTGGTAAACCTGTTGTAATGTGGGTTTGGGAAAAAGTAAAAAAAATAAAAAATATATCTTATTGCTATATTGCTACAGAAGATGAAAAAGTATTTAAAATTTGCGAAAAATATGGAGCAAAAGTATTAATGACTTCTTCTACTCACCAATCTGGAACTGATAGAGTCTGGGAGGTAGCATCTAAAATTGATGCTGATATATACATAAATGTTCAAGGAGATGAACCATTTATAAAGGAAGAATGTATTACTTTACCTTTACAACTTATATATGAAAATAACAATTTTGATATAACTACTGCTGTAACTCCAATACAAAACTATGAACAATTATCAGATATAAATATTGTCAAAGCAGTTATTGAAAACAAAAGAGCTATATATTTTTCTCGACTTCCAGTTCCTTATCATCATTCTTTAAGTGAGATGAAAAATGTAATTCCTTATTATAGACATATTGGAATTTATGTTTATAAGAAAAAGTCATTAGAAAAATTTGTTACAGTTCCAAAATCAATAATAGAATCACTTGAGAGATTAGAACAATTAAGAGCACTTTCTATTGGAATGAGTATTGGAGCAGAGATAGTTGATTATTCTGCTCCAGCTATAGATGTTCCATTAGATATTGAAATAGCTGAAAAATATATAAAAGATACTTTTCATGGTAATTAGATTTATATTGCCCAGGAGGGTTTTATGAGTAAGTTTATTTTTATAACTGGTGGTGTAGTAAGTTCTCTTGGGAAGGGAATTACAAGTGCTTCTATAGGTAGACTTTTAAAATCTCATGGCTTTTCGATAAATATGGTTAAATGTGACCCATATCTTAATGTAGATGCAGGAACTATGAATCCATTTCAACATGGTGAAGTTTTTGTAACAGAAGATGGAGCTGAAACAGATTTAGATTTAGGTCATTATGAAAGGTTTGTAGATATAAAAACTAAAGCTGATAATAATATAACTGCTGGAAAGATTTATAGTAATGTTATTGAAAAAGAAAGAAGAGGAGAATATTTAGGACAAACAGTCCAAGTAATACCACATTTAACAGATGAAATAAAATCAAAGTTTATAAAATTATCTCAAGGTTATGAGATAACTATAATTGAAATTGGAGGTACAGTTGGTGATATAGAAAGCTTACCTTTCTTAGAAGCAGCACGTCAGATGAAACTTAACAGAAATTCAAGTGATGTTATCTACATACATGTAACTCTTGTGCCTTATTTAAGTTCTAGCGATGAATTAAAGACAAAACCTACTCAGCACTCAGTTACAAAGTTAAGAGAAATTGGAATTGATCCTGATATAATAGTTACAAGATCTGAAAAACCATTAACTTCTGATATTAAAAAAAAGATAGCTCTTTTTTCTTCTGTACCATCACAAGCTATAATTGAAGCTCCTAATGTATTAACAATATATGAAGTTCCGTCTCTTTTCAAAAAGCAAGCTCTTGATGAACAAATACTTATGCTTTTGAGATTGAGAAGTAATAGATATGATTCTTCTGAGTGGGATCGATTTGTTAATAAGTTAGATATGGTAATGTCTACAAAAAAAATTTTAAAGATTATTATGGCTGGAAAATATACTAAACTAAAAGATTCTTATAAATCCTTAAATGAAGCTATTTTACATGCATCAGTTATGAACGGTATAAAAGTAGAAATAGATTATTTAGATACTGAAGAATCTAATTTAGAAATTGAAGAAAAAGTGAAATCATCAGATGGACTTATTATTCCAGGAGGATTTGGAGAAAGAGGTGTAGAAGGTAAAATTCATGCAATAAAGGTAGCACGTGAAAATAAAATTCCTTTTTTTGGGATATGTCTTGGTATGCAATGCTGTGTTATAGAATTTGCTAGAAATGTTCTGGGATTAAAAAATGCTAATTCCACTGAATTTAATTCAAAAACACCTCACCCAGTCATAACCTTAATGGAAAGTCAAAAAAATATACATAAAGGTGGTACTATGCGGCTAGGAAATTATCCATGTAATATTAAAAAAAATACACTTGCGTGGAAGATATATTCTAAACCTATTGTATATGAAAGACATAGGCATAGATATGAATTCAATAATGAATATATAGATAAATTTGAAAAGAGAGGTATGAAAATTTCTGGATTTAACAAAAAAGATAAATTAGTTGAAATAGTAGAGATACCTACTCACCCATTTTTTATAGGTGTTCAATTTCATCCAGAGTTTAATTCAAGACCACTTTATCCACATCCTATTTTTGTTGAATTTATAAAAGCAGCATTAGTGAAGAGAGTAAATTTAATAGAGGTTGATTATGAGAAAAATAAGACTTAAAGATTATTGCTTAGAAATATCTAATAATTCTCCTTTGATTTTTATAGCAGGTACTTGTGTAATAGAAAGTTTTGAAAATTACTATATAACTATTAAAAAATTAAAAGAAATAACTAATAAAGCTGGAGTAAAATTTATAGCTAAGGCATCTTTTGATAAGGCAAATAGAAGCTCTGTGGATTCTTTTAGAGGTCCTGGAATTAAAGAAGGAATTGAAATTTTAAAAGAGATTAAGAAAAAATTAAATGTTCCTATATTGGTTGATATTCATCTTCCTGAACAAGCTGAGATAGTTGCTCAAGTTTGTGATATAATACAAATTCCAGCTTTTTTATGCAGACAAACAGATATATTATTTGCAGCAGCAGACACAATGAAAATAATAAATATTAAGAAAGGTCAATTTATAGCCCCTTGGGACGTAAAAAATATAGTTAAAAAAGTTGAAAGTAGAGGAAATAAATCAATACTTATTACTGAAAGAGGTTACATGTTTGGATATAATAACTTAGTAGTTGATATGAGATCATTTGATATAATAAAGAAAGATTGTAAATATCCACTAATATATGATGCAACCCACTCAGTTCAAAAACCTGGCGGACTTGGTAATAGAACTGGTGGCGATAGGGAATTTATATTCCCACTCTCTAAAGCAGCAGTATCATGTGGGATTGCAGGTATATTTTTTGAAACACATATAAACCCAGATAAAGCTCTTTCCGATGGACCAAATTCTCTTCCTTTAAAAAATGTGGAAAAGTTTATTTCAGTTTTAATTAAGCTTGATAAATTAGTAAAATCTATATTATGAAGTGTCCTAATTGTGGATTTGATAATAAACCAAGTATAAGATATTGTAAAAAATGTGAAACTGATTTGGCTAAACCACTTCCTTGGTTTTGTGATGCAAAATGGCATCTTAAAACACTTGCTTTAATATATATAATTTTGACTATATTTTATTTTGTCGCAGGATATATTCTTCAAAAAATTCCCCCACCATATGATCAGCGAATTATTCCTGCGGAGATGACACCATGGTTAAATCCCAAAAAACAAATAGAAAATTAATTATTAAAACTGCTAAAGATGTAGTTAAAATAGAAATGTATGCTTTGAATGCTTTAATTAAAAAAGGTTTTGATAATAACTTTATTGAACTCATAGATTCAATATTAAAAACGCGTGGAAAAGTAATATTGAGCGGAGTTGGAAAATCTGGGATTATTGCTAGGAAAATATCTGCGACTTTTGTCTCTACAGGAACTTATTCTGTATTTATTCATCCAGTTGAAGCACTTCATGGAGATATAGGACTTATTAGTGAAAATGATATTGCAATACTTTTATCAAACTCTGGAGATAGCCCAGAAATTGTTAAGTTTGCTAAATTTTTAAGAAAGAAAGGAATAAAAGTTTTTTCTATTACCAACAAAGCTCAATCTAAACTTGCCTTTTTATCTTCATATACTATAACTTTACACACACCAAGAGAAGCTTGTCCTCACAATTTAATTCCCACTTCATCAACAACTGCAATGTTAGTATTAGGAGATGCTATAGCCATTACTCTTATGAAAATAAAAAAATATAGCAAAAAAGATTTTGCTATGGTTCATCCAGGTGGAAATATTGGAAAACTAATATATCTTAGGGTTTCTGATATAATGAGAAAAGGAAAGGACAATCCAATTGTTAAAGAAACAGCAACTGTTAGGGATGCAATAAAAGTAATGACTAAAACTTCACTTGGAGCAGTTTCTATTGTAAATTCAAAAGGAAAATTAAAAGGTTTTTTTACAGATGGTGATATAAGAAGAAATATAAGCTCAATAAAACTTACAGATAAAATAGTAGTTCATATGAGCAAAAATCCAATAAGTATTAAATATAATCTACCAGTAATAGAAGCGACAAAAATATTCGAAGAAAAAAAAATTGATAATATTCCAGTCGTAGATGATGAAATGGTTGTAGTAGGAATTATTGATGAGAGAGATTTAATAAGAGAAGGTATCTTCTAATTATTTATAATTTGTGTTGTATGTTTTTTAATTTTAATATTTGATAAATCAGAACTAGCTTCGAATCCTTTTGAATCTATACGTATGTTATTTTTATATATTGTTGTGTTTATATTAGAAAAAATTTTTTCTGTATGATAGTCAAAGTAAATCTTATCAGTAACAAGCCAAATATTTTCTGAATACGATTTTACCATAGCATCTTTTTCAAGATAAAATAACTTTTTTGTAAGATCTGCATATCCATATTGAGATTTCATTTCAGATGATACTTTATTGTTTTGATATGTAAAAACACTTGCGTTATTACATTTAATAGTATTTTTTATTTCATCTATTTCAGCAAATTTACATCTAAGTATCCATTTAATATTCTCTAGGTGGTAACTTGATATTTCTAAGTTTTTGATAAATGTTGTCTCAGGCATTTTATTCAGCTTCAGTTCCGAACAAGATATCAAAAAGAATAGAAAAAATATAAATAAATTACATTTCAAAATCATAACCTAGATAAAATCTTTTTGCTTTTTCATTATTTATTATTTCATTGGAACTTCCTTCTACAACAATTTCACCTCTATATATAAGATATGCACGAGTCGTTATTTGAAGTGTTTCTCTAACATTATGATCGCTTATCAATATTCCTATATTTTTACGTGAAAGATATGTTATAATTTTTTTAAGATCTGAAATAGTAATTGGGTCTATTCCAACAAAAGGTTCATCTAAAAGTATAATAGAAGGTTCTAAAGCCATGACCCTTGCAACTTCGACTCTTCTTTTCTCCCCACCAGATAATGTAGAAGCTTTTTGTTTTTTTAAATGATCTATTGAAAATTCTTTTAAAATCATATCAATTTTTTGTTTTATTGTATTTTTATCATAGTTTCTTTTTTCAAGAGCAACCATTATATTTTCTTCAACAGTTAGTTCCCTAAATACAGTTGGTTCTTGAGCAAGGTATCCAATACCAATTTCTGCTCTGCGATATACTGGATAGTGGGTAATCTCTTTAGAGTTAAAAATTACAGTTCCTTCATCTGGTTTTACAAATCCCATTATCATATTAAAAGTTGTAGATTTTCCAGAACCATTTGGTCCTAATAATCCAACAATTTCAGATAATGATAAATTTATTGTTATAGAATTAACTACGATTTTCTTACCATATCTTTTTGTTAAATTTTGCGCTATTAATTCCATATTTCCTCTTGTAAATTGTACCATAAACTTTAGAAAAAATAGAGATGCTTTTTTCTTTTATATTAACAAGAATTTTATCTCCTTTGATATATAAATTATATTTATCATTAAATGTTTCTATATGTGGATTTTGATACATTTCAAATATATTATTATTCTCTCTATATATAGCTTGATTAGAAAATCCAGTTATAGTCGATAATTCTATTTTAAAATTACCACTGAAAAGAGTTTCCTTTTTTATAATATCTAAAGATGCTTTAGATGAAAAAGCTTTGTAAATTGAATTATAAGATTCAAAATATTTAATTTCTATTTTTTTTGAACTATTTGATGATAGAATCGCTTTTTGTTTATATTGATCATATATTGCCTTTTCACAAGTAAGTTCAATATATTTAATCGAATCTATTTTTTTCTTACAGTATACATCACCAAACACATCCCATTTTTTTGTTTGATGATTATATATAGCATTCTCTGATTTAAAAACATAGAATTTATTTTCAAAAAAAACGTTCCCCTTAAATATTTCTATTTTTTTAATTCTATCTATCTCCCACATATCGCTTTTAACAATACTCCCCATAAGCAGATCATTAAAATTTTCTTCTGAAAAAATATTAATATTTAAAAAAACAAAAAATATAAAAATTATTTTCATAATTTATATTTTATCATATCACAATTTATCCAAAGGTTTCTATATATGTATAGATGGAATGTTTATTTGATAATTTTATCGCAGCATTAAACAATTTTTTTGCTTTTTTTATTTCACCTTTAGTATATCTAAGATATGATTCTGTTAATATAATTAAAACTTTTCCTCTAATTTCTTGGCTATTTTTTATATATTTTTTTGCTTGTAATATAATTTTTAAAGCTCTGTCAATGTTATATTTTTTATAACATTCAGCCATTCCCCATAATACCAGTGCTATATCAGGTTCATCTCCCACTTTCTTATAAAAATTAAGAGCTTTTTTATAATATTTTATTGCTTGTTTAAATTTTCCCATTTGTCTTAAGGCATTAGCCGTACCACAATATGAATATCCTTTAGCAAACATATCATCATCTGGAGTTAATTTTATACATGAATAGTAAAATTTATATGAATCTTTTAATTTACCTGCAATTCTAAGAGTTCCGCTAAGTCCAAGTTTAGAGTATAAGTACAATGTTTTATCATTTGACTTAACAGCATATTTCATTGAACTTTTATACGCATTTATAGATTTGCGTATATTTCCTAGGGTTCTATGAATTCCAGCTTCAGCCCAAAATATGTATGAAATTCCTTGATAATCTTTGTTTTTAAAATAATTCTTTTTTAATTTTTCAAAAATTTCAAAGGATTTTTTATATTTTTCTATTAATCTTAAATACATTGCTTTTTCAATTAAAAACTCTTCTGATTTTGAGTTTATTTTTTTAGCTATTTCAATATACCTTTTCGAATCAATAATATTACCAATAGTTCTTGATAGTGATATTAGTTTTATTAGTATTTTAAACTTAAAATTGTCGTTATCTACGAATTTCAATGATTTTTTAAATAAGGATATAGATTTTGAAATCATACCTCTCATTCTCTCTGCTTCAGCAGCATAATAATAGTAATGCATTTTATCAGTTTTTATTTTATTAATAATTTTTTTTGCTCTATTTATCTCTCCATTATTTAATAATTTTTCTATTTTTTCAATTAGCATATTTTTGTCCCTCCAAGCATAACTTTATAAGTGGGCAATTTTTACAATCATTTGTTTGTTTCTTACAAAATTTTTTTGAATGTTCAACTATAAGAGCATGATATTCATTAAAAATCTTGAAATCATTCTTAATATTTGAATGAAATATTTTTTGTATTTCATCATAATTTGATATATTAGTAGAATAAATTCTATTTAATAATCGTTTAGTATAAGTATCTACTACAAAAAATGGAAAATACCCAGCATATAATAATATAGAGTCAGCAGTTTCCTTACCTATTCCGCTTATACCAAGCAATTCTCCTCTTATTTTTTTAGGATCTTTTTTAAATATTTTTTTCAAGCTTCCACCTTGAAGTTCTAACCATTTTGAAAAATTCTTTAGTTTTATAGTTTTTTGTCTATAGTATCCACTTGATTTAATAAGCAATGATATTTCAGATGGTGAAGAATTTAATATTTTTTCAAATGACAAAAAATTAGCTTTTTTTAAGTTTATTATACATTTTTCTACATTTTTCCATGAAACATTTTGTGTTAATATTGCTCCACATGATATTTCAAAACATTCGTTTTCAGATAGAGGGCCAAAAAAATTTTTTCTATAAACTGGAATATTTCCATCAGATGTTACAGGCCACCACCCTTGAGGACCGTAATAATCATATAGTATCAAATATATGTCTTTAAGATTTTTAAAATTATTCATTTCAGGATTTTTTTGATTTCTTCTAATAAATCATCTATATTATATGGCTTTTTCATAAATTTGATTATGTTATGTGTTTTAAGTTTTTTAAATGTTTCTTTATCTGTTGCTAACGTAGATAAAATTATTATTGGAGTTTTTCTCATTTGTTCATCCTGAGAAACTTTAAGACATATATCAAAACCACTTATTTTGGGGAGTAAAAGGTCCAAAAGAATTAAATCTGGTTTTATTTTTTTAATAATCCTATATCCTTCTATTCCATCATAAGCAACCTCAACCTCATATCCTTCTCGTCTAAGAATTTCTGAGAGTATATCAACAGTTTGTTTGCTATCTTCTACGATTACAATTTTTTTCATATAACCTCTAAAGAATTAAATTTTAAAATTCTTCATAAATCTTTGAAAGTGTTATATATTCTTCAGCGGATTTTTTTAATTCCTCAATATATTTTTCGTCAATCTGTTTTAATATTTTGCCTGGCACACCAGCTACAAGGCTATTTGGAGGTATTTTGGTATGTGGGGTTATCACACAACCAGCTGCTATTATAGAATTCTCTCCTATTTCACAATCAATTACTGTAGCATTCATTCCAATAAGACAATTATCTCCTATTATTGAACCATGTATGACAGCACTATGTCCTACTGTCACTCCTTTCCCAATTATTACGGGCTTATTTCTATTCGGGTGAATTACAGTAAGATCTTGAATATTAGTATTTTCGGAAATTTTTATTAAATCTACATCTCCTCTTAAAACAACATATGGCCATATAGAAACATTTTTTTCAACTTTTACTCTACCTATTATAATAGCCGTTGAATGTATTTTTGCTGTTGAATCAATACATGGAGCATAGGACATAAATTTTTGAATTTTCATTTTACCTCCTTTATTTGTGGTTCTGCTATTTTTATTCCATAGTAAAACATTGAACTTATAAAAAAAGGTATAACATAATAGAAAGTTCTAAATACTAAACTTGCAAATATCGCAGATTCAATTGATATATTATAATTTGAATAATATGCAGTCATAACTAATTCCATTATTCCCAGTCCTGAAGGAAGTAATGGTATAACAGTCATAATCATTCCAAATGAAAAACCTATTATAAGACTAGTTGCAGATAAGTTTACGCCGATAGATTTAAATGCAAAATATAATACCATTATGTTAAAAATCCAATCTAAAAGAACGTATCCTGCTACTTTTGGTAATTCCATTTTTTTTGAATGGAGTATTTTGATTCCATAGTTAAGTTGATTTTTAAAATCTCTAAAATTTTCTTTAGCTATGCTATATTTAGTGATTTGATATAATGTACTATTAATAAAATAATATATTCTAATTGCCCATCTATTTCTAAATCTATGATTATATATTATTACTGTCATAAAAAAAGGAATTAGAAATATCAATAAAGAACCTATAAAACCTTCAAGTATTTGGATGTTAATTTTTTTTATTTCAAGAAAATAAAGAAAAAAACTTTGAAGAATTATAAAACCTAAAATTAAATATATAAAGGCTGTAAGAACTACTGATATTGTAATAGCAATACTTACTGGAATTTTCCTTATGTTAAGCAAATGAGTCCTTAGTGCAAAGCCACTAATACCAGCAGATGAGATAAAATAATTTACTGTTGAGGATATTAAAGTAATTGAAAAAGTTTGATTAAAAGGTATTTTGTATCCGAGAATTTTAAGCATTTCATATAAAGATAAACTCATAAACACATAGCTTAAAGTAGATGAGATAAAAGATAAAAATAAAAATTTTTTTTGCGATATTTCATATATTGCTATTATTTTTTCATAATTAGGATAAATTAGCCAGCTTAATATTATTATTGCTATAATAAGAGGCAAGTATCTATAAATAAATTTTATCATATCAAAATGATAAAATATATTTTATAAATATAATGAACTTAAACAAAATATATAAAAGTGATTTTTTGGTTATAGGTAGTGGTATTGGAGGACTCCTTTGTGCTATTAAACTTTCTAAAATTGGAACGGTTAATCTTATTACAAAGGATAAAATTGATATTTCTAATTCTTCCTATGCTCAAGGTGGAATAGCAGCAGCAATTGGAAGTGATGATAGTTTTGAATCACACTTAAAAGATACACTTACAGCTGGTGATGGCCTTTCAAATGAAAAAATCGCAAGAAAGATTATAACATCTGCGCCAGAAGTAATATATGAATTAACAAAATTAGGAGTTAACTTTAATAAGAATGATAAAGGATTTGAATTGGGTCTGGAAGGTGGACATTCAAGAAGAAGAATACTCCATTATTACGATTTTACAGGGAAAAAAATAATAGATGTTCTTATAAAACATGTTAAAAATAACAATATAAATATATTTGAATATCATACTGCAATTGATTTAATATTAAAATATCATCCTAAAAATACTTTACCGTCTAAAAATGAAACTTTTGGAGCATATGTGCTTAATGAAAAAAATGGAGAAATATATTCTTTTATAGCGGCTAAAGTAATTTTGGCAACTGGTGGAGGTGGAAAAACTTATTTATATACTTCTAATCCGCATACAGCAACTGGAGATGGTTTTGCTATAGCATATAAAACAGGGCTAAATATAGTAAATATGGAATTTATACAATTTCATCCTACTTGTTTATATCATCATATGGCACAAAATTTCTTAATTTCTGAAGCATTAAGAGGTGAGGGTGCAATCTTGAAATTAAAAAATGGAAAACAATTTATGCATAAATATTCTAGAATGAAAGAACTGGCACCACGAGATATTGTTGCAAGAGCAATAGCAAATGAACTTAAAAAAACTGGCGATGATTATGTTTATCTTGATATATCTTTTAAATCATCATCATTTATAAAAAAAAGATTTCCATATATCTACAAAACATGTCTTTCTTTTGGAATAGATATAACTAAACATCCAATTCCAGTAGTTCCTGCAGCACATTTTTTTTGTGGTGGTATAGAATCTGATTTTAACGGTAAAACTATGATGAAAAATCTTTTTGTATGTGGAGAGGTAGCTCATACTGGATTACACGGAGCAAATAGGCTTGCTTCAAATTCTCTTCTTGAAGCTTCTGTCATGGCGATAAAGATATTTGAAAGCATTGCTAATGATAGAATAATTATACCTCAAAAATACGAAAAACATTATTTATGGGATTACCAGAAAACAAAATATTCAAATGAAGATGTTATCATAACACAAAATTGGGATGAAATTAGATTATTAACAACTAATTATGCAGGTATTGTTAGAAGTAATGAAAGGTTGAAAAAAGCTTCTAAAAAACTCAACTTAATAATAGAAGAAGTATTATATTATTACAAAAAATACAGACCTAATAGAAACTTTATAGAATTAAGGAATATTGCTCTTGTATCTAAAATGATAATTGAAAGTTCATTAAGACGCCATGAGTCAAGAGGACTCTATTATAATGAAGATTATCCTAAAAAATTAAAAAAAACACAAAATACTATTATAAACAGATATATGTTTGATTGATGTATGGATTCGATTATAATTAAAGGTGCAAGAACACATAATTTAAAAAATATCAACCTTACTATACCTAAAAACAAAATAATTTTAATTACAGGTTTAAGTGGTAGTGGAAAGTCATCTTTAGCATTTGACACTATTTACGCTGAAGGACAAAGGAGATATGTTGAAAGCCTTTCTGCTTATGCAAGACAATTCTTAGAACTTATGGAGAAACCTGATGTTGAACTAATTGAAGGCTTATCTCCATCAATAGCAATAGAACAAAGAACATTTTCTAGAAATCCAAGATCAACGGTTGGAACCGTTACAGAAATTTATGATTATTTAAGATTACTATTTGCTAGAATTGGTATAGCTCACTGTCCTGAATGTGGTAGATCATTAAAAACGTGGAGTTTTGATTCAATAGTAGAGGATATCGAAAAAAAGTTTGCTAATAAAAAAATATCAATTCTTTCACCACTTGTAAGAGGAAGAGTAGGAACTTATGAAGAACTTTTTGATAGATTTAAAAAAAGGGGATATACTAATTTCGAAATAGATGGAAAGGTTTATTCTATCAATAATTTACCAAATTTAGAACGATATGTAAAACATAATATATCAGTAATTATAGATTCATTTACTGTTTTAAATGATAAGGATAGACTTTCTGAATCTGTTGAACTTGCATTAAAGGAAGCAAATGGAGTTTGTGAAATAGTATCAGGGAATATCCGAAATTTTTATAGTCAAAAAAACTCATGTTTATTTTGTAATATAAGTATAGAAGATATAGAACCTAGAACATTTTCTTTTAACTCTCCATTTGGTGCTTGCCCTAAATGTGAAGGTCTTGGATTTATATTAGAAGTAGATACAAAATCTATAATAAATGAAAATCTTAGCATAAAAGATGGAGCTATTATTGCGTGGGAAAATCCTATTACAACAAAGACAAATAGATGGAAATCCTCTTGGAGAAATTACTATAGAAATATTGTTGAAAATATTTTAAAAAAATATTCTATCAACTCAAATATTCCATTTAAATATCTTTCAGATAAGGAAAAAAAAATTATTTTATATGGTGATAACGAATTTGAGGGAGTGTCAAATAATATAAAAAGAAGATATTATGAAACAGAATCAAATTTTGTTAAACAAGAAATATATTCAAGATTTATGAAAGAAATTATATGTGATCAATGTAAAGGAAAAAGGATTAAAAAAGAAGCATTATCAGTATTATTAAATGGAAAAAACATAGCTGAAATTTCTGATATGAATATAAATGATATTATAATATTTTTTAAAAATATAAAACTGACATCTCAAGAAAAAGAAATATCAAAAAGCATATTAAATGAAATAAATTCAAGACTTGAATTTCTTTCAAATGTAGGATTGGGATATTTAACTCTTTCAAGGTCTTCTAAAACCCTTTCAGGTGGTGAAGCTCAAAGAATTTCACTTGCAACTCAAATAGGTAGTAGATTAACTGGTGTTATATATGTTTTAGATGAACCAACTATTGGACTTCACCCTATTGATAATTCAAAATTGATAAACACACTAAAAACTCTTAGAAATTTTGGAAATACTATTATAGTTGTTGAACATGATAGAACCACAATAGAAAATGCCGACTATATAATAGAACTTGGACCTGGTGCAGGAATATACGGTGGAGAAGTAGTTTTTTCTGGTAATATTGAGGAGTTAAAAAAAGCACAAACAATAACTGCATCTTATATTAGAAAAGAAGAAACAGTTGCAATAATATCACAAAAGCATAAAAAGTTTAGAAAATTTATTGAGATAAAAGGTGCGAAACAACATAATTTAAAAAATATAAATGTTAAAATTCCGATTTCAGCAATGACTGTTATTTGTGGAGTTTCTGGGTCTGGAAAGTCAACTCTTTTATATGAAATATTATACAAAGGTATCATGAAAAAAACTAATCCATTTTTTAAAGAGGAAGCAGGTAAATTTGATGATATATTAGGTTATGAAAATATAAAAAGAATTGTAATGGTAGATCAATCACCAATTGGAAGAACTCCAAGATCAAATCCTGCTACATATGTTGGGTTTTTCGATAATATAAGATATCTTTTTTCACAAACTCCATCAGCTAAAAGAAAAGGATATACTTCAGCTAGATTTTCCTTTAACCTTAAAGGTGGAAGATGTGAAAATTGTAAAGGAGAAGGATATATAAAAGTGGAAATGCAATTTATGCCTGATGTGTATGTTAAATGTCAAGATTGTAATGGGAAGAGATTTAATAAAGATACTCTTGAAATAAAATATAAAGAAAAAAATATTGCAGAAGTTTTAGAAATGAGTATTGAAGAAGCTTATAATTTCCTTGAAAATATTCCTCCTATAAAATCAAAATTAAAACTTTTAGTAGATGTTGGATTGGGATATTTAAAAGTTGGACAGAGTGCCACAACACTTTCTGGTGGTGAGGCTCAAAGATTAAAATTAGCATGGGAACTTTCTAGAAAAAACACTGGTTCTACTTTATATATTTTAGATGAACCAACAACAGGACTTCACTTTCATGATATAAAAAAGCTTCTTAAAATACTTAAACTACTTGTTGATAATGGCAATACAGTTGTTATTATAGAACATAATAGCGATGTTATAAAATCAGCAGATTGGATTATAGAATTAGGTCCTGAAGGTGGTCCTGGTGGTGGTTATTTAATATATGAGGGATTCGCTAATGATATAAAAAAATCAAAAAAATCTGTAACTAAGGATTTTATATAGATGTTTTATTTTTTTTTAAAACTTTTTTTAGCAATAAATTTATTTTCAAATTGGCATAGAATTGAAACTAAAAATTTTAATATATATATGGAAGGTAAATGGCAAATTCAATCAATATCGATGGAAATTGAAAAAATATATTCTTTACTTAAAATGTATCTTTCATCTTTTTCTCCTTGGATGTTAAAGGAAAAAACTAATATATATATATATCAGAACTATGAAAATTATTTAAAAAGCGAATTTAAACCTCCACAATGGTCTAAAGGTTTATGTTTTCATAAGAAAAGAACTATTGTCGTATATTATAGAGATACTCTTGAAGATCTTTTGTCTACAATAATACATGAATTAACTCATTTATATTATGAAGATTTTTTTCTTAGAAAAATGAAAGGACCTCCAATTTGGTTAAATGAAGGACTTGCTGTTTATATGGAATCTATTTATAAAGGTAACAATAGCCAATGGAATAAATCCCTTATTTTTATTCCTCATGATAAAATAATAAATTTTTCATCATTTATAAAAACAGATATAAATAAACTTAAATCTGATGAAGAAATAGCTTTTTGGTACTTACAAGCATTTGGAATGGTTAAATACCTTTATAGTAATTTTGGAAAAGCATCATTTTATAAATTTAATCTTGAAATATCAAATAATATTACCATAGAAAAATCTTTATGGAATATTTATAGAATCTCTGATTGGGAAATATTTGAAAAAAGGTGGCTTGACTGGATTGCTCGTCTTAAAAAATCACAAGAATTTGAGTTTAAACCATTTAAAACTATTGAATTTAGGATTTTTAATTAAATATTAGAATCTAATGAGAATGTAGCAGGCATAGCATTTGTAGCATTACAATTTATAGAAATATTAACTGTTTTCCCATCTGGATTATTCACACAACCACTTCCAAATCTACAACATGGTATTCTATTATAAAAAACTCCTTCTACTCTTATTTTTGCATTGGTACTTCTATGGAATCTAATAACTGTAGTATATCTATCAAAAACCCATTTCATAACATAAGTTGACATTGTAATTATAAGTATACACAAAAGCAAAACTGCTGATAAAGATGCTTTCCTTTTTTTCATAATTATATTTTAGCAGAGGTTATCTTCTTTTTCAATATAGTTAAAATTGAGAAACTTTATTTATTGATATATATGTCTCAAATGTATGTGATATATCTCTTCCAACAATTCCAGCATCCGTAGTTTGATTTCCTTTTGCTTGGGAAAATAAACTTAGATTAACTCTAACAAGATTTATTGGTAAATTTTGCCTTGAAAACGTTATTGAATTAATACTATCTGACATAAAAACAACATTTCCTGCAGAACCACATGTAACTGATATTGGTGGAATATTTGTATACGTTGGACAATTAGTTATGGCTAAATTCCCCCAATGATAATATAGACAATTACCGGATAATGGAGGAGAACAAGGAGTTAGGCAAAAATGATGCCATTGAGGTTGAACTGGTGAATATGGATTACAGATCTGATTAGTATTAGAAGGATTTGTTACCGCATTTGTAAAAAAAGTTATACTGGTTGAAACATTCCCAGGAGTAGGAGTTAGAATTTCATTTGCAACCATCATTTTGTTTTGTATATATTTCATAGCAGTTATAAATCTTACTTTAAGAACATCTTCTCTATATTGATGATAGAAAAATCTATTTGCTGTTGCGAAAACACCTGATAAAGCTAAAGACATAAAAGCAAAAATTGCAAGAGCAACTATTATTTCAACAAGTGTATAACCTTTCTTCATATTAATTATCAGGATAAGTTAAATTAAAAATTACATCTTTACATGCAGTTGTGCCAGTTCCAAAACCACAATCTCTATCTGTTACTGTATATGTAAAACTACAATTAGATATATTTCCATTACAAAGCATATCAACAAATGGAGAAACACTTAGAAATGAAGTAATATTATGGGAACCTGCTTGAAGTGCCCATCCGTTATATGTATCACATTGGCCAGTATGATTACATAATCTCCAACTAGCATTTGGTTTATGAGGATACCAAGCTGATATATCTGAAGTTACATATAACTTTAATTGTTCTTGAACCATTTTTATAGCAAGGGATGCTATCTCCTTTTTATTGGCTTTTCTCTGCGATGTGGCCGTAGAAGTAAAAATCATAAAACTTGCCATAGCAACAGTAGCAGATATTAGTACAGAAACAACAATTTCTACAAGAGAAAAAGCTCTTCTTTTTTTGTAAATTATAGACTTGGACATGGTGGCACCTTTGTCCCGTAAGCGATACATTCTCCTGCTTGTCCTATTTCATATCTCCAAGTGTTATAGGGAGCTCCAAGAGTAGAAGCATAATTACTCGTACATGCAAGTACACCCCCTGCACCAGAGCATGATGATGCTCCTGGACAAGTTCCACAATTTATTCCATCACAAGCACAAAAAGCCCATTGGTAACCAGACCATTGTTGTTTTGAAAGATATCCACAAGCAACAAGCTTGCATGCTCCAGTAGCAGTTGCGCATGAAACTGAGTTGCATGAATCATTAATATGTCCAGAAATATAGGCATTATTATCAAGTTGATACATTTTATTTGCATTTGCAATCATATTGGCGATGGATAAAGCATTAGTAGCTTTAGATGATTCTACTGTTTTTTTATAAAGTGGCATAGCAATCATAGCAAGAATTCCTATTATCATCACCACTATTAGAAGTTCCATTAAAGTAAATGCTTTTTTCATTTTATCCCCTCCTTTTTTAGCCACCCTTGATTTGTGAAAGTTGGAATATTGGAATATATACAGACATAACAACTGTTCCTATTATAGTTCCTATTATAATCATCATTAATGGATCTATTATTGCTGAAAATCGTCTTAAAAACTGGTTTATCTGTTCTTTATAAAAAGTAGATAAAACATCTATCATATCTGGCAATCTTCCTGATTCCTCACCCATAAGCATCATATCTACTACAAATGATGGAAAAACTCCTGTCCTTCTAAATGACTCAGATATTGATTTGCCACTTGTTATATCATTTTTTGCTTTTTTCAATGCATTTTGAATTATAAGATTATCTCTAAAAGCATTTTCTAATACTGTTAATGAATTTATTATGCTCACACCACTTTTAAGAAGTGTTGATAAAGTAGTGAGACATCTTTCAAAGTTTCTACTCTTTATAAATCCCCCTATAAAAGGTAAAGAAAATTGAATTTTATTCCATGTCAAAAGTCCATTTTCAGTTTTTACATAAGCTTTAAACCCCCAATAAGAACCTATACCTAACACTATCATAAGTAAGTAGTAATTTCTAATAATGTAAGAAAAACCCATAACCATTTGAGTTATCATAGGAAGTTTTAATCCAAAATCTTTAAATATTTGTGCAAATACTGGGACTATGAATATAACAAAATAAAAAAGCACACCCATAGATAATAAAAAAAGTACAGTTGGATAAGCAAATGCTGTTATTATTTTTGCTTTTATTTCCTCTTGCATTTCTTTATATGCTGTGATTTGTCTTAATACCATGGGAAGTTGTCCAGATACTTCTCCCGCCTGAACTAAAGATATCCATATATTGTCAAAAACATGAGGATGTTTTTCTAATGCTTTATGAAGGGCACTACCACTTGATACATCTCTAGTTATTTGATATAAGACTGTTTGCATGGTTTTATTTTCAGCATTTTCAGCAAGTAAAGATAATGCTCTGACTAACGGTACACCACCAGCTACTAATGTAGAAAGCTGTTCCCCAAAAAATACAAGTTCTCTACCACTTACCTTACCCTCTCCTTTTTTGGTAAGAGAAAATAATCCTTTTGCTTTTTCTTTTTCTGACTGAATAGATAAAATAAAATAACCTTTGTTTTGAAGTGCTGATATTACAGAATCCTCATCTTCACTTTCCATAGCACCTGTGGTGACATTTCCTTCAGCATCTTGTACTGTATATATAAATCTAGGCATCTACAATACCTCCCTAAATTATATTTCACTTACTGTCATTGCTAAAACTTCTTCAACAGATGTTATTCCCTGATGTACCTTGCGCCATCCACTTGCCCTTAAATCCCATCTACCCTGTTTTTTAGCTACCTCTTTTATAGCCAAAATATCTGGTTTTGCAGTTATCATTTTTTTAATTTCCTCAGTTATAAAATATGTTTCATAAATTGCTATTCTTCCCTTATATCCTATATTAAAACATTTTGGGCATCCTTTTGGTTTATAGAATATTAGTTTATTTAAATCTGGTAACGGATTCAATAATGATTCTTTAGCAAACATCTCTATTTCATCTTTTGGTGGTTTATATGGTTGTTTACAATCAGGACACAATTTTCTTACAAGTCTTTGAGCCTCAGTTAGAAGTAGAGTAGATGCAAGAAGAAATGGTTCTACTCCCATATCTATTAATCGTGGTATTGCTTCTAAAGCATTGTTAGTATGGAGTGTAGACAAAACTAAATGACCAGTCATGGCAGCTTTTATACATGCTTCTGCCGTTTCATTATCTCTAGTTTCTCCTACCAATATTACGTCAGGATCCATTCTTAAAAAGGATCTTAAACCTGTAGCAAATGTTAATCCTATCTCCGGTTTAACCTGAACTTGACTTATCCCGTCTATTTTTACTTCCACTGGATCTTCTAATGTTAAAAAATTCAATTCAGGTGTTTTTATAGTATACAAAAGTGCTGCAAGAGTTGTAGTTTTACCAGAACCTGTTGGGCCTGTCACAAGAATAAGTCCATGAGGAGAATTAGCAGCCATCATAAAATCTTCTTTTTGCGCTGGTTCAAGTCCAAGTTTATCTAAATCTAACTCCACTCCACCTTTATCAAGCAATCTCATAACTAATTTTTCTCCAAATACTGTCGGACAAGTTGCAACTCTGACTTCTATAGTCCTATTTTGATACCTTATTGAAAAGCTTCCATCTTGAGGTAATCTCTTTTCAGCAACATTAAGTTTAGAAAGAATTTTTACCCTTGCTATAATATTATCAAATAATTCTTTTGGTGGAGCAGTTCGTTCATGAAGCACCCCATCAATTCTAAATCTCAGAGAAACCTTTTCATCAAATTTTTCTAGATGAATATCACTCGTTCTCTCAGCGATTGCTTGTTTTAGAATCGCATTAACAATTTTTATAGCTTGTGCTCCTTTTGATTGACTCAATATTACTTTATCAAGATCTAACTTACCATCAGGAGTAAGAACATCTGTATCAGAAACATCATCCTTTTCCCCCTTAGCATCAACGACTTGATCTATAAGCTTTGTCTCCATTTGATAGAGCTGGTCTATAACTTTAAGTATTTGCGATTTAGTTGATATAAACACCTGTGGTTCCATTCCAGTTTTTGCTCTAATATTATCAAGTAAAATAAGATTGGTCGGATCTGAAAGTGCTACAGCAATTACATCATTTTCAACAAATAGAGGAACTACGTAATTATCTCTAGCAAATCTTTCATCTATTAAATCTTCAAGTCCTTGTCCTTTTTCTGGCTTTAATATTTGGTTTTGAGTTGAAGCGTACGGAATACCAAGTTGTTTAGATAAAGCTATTGCGACTTGTTCTTCCGTTGCATACCCAAGCTTTATTAATGCTTCCCCTATAAGACAATGATTTTGTTCTTGAAATTTAAGAGCTTTATTCAGTTGTTCTTCATTTATAATTTTTTGTTCTATTAGTATTTCACCTAATTTTTTTCTTGGCATTTTAATCAACAAGTATTGTTGGTGTCAAAAATATAACTAAATCTGTATTAGTTCGTCTTACACTTGTAGATGTAAAAAACCATCCTATAACAGGAATATATCCAAAAAGAGGAACTTTCTTAATAACTTTTTGCTCAGTTGAAGATAGCATCCCGCCTATAACAACAGTTTGTCCATTTTTTACCCTTACCATTGTTAAAGCTCCTCGTGTGATAGGATCAAGAACATTTTGTCCTTGAATTGATATAGCTGATGAGGTTATATCTGAATATTGAGGTTGAACAAGCATTGTTATATAGCCTTCTTTATTAACTTGAGGTGTTACTTTTAATGTCAAACCTATAGATGCTCTTTCAACTCCTGTCGAAGATGAACCAGCAGAACCTCCTGCTGATACTACTGTTGTTTGTGTAGCAACTGCTGCATCCCTTGATATAGTTATCATTGAAGTTTTATTATTCATAGCAACTATTTTTGGAGTTCCAAGATATCTAGCCTCACCTCTTGAAACTAATGCTCTAAATATTGCCTGTAACTGAGCTAAACTAAATATACCATAATATATCCCTTGAGGACTTGTTTTACCAGTGGAATATATAGGATCTACTGTTCCACCTCCGCCACCTCCTCCACTTGAAGAAGAACCATTTGGATCGGTATCTGTATTTGTTACATTCGGAGCTTTTGGAAAAAGGAATTTCCAATTATCTCCAGAAAAAAAACCAGGTCTAAGTCCCCAATCAGTTAATCTCGCAGGCCCAGCAAAATATGCTAACTCTCCTCTCGACCCCCCCCATTCTATTCCAAGTTCATTTAATCTATCTGTATTTATTTCTACAATTCTTGCTTCTATTAGTATTTGAGGAGCTTTTTTATCAAGTTCAGCTATTATTTGTTCTACTTGTGGAAATACTTCTGGTATATCAGTAACTATAATACTATTTGTCCTAGGGTCAACAGCAATGGTCCCATATTTCTTACTCAATACACTTCTTATTATTCTTATAATACTTATTCCACTATCTTCATCTCCCTTTCCCTGTGAAGATGATTGAATTTGTTGAGTTAACTGCATTCCTTCTGATCCTTTTGAAATCTCTGAAATATCAGATGTTGAACCAACTCCTTTTTCCGTTAAAGGAATCAAAGGAATATAATTTAAAGTATATATTTTTGTTACAAGATTTGGCTGAGTTGATGTTCTTTTCATTATTATATAGGTATTACTTTTACCTATTCTCTGATATGTAAGACCCTTCACTCTGAGAAGAATTTCTAAAGCTTCTCTAACAGTTGTTCGTCTTAAAAAAACTGTTATTTGCTTTGTTGTAACATCATCACTGACAATAAAATTGACTTTCGATTGCGCAGATATAATATCTAAAAAGCTTGTAAGTGGAGCTCCTTTAAGTCTTATAGGACCAATTTTTCTATCGAGAGGTGATATATCTTCTGCTTCTTCATATAAAGGTGTTTCTATAGTAGCATCAGGTTTAACCGGCGTTCCAGGTACATTTTGTGTTTGAGAAGCATCTTGTTTTTGAGCCTCTTCAAGTATAGGTCCTCCTAAATCTGCTTCAAATTCATCTTGTTGTTGTGATATGAGGGAAATATCAAAGATTAACAAAAGTGTTACTATAACTAAACTAAATTTTTTAAACACTTTTCCTCCTTGAGTTATTTTATCATGAGTTTATATCTTTTCCCTTTATAATTAATTATAACATAATTTGAACTCACCTTCTCTACAAGAATTTTCTTTTTATAATAGCTACCTTCCTCTACCATATCTCCATTTATTATAGCATATTTACCAACAATGCCTTGAAGTTTTATACCTTTAGTAAAATCTTCCATATCTTTACCTTTCTGACTCAGATCTTTTTGTTTCTCAGCAATCTGCTTTAGCAGTTCTTCCTTCTTTTTCTTTTCAAGTTCAGCCTTTTTTATATTTTCGTAATCCATAGGACTTAAAAAAGGATTTCTGTTAGTTTGTGGGAAAAAGAAAGAATCTATCACAGTTTGTGTTGTGGTATTAACAGATGTTTTTTGTTCTATAGCAATATCAGATGGGGCGAATCTATAAAATGATGAAATATTATTTTTATAATATAAAAAAAAACAATATGTAGACATCAAACCATATATAAATATAAAAATATAAACTTTAATACGTTTCATAAATTTACAAATATAGTTCCCACTGTTAAATCTACATCCAACATTCCAGGATTAGTTATATTCTCTTTTTTAATTATATTTATCTGAGAAATTTCAATCAAAACATCTGATTTTTCTATATCAGCTAAAAATTTTATAAGTTTTTCAAATGTTGTAGTAAATCTAACTTGTTTTGTTACATAAAAAACTCTATCATATGGCATTTCTCTTTGACTTTCTATTGAAGAGAATGTTATTCCATTTTTTGAAGCAATGTTTGTAAGAGTATAACTTAAAAAGTCATCTTTATCTTTCCATGCTGGAATATTAGCTGAATATTTTTTTATCGTTTGTTTGGCTGTAGTATATTCTCCATAATGATCTTTTATTGAATGTAACCAATCAAGTTTATCTTTTGCGACAGTAAGATTAGTTTTTGAGGAGTTATAGAATAAATATCCTACAATAAGTGCTATCAAAGCAAAAACTGATGGCTTTTTAAAAGGTTCTGAGCCTTTTTCTGCATATACTGCTTGCACATCCTGTATTATATTTCTTATATAATGTATAATTTGAACTATTTTTTCTTTCATACTATTTATTTTTTCCCATTACATGTAAATTTAATCTTACTTATAAAGTTCATGTAATTTTTTATGTTTAAAGTAGTATCAATAATATTTTCAGGGTCCTTAGTTTCATAATCGAGTCTACCTCGGGGTGGAATGCATATTTCAAATGCTTTCTTTTTTTTGAGTTCTTTCATGAAATAGTCAAGATAATAAGTTCTACTCTCTCCAACTAAATATGTCTCAGCATCAGCAATAAGATCAACGGTTGGATTTGCTGAAATATCAACAGCGACTGGATTTGTAAAAATTAACGATTTAATCCAAACATCCTTAGGTATAGTATCAGATATAGCAGCAAGTTTTGGAGTAAAATATTCTCTTTTTTCAAATACAGCTCTCATTACTCTTGCCACTTTGCTCATTTTTTTTACATTATCTTCTATTACAGCAACTGGCATATTTTCAAATTCTAAAATTTCTGGCATCTGAGAATAATATGAATTTATCTTATTGTTATAAGTATAAGTTCTTATTACATTTAAAAAATATAATACAAGGAACAAAAATACTATAGAACCTGTTAAGCCAATGATAAATTTGTTTACAGTTTCTATAATCCTTTTACTTTTTTGGTTTTCAGATATATCTATAATATAATCAGTCTTTATCTTATTCTTCAACGAAGCAGATACAGACATTAAAATTTCAAATGAATCATCTTGTGGTTCGAATCTACTTTTTGTTTCTATTATAATTGGTTCTATTTGTATTTCTTTTTTTACTTGAGATGATGCAAACTCAATATTATCTCCAGAGACAAAAACATCTTTTATCTCAACATCAGGAACATTTCTTTGTAAAAACATTATAGAACCTTTTAAATCCAATGTTTTTCTATCAGAAAAAGATGGTGATTTTGAAAACGAAATATAACGATATAATATCGGAATTTTTTTCCATATCAAACAAGTATATACATCATCAGCCTTTGTGTAAACGAAAAGATAATTTTCTTTCCCACCTGATAAATATTCAGCAATTCTATAAAAAGAATAAACTACTGGCTCAACCATTTCAATTTTCATTCCGCAATCTTTAAGAAGTTGTGAAAAAAATTCTGTTGTTTTTTTCTGCGTAACAGAAAATATAACGCCTAATTTTTGATTTTCTCCAATAGGTATAGCAAAAAAATCATATCCAAGTTCATCAAATGCTACTGGTATATGTTTTTTAGATTCTATTGGAATTGCTTTATTCCAAAATTTTCTTTCAGCATATGGCATAGTAAAAAATCTTGTTACTGAAAAATTATGAGATAAGCTCACTATAATATTAGTTGTGTCAATCTTTATTTTTTTAAAAGTTTCTTTTAGTTTAATTGCCCATTGTTGTTTTTCATTAAAAAAATCAAGATTTAGTGATAATGGTTTTATTAACCCTTCAACTTTATAATCTATATTCAAATGAAATATTTTTCTTATAAAAATCTTATCCCCAGTTTTTTGAGCTGATGATACTGTTATTGTATTATAATCTACATAAATTCCTATATAATTTGAAGATTTTACTGACATATTATTTAAGTGTTATTTCTACAATTGTTTTTTTGAAATCTACTATCTTTGTTGAAATAATTATCCTAGATGATTTTATTTTATATTTTTTTATAAGTATATTTTTTACTACCAGAGCTCTTTTGTATGCTTTTGTTTTTGACTTTTGTTCTTTAGAATAGGAATATCCTATTATATTTATTTTAATATTGGGAAATTCTTTTAGTTCTTCAACAAATTTATCTAATGTTTCACTACTATTTTTAGTTATATTAAATGTATCTTTATCAAAGTATATTTTATAGAAAATTTTTTTAGGTTCTTTGTTAGATGTGTGTATTATTTTTTTGTTTTTAGCTTTAACCGTAGTAACTGTTTTGTTTTTATCATCTGATATGGCTTTAGAAGCGATTTCTTCTTTTGAACCTATTATATATAATGTTTTTCTTGTAGTTGCGGTGTTTCCTTTAGTATCAGTTGCTTCTAACACAAACTCGTATTCACCAGGTTCATATGGGTCCCCCATAAATTTTTCTCTACCATTAAACAATATTTGTGAGATAATTGGAGCTGTGTTTTCAATCTTTTGTACTGAATAAGTTGTCGATTTAGCTTTTCTATTAAGCATCATTTTCCAACTAGCAATAGGATTTTTTCCCATTAATACTGCGAAATCAACAATTGTAGCTTGGTTTTTAGTTATATCGATTTTTTCTGGATATAAAGCGATATATGTCTGTGGCAACTCTGAATCTGATACAAGTTCTGGTTCTTTATTATAATCCATTACAAGTATTATGCCATCAAAATCATCTATTTTTTTCGCGATAATATTTTGCCATATATTTCCAATTATATCTAGTTTAACTTTAGTAGGAGAAAGTCCAGATGATAAAAAATATGAATGAAGTATTGTAGCTCTACGAACATTGGCTATTTTCATATTCCCACTTATAGCACCATTAGGGAGTATTGTTATGGTTAATTTATTTAAAACTGTTAAAAGTCCGCTGAGTAGCTTTAAATCTTCAATCACATTTGTTTTAAAAGTCATATCTTCGTTAAATATTTTATCTTCTTTGAGAAGTATATAATTTGGTCTTTCATTATTAGAATCCATATAAAGTTTAATAAAATTTTTCCTATAAATTGAAACAAGTATGTCATTTTTAATTTCTTTTATTTTATCTTGAACTTTTTTACTCAACACATCTTCCTCATTAATTTCCTTCGAAGATGAAGGTTGTGTGGTAGCGTTTTTAAATTCTCTATTTTTTTCATCCTTAGAATTCACAGTAATAACTTTTGTATCTGAGTTTTTTTGTGTTTGCGGAGAAATACCTTGTGTTATTTTTGATATATATTCACTGGCTAAAATTTTTTCTTCAGGAGTCCCAGTAACTAAGATATCCATAAATCTGTCCATAGCATCAGTATTTTTCCCTTCTTGATATAATAAGATAGCTTGCTGCATCTGTTTTGAATAATTTTGAGACCATCCAAAAATTATTGAATAGATCAAAATATTTATTATAATAAACATTTTTTTCATGTATAGTTTATTCTTCATATATATCATTATTACTAAATTATATTAAATTTTTATTTCATACTTTTTAAATTATTAATCTTGGCTAGTATTTCTTTATTTCCTGAATCATATTGAATATACCTCGTATAATAATCCACAGCTTTTGAATATTCTTTTTTCTTTTCATACAAAATCGCAATGCCTTTTAATGCTGGTAAAAAATTTGGATTATTATCAATTATGTTTTTAAGAATCCCTTCTGCTTCTTCATATTTTCCTATATCAAAAAGATATTTTGCCTTCATAAATTTAAACCTTATTGTATTTCCAAAAATGTCCTCCAAATTTTTTAAATCAGAGTTTATTAATACAGTATCATATTGATTTTCTATAACAACTTTTCGATAGGTTTGAGAAAACTTAAAGGCATAGTCATTTTGTGTAGATACACGCGCAAGAGAAATATAATACTGTTGATTTATAGGATCATTTACTAGAGAAAGAGAATAATATTTTTTAGCTAATGTTAAATTTTTCTTTATAGTTTCATGATAATAACCATTTAGCCAATATATATATGCATCGTTAGGATGATTTAACATAGCATCTTGAAAAATAAAGTCTAAATATTTATTATCTAATGTTAACCCTTTTAAAACAATTTCAAAATAAGCATAATAAGATTTTTCATTCAGAGGATTTATCCATAAAGACGTTTTTAAATTTTTTACAGC